>JAFRZX010000055.1 GCA_017442315.1 Bacteroidales bacterium
GCCAGTACCAGCCATCCGGCTGAGATACTCATATTGGCAAGCTTCAGGAACGCTGTTTTTAATGCTTCATTTTCCATCAGCTTTAGAATCAGGTTGATCATTTTGATTCACCCCTTCTGATTCGGTCGATCATTCGCTGCAGTTCGTCCAGATCGCGTTCTGAAACATTCTGATGCTTGGTAAAGGCAGCAACAAAGGCAGGCAAAGAGCCTCCGAACTTCTTCTCCACCAGATCCTCAATTTCAGAAGCTTCTGCTTCTTCCTTAGAAACAAGTGATGTGACAATACCGTTTTCCAGTTTCAGAACGCCGCGCTCACCCAGCCGCTTAATAACCGTGTAGGTAGTTGTCCGCTTCCATCCGAGCTGCTCCTGGCATAGCTTAACCATATCCGTTGCAGCTACAGGTTCCTTTTCCCACATTATCAGACAGAACCGGTATTCACTTTCTGGAATCTTTGGTATACTCATAATAAGCCCTCCTGTCTACAGATGTAGTCTTGTTATTTATAGTCTACACTTGTAGTCAACTTTTGTCAATGGTATGGAATAAATCTTAATAAATATTTCATCAACTCCTTGATTATCCCTGGATAAAGGAAAACCACGGCTCCCACTGAAAATCGAGTGAGCCGTGGCTTCTTAACGTTTATCAGAACCATATCCACAGAATATGTAAAACGTAATCAACGCAATTCCTAAGGGTCTTTCTATATCTATTACCTGACCAGTAGATTGGAAACTCATCCAAATCAGTATCGCACCAACTAGAACACCAGGAATACAACCATACCATTTCTTTTTGGACATCAATACTGCTGATACAAACAACGCCACAATGCAAAGCCAGACAGCCGGATGGATCGCACCGAATCCGCTAAAGACTGCCAGTAAGGAATAGAACATCAACCCAAATATTGCAGGTGTAAAATATATTACCTTTTTCACTGCACTGCCCCTTTCAAGCTACCTTATTCAAAACCAGAGGTAACTGGTATGTGCTTTCCTTACCGCTCAAATCCGTGGTTATCAGTTCAAACCAAATGACGTCCTGCAAATCCTCGGCTGACTTGATCTTATTTCCGATCAGAATACCATTGCCGGAAGCTCTGCCCAGATCACCATTTACATTGAGCGTTTCTCCAGTCATATCAACCGTGCTGTTTGATATAATTGGTCTTTTCTCACCACTTGTTATGACGTAAAAGCTACAGGTGTAGGAGGTAACATCCGAAAATAGATCCTCCTGGAGTACCTTCAAATCGCCACCGTCAAATACCTCTTCCTCTTCACCCAGTACGATAACTCCATTGGAAATTTCAAACAGATCGTTGCTTCCACTCATGGAGTATACCACGGCTCCACTTTCTGTATCTTCAGCAGAACCTGCACAGCCTACCAGAGCGGCAATCAACAAACATGATATTGCAATAGAAATAATCCTTTTCATGTCACACCTCGCTTTCTATGACCTGAGAGGCACTTCAGTCCAGCCTTTGCGTAGACAACTGAATGTCTTCAACATGGATGGCATCCGTTCCGTTCAATTCACTTTCATAGATACCCAGAATGATCATATCCCCTACCATCAGATCCTCAAATTCGATGAATCGGAGATTATCCGTGGTATCACTATCGTAGTCCACATAGAAGATGCTGTCCCGTTCGATAGCCTTGCTGCAGTCAATTACAGCTCGCCTGCCAAAAACATCCTCATGTTCTGTGTCAGAAACATAAATAAGCTGTTGCTGGTGATCAATCTCAACAATGATTGCATTCAAACCAAGATGCAGCACATCATCCTCTGTATTTTTGCAGCCGGTTATGCCTGCCACTATGAGCAGTACAAACAGGATAGAAAAAAGTCTTTTCACAGTGCCACCTCATTGATTCTATCAGTCTATTGGCAGTAATTATTTAGAAGGATGCCTCGAACCAGAACCAATTTTCTGTAATTCGAATGGATACTCCATGATTATCTGTGCCATCGGTCCAGGTTGCATTGTCCCCATCTATTTCCATGGATGCTTTATCTTCATAAGCAGCAGAGAATAACTGATGTGTATTGTCAGCGGAGTAGTAAAAGCCTTTGTATGTTGCGCTGGGAGCAAGACCCCAGCCTCCTGTATGAAATTCAACCATACCACTGTCGGGATAGGAATATGTCTTCCAAACTCCGTATTTGCTTGATGTCCTTTCATCGCCGTCTAAGAACCGAACTGCGTATGCTTCCAGATCCTCATGGCATAATGCAACATAAGTACGGATCAGATTATCCTTGAATGCCAATCCCAAAATGGCTACTACAATTATAAGAATGATTGCTATTACTTTCTTTTTCATATGAAATCTCCTTATACGCTGTCATTAAAGAATATCCAGGCCGTCTTCAGAATACAGCTTCTGATCGA
>JAFRZX010000056.1 GCA_017442315.1 Bacteroidales bacterium
ACACGACGAGGCCCCACAAGTACAATGATATTGCCTTTCCCGATCCATGAATCTACTTTGTCTGCGTAGTGCTTTCTTGTCAAAATCTTCATAGCGTTTCGTAATTATGCGAGACAAATTTAATACTTGTAGACAATAAAAACAAGGTATTTCTTATTTTTATTGTCTATGAACAATGAAGTTGATTGCGTGATCGAACGCCATCTTCATCACTCTCTTCAGATCTAAAGATGAAGGTCTCGATGCAGAACTCCAGATCTCGGAAGGTGACTATGATTCTTTGAGTGGACGAGTTAAGCATGTTAATACAACACTTACAGAAAATATTTCATATGACGATATCCATATTATCCAGCACCTTCAGCTCTCTATATCTGTCGTCGGGGTCGGGGAAGGCGAAGATTGTACTCGCCCTGAGCGAATTGTTCAAACTGTTTACACGTAAGAAAGGCAGATAGCGAATGCTTACAGCAACGGTGAAAAAACTCTGGCAACAGACTCCTTAGCCTTGTCTATTAGCGGACGTTTATCCCATTCGAGCGGGTCTATCAGCTGTGCATCCTTCTGATCTTCGAGAAATATCTCACGCTGCTGCGTCGCCAGCCCCTCGTCGTACATGAAGGCGTTGATCTCAAAGTCCTGCTCGAAACCTCTGGAGTCTATGTTTGTGGAACCTATTGTTACAAAACTATCGTCAATTAATAGAGTCTTGGCGTGCATATAGCCTTTCCTGTAAAGATATATCTTGATCCCTGCGCTCAATGCCTCCTTGATATATGAACGCGAAGCCCACGGCGGAAGTACGCCCCTGTCTCCACGATAAGGAATCATTACTCTGACATCCACTCCGCTGAGAGCTGAGTTCTGAAGAACCTTCATTATAGGCTCCGGAGGTATGAAATACGGTGACTGAAGATATGCATAACTGCGCGCCGATGCGATGGCGGTCATATATGCCTGCATCATCACATTCCACTTATCCATCGATCCGCCTGTGACTACCTGCATAAGCGTATTTCCGCAAGGAGGATTGTATGGATACATTGGGACAATATCCGGTTCCTTTCCTTTCGTGAATTTCCAGTCCGTCAGGAACGAGGTCTGCAATTCGGAGACTGCCGGTCCCGTGATTCTCATATGCGTATCTCTCCATATACCCCATTTCAGTCCTTCGGCATATCTCTGTGCTATGTTCATTCCTCCCATATATCCCACCTTTCCGTCTATCACAACGACCTTGCGGTGATTACGTGAGTTGTAGTCATGTGACAGTATCGGCAGGAATATCCTTATGAATCCTCTTACCTGTATGCCATGTTTCCTGAGGCTTCTGTAAAATCGTCTCGGGACTGTCAGATTGCCGACTTCATCATATATCAGCCTAACCTGAATACCTTCTTTCGCTTTCCGGATCAAGGCATCTGCAATTCGTCTCCCTGCGGCGTCGTCCTCGAACTTGAAGAAAAGGATGTTTATGTGGTGACGGGCATTTTCTATATCAGCAATAAGTCTGTCAGACATTGGCTGAAAGTCAGTCATTATTTCAACATTGTTTCCGCTTAACGGATAAGACCTGTTCATCTTATACAGCATATCAGCCAATGGCTTATGTTGGACTGGCAGTTCAGAAACAATCTCATCGCTCTGGGTTATCTCTGTAATTCCTTTCAGACGGCTCAGATCTTCCTCCTTTATCTGCTGTCTGTGTCTGTTGTCCATTCCGAAGAGTATATACAGGGTCAGACCGATTACTGGCAGGAATATCAGGACCATGCACCACGCAATAGTCTTGACCGGATTCCTGTTCTCGGATACGATGACGAGTATGGTACCAAGAATCAGTACCAGTAAAACAACATATCTCAGGGTCACTTCCATAATTGTTTTAGTCATTTTGAGGTATAGGATCCATCTCGGCATAGTCCTTTATATCCTTGCGGACTGTCATTAAATGCATAAGTGCCAGGATCAGTACTATCACTACGCCGATGTAGTCCAGAGCCTTGAAGGTAAATTCACTGCCACATATAGTGAAACTGTGTGAGAATTCCCTTAAAGGACTTATAGTGGCAAACAGCGTGTTGATGATGATCATTATGATTCTGAACTCAGTTGGTCCCATACTTGCGTATGTCAACTTGAATTCTTTCTTTAGATGGGCGTTTATGCTCACGTTTATTGTCATCAGAAGGTACATCACCAAGGCCAGCAGGGCAATTTCCATATGCATCAGTCCGGACAGACCGACTCCAACGAAGATCATCACTTCATTGATGGCATCAACCGTATGGTCAAGGTAATAGCCGTATACCGGGCGTTGCGTCTTCCTGACTCTGGCCAAAGTTCCGTCCAGCGAATCTCCGTACCAGTTGATGATGAAGCCCAGAGAACTGAGCCACAGGAAATTGATGTTTCGCGAAGCCAGGATGTATCCGGCTGCTATAACTACCGCTCCGAATACACCTATATACGTAAGCATATCGGATGTCACCCATCTTGGCTGCCGCTGCGCCAACCATATCAATACTTTCTTTTCAAGAGCATTAAGGACCGAAGTCTGTATCCTTACTGCATCTGCATTGTTCTGTTCCATATCTATTATTGACACTAAGAGTTTCTGTAATCGGTAGGAGTCATTCCCGTATGCGCCTTGAAATATTTGTAGAAGACAGTCTGGTTCGGGAAATGCAGTCTATATACAATCTCCTTTATCGGCATATGAGAATATTTCAGAAGGTGCTTGGCTTCAAGCATCACATAAGAGTCTATCCATTCAGGAGCCGGCTTGCCGGATACTTCCTTTACCAGTTTTGAAAGATATTTCGGGCTCAGACATAATTTGTCAGCATAGAATCCCACCTGTCTTTGTAAAGAATAATTCTCTGCTACGAGTTTCAGGAATTGTTCGAATACAAGTCTTTTGTGGTTGCTTCTTGCATCGGCTCCGGTCCTTTTTCGCGATTTCATATTTCCCACCTCGGCAAACCATTGATTTCCAAGAACGGACACCAGCGAAGAAACCAGAGATCGCACGGAATCCTTATAAAGTTCACCTTTGCAGGAAGTCACCTGTGCTATCAGTTTCAGGTGGTCGCCTAGTATCTCCTGAACCCTCTCGTCAAGTTTGATCACAGGGGTGCTTAAAGGGATGATGCCCTCATTGAGAATACGTTTGAAATCGACCCTGAGATCAGATGCGAATCTGTGCGACATTGCCAGCATTACAAAATGCCAGCTTCCGGCATCGGAAGCATCCGGACGCGACACCTTCACGATATCTCCTGCCGTACATATGATGAGTTCTCCGTTCCGAATTTCATATTCATTCAGATTGACCGACATTCTGACAGACCCGTTGATGCAGAAAATCATCACATTACCATCCAGTCTGCACGGATAACCGAAATTTTCCTGCCGCTCGTCATACCGGATGTCCATCAGACAGAAATCCTCATCAATGCCCATCTGACTTGATGCCGGAAGTTTCTCCCTTATAGTCTTTATATTTACTTTAAAATCCTCTAATGACGCCATATTTCGTTTTACGCCTTTTGAATACAAAAATCTGTCCCTTTATGCCGGAAACCGCACATTAAGCGACCTTTTGAACATTAGTGGTGAATTATTGGATAATCCATATCAGGTTATTTGCCGGCACAGTCCAATTTGATATGCAATACTGTATCACCATTATTCAATAGGTCGCTTCTTTGTCCGTCTGGCTAATGAATTGCATATCCGGCATTGACAAGATAAGACAAAATGAAGAAACAATTAAAACTGGAAACAGACAGAAAGTCGGCGAAGGAAGGAGAATTTATCGATATCAGATGGGACTGTCAGGTATGTCCTGATTCTCTGATACTGACTTTTGACTCCGGACACAAGACAGACAAGATAATAGTGTCCGACAGAGGATCGACAAGGATTGCCATACCGAACTGCAAAGGGAAATTCCGTATAAGGATAATTGCCGGTATATCGGGCAAGAAAGTGACGGAAGAAATAGCAGTAAGAGTCCTTAATATCCGCACGAAAAAACAAAATGCCAGATCCAAAGCAGGAAGATTCAAACTTTGGGGAGAGAAAATTCATGCAGACTGGTGTGTTTTCAAGGCACAATGCAAATATTGGTGGCTCTCACAAAAGAAATGGAAGAAGATATTATGGATTGTCTTGCTGATTATCTGGCTTGGACTTCTTGTATTCTCATTTGTAAAGGCTCCGGCATCAGCAGCATCCGAATCACAAACAGCATATTTAATGAATCATATATAATGGCAAAACTAAAGATCACAGAAATAGGACGGAACTGGTGGAACCGCAGATCTCGTCGAGACATATATGTGAACGGCAAACACTCCGGCGTGCTCACAGGAGAGGAGGTTGAAATAGAAGTGGAACCTGGTCCCTGCAAGGTGACCGTTCAGAATGTATTCCCTTCATTCCGCTCAACAGCATATATAAACATCGAAGAAAAGGCCTCAAATCACGTTGATTTCCGGGAAACGAAATGGTTCCTGAACTTCCTGATGGCTGTTAATGTGGGATTGGTGTTCTTGAGAGGACTGATCCCTATGCCTCAGATTGTCAGAAAGGTAAGCAACATATATACATACGTGTGGATTATGTTCAGCCTCTTCAATCACAACGGTTATTTCAAGACATTCGCTTACTCCAGAGTAGCGATATGTGACGCAGAATATTCATAAATAAAGATTCTTAAACCAACATCATTTATGTATTGGACACTTGAACTTGCATATCATCTTGATGATGCACCTTGGCCGGCGACCAAGGAAGAACTTATTGATTATGCCATACGCTCTTGCGCTCCGCTTGAAGTGGTGGAGAATCTGTCAGAACTTGAAGACGATGATGAAATATACGAAACC
>JAFRZX010000005.1 GCA_017442315.1 Bacteroidales bacterium
CTCCCTGCAGTCGAGGAGATGGCACATGAAAAGACTTCAGCTGATGAGGCGGAAGAGTCCACCGGAGCACTTCAGAAACTGGTTCTCAAGACCCCTGCAGTGTGGATTCTTGCTGGTGCATCGGCATTCATGTATATCGCAAGATATGCAATCAACGGTTGGGGAGTACTGTTCCTACAGGAGCAGAAAGGCTTCTCGCTCACAGAGGCAACTACAATCATATCCGTGAACGCACTTCTCGGAATCTTCGGTACCGTCCTCTCTGGCTGGGTGTCAGACAAACTCTTCCGTTCTGACCGTTATGTCCCTGCATTCATCTTCGGAGCGATGAACTCCGTAGCCCTTGCCCTCTTCCTCTTCGGAGGCAACTCGTGGGCAGTAAACATCACTGCGATGGTCCTCTTCGGTATCTCGATAGGAGTGCTGATCTGCTTCCTCGGCGGTCTTATGGCAGTGGACATCGTGCCTCGTAAGGCGACAGGCGCGGCTCTTGGTGTGGTAGGTATGGCTTCTTACGTAGCTGCCGGCATTCAGGATGTTGTCAGCGGCTGGCTCATCGACGGCAACTCAACCCTTGTTGAAACCCTCGATGAAGCTACCGGCCAGATGGTCCAGGCCACCCAGTACGACTTCACCCCGGTTGCAATCTTCTGGATTGTAGCATCTGTGATCTCGTTCCTCCTTCCTGTGCTTAATTGGAAGTATAGAAAGTAAATCGTTATTAAATATGTAGCCTCTAAAATTCAACCCCATACTCAAATCAATGATATGGGGTGGTGATAAATTGCGCCAATATAAAGCAATCGATACCGATCAGAAGAATATCGGCGAGAGTTGGGAACTCTCCGGAGTACCAGGAAATGATCTGATATTCTTATCTCCTGTACTATAGGCGGCTGTCATAATTTTATACTTATGCTCAATACCTTTGGAGCAAATCTGGAGCAAATCAATAAAAATAGCCATCCTAGTTATCTAGGAGGGCTATTAACGTGCTTCGGACGGGAATCGAACCCGTACGGCCATTTCTGGCCACGGGATTTTAAGTCCCGCGTGTCTACCTATTCCACCACCAAAGCAATCCGTCCGCAAAGATAGTGTAAATTTCGTTAAAATGAATTAAATTTGTGCAAAACGGTTCAGAAGCTGTTTAAAAGTTTCTCAAAGATTCTTTTACAGCTCTGTTTGGTATATGTTTCCTGATATTTTTCAGTCAGACAGCCCTTGCTGTCCTTTTCAGAAAGTCAGAAAATCTATCCTTGAACATACCTTTATAAAAATTAAAACAGCTTCTTAGTACGGTGAAGATATATAGAGATAGCGATGGTAATAAAGTGGTAGAAGTCAATGATTTGAGTTTTCTAAGCGACAGAGACCATCCGTATAACTGGTTCCAGCGCCACTTTCACCACTTTGCCTTGAAGGTCGCCTTGATATGGGCAGATAAAGTTGTGGCATCAGACCGGACTGTAGCATCGGATCTTGTCCGCTACTATTTTGTACCCAAGGAAAGCATTGTCCTGAAGGATTCATGACCCCACACCCCTTCTTGTGACAGGAACTTAAGGAAAGATTTCTTCAAGGATTGAGAGTTCGAGCCGTAGCATTCTTCTGAGCTGCTGGTTGGAGGCGTTGTAGTCAAAGTGCATGTGACGCGCGGTGTCAATTTTCTGCTGTGCGCTGAGCTGAACGGGCGTCTTGACAGAATACTCCTTGCTGATGTGCGAGCAGATGACTGAGTAGAGTTCCTCGTCGGTGAGGAATACGGAGTCCTTTAGCCTTGATGCTATCTGGCTGAATGCCTCTGCATTGCGTGAGAGTGAGTTGAAGTAGCTCCGGGCGTCTCTGAACATGCTTTCTCCAAGTTTTATGTCACAGAAAGAAGGAATGAAGGGCATGGAGTCGATTGCTCTTAAGCCTGAGAATTGTGAGATGTCTCTTGTGTGGAGGATTCCTCTTTGTGTCAGGATGGGTAACTCTCCAAAAGAACTAGTCTTGAGATGTTGAATCCAAGGGCAGAAATATGCACAACCACCTCCCCAAGGGTAGGAGGTCGGAGTATAATCCGGGTTGGCTACAAATGCATTGCGATTGGCATAGATAATCTCATTGCGCAGTGTCTGAAGTCTTTCAATTGGGAGGATTTCCATTTTGAATTGGCTCCAATCGATAGCACGTTCTCTTTTCGGGAATGCCTTTTGTAGTCTAGCTAAGAATAGATCAAATGTTTTGATACAAGCTTCGCGTAAGCCTGCGAGTATAAGGTGAACGTGATTACCCATTAACTCGAATGTGAGCAGATGCACATCTTCACACAAATGAAGTGCTGCCGCCAGACACCACATTCCAGTCTTAAAGTCCTGCTCACAACAGAAGATGTTCTGCATCTTGGTTCCGTCAGTGTAGATGTGCCAATACGGCCCATTAGAGATAAATATCCTTTCACAAATTTTCTCTTTCTCTGTAAAATTCAGAGCACTAAAATCTTTCTTCATATATTTTATGTTTATCCATTTGAGCAACTTCCAGAAAAATGCCCTGTTTCTTGGAAGTTGCCGCTCATTTGTCCTTAACTTCCAGAAAAACAGGCCTTTTCTTGGAAGTTGAAGATGTTTAATCCTCTGCAGCCAGAGATAATGTCGATTTTCTGGCCGGTTGAGGATTCTGGAGGCAGAATAGTGGTTGGCAGGGCACCATCGGCGGAATAAACGGGATCCGCCGATTACAGATCGAGCGAGTATGGGCGGCTCGACCACAGTGCCGCCCAACTCTCCCGACTGTTGCCTAAGATCGACAAAGAGAGCGTTACGCTCCTCCAACAAACCCCAGAGTCGCCACGCTGATTCTCACGCTCGGCGGGAACACTTTCCGCAGGGCGACGAAGCAGGCATGCAGCGTGCTTCCGGTTGTGAATACGTCATCTACCAGAAGTATGTGTCTGACGGTAGAAGGAATGGCAAGGGCTTTGGCCTGGAAAGATCCGCTGACATTTGCTGCCTTTTCCTCGATGTTCAGTTTTGTCTGTGTCTGTGTCCTTCGTCGTCGTACCAGCAGGTCTGTCCGTACATGCACATTCATAACCGAATTGATACCTCTTGCAATGATTTCTGCCTGGTTGTATCCTCTGTCCCATTTTCTTTTCCAGTGTAGCGGCACGGGTATGATGATGTCTACATCGCGGAAGTGATCCGTTGAGGCGATCTTTTGTCCCAACATGGCCGCAAACCGTGTTCCTGCATTGAGGGCTCCTTGATACTTTATGCTTTTGGGAATGTTGCTGTACCGGGTATCTTCGCTGTAGAAGAATAAGGCTGCTGCATATGCGTATGGCTCGAATCCACCTTCCTCCATCCCTTTCTGGATGTTGTGGTTGAACCGGTCAGCCATGGGGTTGTGTGCCAGGGTCCAGAAGTAAGTAAGCGGCATATCTGCGAGGCAATGCATACATATGTCTTTTTCTGCTGCAATAAGCCTTTCCCCGCAGACCAGGCATGTGCGGGGCAGCAGAATTTCCAATACATAAAAAAGTCCTTTCATATTTCAGAAAGGACGTAAAAATTAATATCAACCTGAATAAAAAAAAGAAAAATCTATATAAAAAAAGGAAAAATCAGCAGTTCATGCCTCCGCAGCAGTTGATTACCTGTCCTGTAACATAACCGGCAAGGTCGCTTGCAAGGAACAGCGCTACCTTTGCAACGTCTTCCGGAGTGCCTCCTCTCCGCATCGGAATCTGCTTTTCCCATTCCAGTCTGATGTTTTCAGGAAGAGCACCAGTCATGTCGGTTGCAATGAATCCCGGTGCGATGCAGTTGGACCTGATGCCTCTAGGTCCCATTTCCTTGGCTATGGATTTGGATAGTCCTATGAGTCCGGCTTTTGATGCGGCGTAGTTGCATTGTCCGGCATTACCTGAAATACCTACGACAGATGTCATGTTGATTATGCTGCCTGACCTTTGGCGCGCCATTATAGGCGTACATGCATGGATGAAGTTGAATGCGGATTTAAGATTGGTGGCAATGACAGAATCCCATTGTGATTCGTCCATTCTCATCATCAGGCCGTCTTTTGTTATACCGGCATTGTTTACAAGTATGTCAATGTGTCCGAATGTCCCTTTTATGTCATCTGTCACATGGTGTGCATCTTCAAAAGATGCTGCATCTGAAGCATATGCCTTGGCTTTTACACCCATCGCTTCGATTTCAGCGACCAGGGAGATGGCGGCTTCCTGCTGAGATCTGTATGTGAAAGCGATGTCAGCACCTTCTTCTGCGAATTTAAGTGCAATCGCCCTTCCGATTCCTCTGGTCGCTCCAGTTATGAGCGCAACTTTTCCTTTGAGAAGTTCCATGATAAATGTTTTTAGGAGCTGATTAAATATTTAAGCAGTTTTGTGTTGTTTTGGAAAACAACGTCTATATCCTGCAAAATTAATAGAACAGAGTCAAAAACCACAAATAATCGAAGATCAATTTGTCAAAACAAGGCCGTTGTGGTAAAAAATCGTTTTTTGTGGCTAAAAAAAAGTTATATTTGCGCCCGGATCAAAAAGAAATGATTATGGCAAGCGAAATCAGAAATCCACAGTTGTGGCATGAAGGACGGTTGAAGATCGATTGGGTCAAACATCACATGCCTCTTCTTAACGGACTTGAAGAAGAATTCAGACAGACTCTTCCTTTCAAAGGTCTCAAGATAGCACTTTCTGTACATCTTGAGGCAAAGACAGCGTATCTGTGTGAAGTTCTGGCTGCAGGAGGGGCAGAAATGTATGTTACCGGCAGCAATCCTCTTTCAACTCAGGATGATGTGGCGGCAGCCCTTGTGGAAGCTGGCCTGAATGTGTTTGCATGGTATGATGCAACAGCTCAGGAGTATGAGGCGCATATCAGAAAGGTTCTGGAGGTCGGACCTGCTGTCATAATAGACGATGGTGGTGATCTTGTCAATCTTATGCACACCGAGTATACCCATCTTATTCCTGCTGTGATCGGAGGATGCGAGGAGACTACCACCGGTATTTTACGGTTGGTCCAGCTCAATAAGGCAAAGGAACTGAAGTTCCCTATGATGCTTGTCAATAATGCAGATTGCAAACATCTGTTCGATAACAGATATGGTACTGGTCAGTCTGTGTGGGATGGCATAAACCGTACGACCAACCTTATTGTGGCCGGAAAGAATGTTGTCGTTGCCGGTTACGGATGGTGCGGCAAGGGCGTTGCCATGAGAGCCAAAGGATTGGGAGCTGAAGTTATTGTTACGGAAGTGGATCCTGTAAAGGCTATGGAAGCTGTCATGGACGGATTCAAGGTGATGAAGATGGAGCAGGCTGCTGTCTTGGGAGATATATTTGTGACGGTGACAGGTTGTGATAATGTAATAGTGAAGGAGCATTTTCTGAAAATGAAGGATGGAGCTATCTGCTGCAATGCCGGTCACTTTGATTGCGAGGTGGATGTGGCTGGTCTTCGTAAGATGGCAAAGGAAGTGAAGCCGGCTCGTAAGAATATTGTCGGGTATACTCTGGACAACGGTAACAAGATATATGTAATAGCTGAAGGAAGGCTTGTCAATCTTGCAGCTGGAGATGGCCATCCGGCGGAAATCATGGATATGTCGTTTGCAATCCAGGCTCTCAGTGCCAGATATCTGGTGGAAAACAGAGATAAGGTTTCTAGAGATCCGGGAAATATGGTAAATGATGTTCCTGTTGAAATAGATCAGGAAGTTGCGCGACGCAAGCTTGCCTACTGGGGATGTGAAATAGATACACTTACACCAGAGCAGCACAAGTATCTCTACGGTTTTTGACAAGGCGTGTGAGCCTTTCAGTACCGGTGGTTTCCGGTGCGTTAGAAATATTTCCTTTCATTGCGGTTCAAGGCAATGAAGATGAACAGCATGGCGGTGAATCCCCACAGGGACGAGCCGCCATAGCTTATAAATGGTAGCGGAATACCGATGACAGGCATCAGACCTATGGTCATTCCTATGTTGATGAAAAGGTGCATGAAGATGCAGCAGGCAACGCAGTATCCATAGATCCGAGTGAAAGCTTCCCTGCTTTTTTCAGCATTCTTGATGATTTTCCAGATGAGGAATACATATAGGAGGATTACGGCAGCCGAACCCATGAATCCCCATTCTTCACCGATGGTGCAGAATATGAAGTCTGTGCTTTGTTCAGGCACAAAACCGTATGTGGTCTGGGTACCGTTGAGGTATCCTTTGCCGAATGCTCCACCTGAGCCTATTGCAATCATGGATTGTCTCACGTTGTATCCTACTCCGGACGGATCTTCTTTCATTCCCAGAAGCACTTCTATTCTCTTTCGCTGATGGTCCTGTAAGACTACATTGAATATGAAATCGGCAGAGAATACCAGCATCACTCCTGCTATGAGGGAGATGATTGCCAGATGTGTGAAGGTGTTTCTTTCTCTGAATGCCTGGAATGCTGCAAATGGTAGTGAAATTCCGGTGAAGCCGAGCAGAATATACAAAGGTTTGACTTTCATGATGAACGGAACTTCTACACCTTCTGTTCCTTCGGACAGTGCGTCAAGGACATCCGGTGCAACCGTAGCCTGGATTATCCGTTCCATTATTTCCGGTAAAAACGCGAAAAGGGTTATCAGGGGAATGCCTATGAATATCCACCATCTGGCTCTACCTGAGTAGAGACAGATACATAATGACGCTACTGCAATAAGAGTCAGGATCGCGATGTACGGTGAAGCTGTCAGAGTCAGTATGAACAGCAGGATAGCCATGCCGATCATGAATATCAGCCATCCTGAAAGCCCTTCCCTGTAAAGCATGAAAATGAATCCCACATATACAAGAGCAGATCCTGTCTCGCTTTGAAGCACTATGATCATCATCGGCAGCAGGATTATCATTGCTGTAATCAGGAAATCCTTCATCCGTCCTATCCTGTATCCGAGCTGACTCATATAGGTTGCCAGCAGCAGTGATGTGGCTATCTTTGAAATCTCCGCAGGCTGGAACCTTATCGGTCCGAAAGCAAACCATGATCTGGAGCCTTTGACCTCTATCCCAAGAAATATTACCGAAACCAGCAGTCCTATCACCAATACGTATATCGGTAGAGAGAAACCTTCATAGATGCGGGGAGGAATTACAAAAAGAATGAGCAGAGCTATTCCCATTGCAGTAATCATCCATACGAACTGTTTCCCGCTTCTGCTTGAAAAATCAAAGATGGACGACGGATCAGATGAATGTACTGATGCATATATGTTGGCCCATCCGATAAGGATCATGACCAGCCAGCAGATGACAAGACTCCAGTCAATTGTCCTGACCAGTCCTCTTCCTCTATGTCCTCCTGCGTCTCTCATTTCTATCTGACTTTTACTCTGTCCATAAGGTCTGCTTCCAGCATCCTCTGTTCGAGAGACTTGCGTTTTTGACTTATTTCCCCGTTAAGATACATCTCTGTCAGGAGGGAAGCTATCGGGGCGGCATAAGATGCTCCGAATCCTCCGTTCTCCACGTAGGCAGCAACAGCAATTTTAGGATTGTCCTTGGGGGCAAAGCAGATGAATACCGAGTGATCGTGTCCGTGTGGATTCTGCGCCGTACCTGTCTTTCCACATATATCCAACCCTTCTACGGCAGCAATGCTTGCAGTACCGCCGGAACCGAATCCGCTGTTTACTGCACGATACATTCCTCCTATGACCTTAGGGAAATGGGTCGTATCTACCATTGTGTAATGCTTCTCCTTGTATTTCGGGTCTATTGCCACATGTTCGGAATCCTTTATTATATGAGGTATATAGTAGAATCCGCGGTTTGCTATGGTTGCGCATAGGTTTGCAAGATGAAGCGGAGTACATCCTATCTCACCTTGTCCGATGGATAAGGAAATGACAGTTGTCGCTTTCCATCCTCCCTTGCCATATACTTTGTTATAGTACTTTGAGTCAGGAATGAAGCCACCGAGTTCGGAGGGAAAGTCACTGCCAAGCTTCTGCCCGAATCCGAAGCTCTGTACGTATTCCTTCCATTTATCCGTCGCTTCTGCGATGGAAGCATATTTCTTGTTTTCCAGCAGATCCCGCAAGATGTAGCAATAGTATGCATTGCATGACATCATGATGGATTCTTCAAAACTTAAAGGAGATTTATGAGCATGGCACCCTAGTTTGTTCTTGCCGAATTTGTATCCCATGCTGCATGGATAGTGTGTGTTTGTCGAAACTACACCTTCCTGAAGCCCAATCAGACCATTTACCAGCTTGAATACTGATCCCGGAGGATAAGGGGCCTGTACTGCACGGTTGAACATAGGCTTGTACGGGTCTGTGGAAATCTCTCCATAATGTCTGCCTATGTCTGCCAGCATTTCAACATCGATACCTGGACTTGATACCATTGTCAGAATTTCGCCGGTTGATGGCTCAATGGCAACAAGGCTGCCCACCTTGTTGTTCATAAGCATCTGTCCGTAGTGCTGAAGCCCGGCATCGATAGTTGTGGTGATATCCTTTCCAGGAATAGCCTCCTTGTCTTCTTCTCCGTTGTTGTAGCGGGACATGATCTTGTTCCTGGAGTCGCGCAGCATGATGTTGTATCCTTTTTCTCCGCGAAGTTCCTTCTCTCTTGCCGCTTCAATTCCAGTCTTTCCGGCATAGTCTCCTGACTTGTATTCATCCGGATGCCTTTTAAGGTAGGATGCGTCTACTTCGGATACATAGCCGAGAAGGTTCCCTCCCGCATTGAAAGGGTATTCGCGTATGCTTCTGGCTTGTCCTCTGAATCCAGGGAAGCGATATGCTGTTTCTGCAAACTTCATATAGATTTCCTGAGGCATCTGCTTTATCATGACCACTGACTGCCATCCTATTCTCTTGCGGTTCTTATGGTAGTCCTGCATCTTTTCATGGATGAACTCAGGAGAGACTCCAAGTACTTTGGCTAATAAAGTGGTGTCGAACTCTTCCACTTCCTTGGGAGTTACCATCAGGTCATATGCCACCTTGTTTCCTACCAGAATGTTTCCGTTTCTGTCGTTTATGATTCCTCTGGTGGGATAAATGGTGGAATAAACCATTGAATTGTTGTTGGCATCGAGTTTATATGTCTCATCAAGAATCTGGATGCTGAATAACTTGGCTATCAGTATTGCAGCAGCCGTACATAGCCCGATAAGCAGTTTATTCTCCCTGTTAAGCTTCATTTCTTTCTCCTTATCTTCTGTCGTCAGGTGTAAGTGTGCCTGTCACAATCAGTGCAAGGATCATGTTGCACAGAAGCGATGCTCCGAAACGGGATATATCAAACCATACCGGTCTTGTTCCTGCGCCGTCCAGATAGATGTAGATACCAAGGAATATGGCTGTGCAGACCAGTAGGGCAGCCGATATCTTGGCGATACCATTTTTCTTGAATGAAAAAGTATCCTTGCGCGTTATGATGTCCTCCCCAAGGAAGAACCGTATTACCGGCTTTCTGGCAAGAGCAACAGGTACTGCTGATGCCGCATTGAGTCCTATCAGTCCCTCTGAAAGCCAGTCAACTGCAAGCCCGCTTGCGAAAGCGATGGTCATAGCTCCTGCCGTTCCTACGCTTAATGGTATGCAGAATATGATGGCCGGCAGCATTGTCAGCATGATATAAGGACCGAGATATGCGTAATTGCAGAGAACAATCTGACATATCAGCAGCATAAAAAACAAAACCCAGAAATTCTGACTCATCTTCATTGTGCTTCCTCCAATTGTGTCATTTCGTCTTTGCTTGTATTCTCTACTACGGTCACATATCTTAATGCCCCGAAATCCTCGAACAGCTTGACTTCGATTTCATACGTTGCGCCATTGACTACTTTTGCTCCACCCACAGTCCCAAGAGGAATGTCTGCGGGAAAAATCGAAGAATATCCGCTTGTATAGACCGTATCTCCCGGAGAGAATATTACATGATGCGGTATTTCTTTGAGTATGCCTCCGGACCTGCTTGTCCCATCCCATGTCAGAGGGCCTGCTGCTCCGTTCTTTCCGAGTCTGGCGCTGATGTTCATGTTGTGGTTCTTGAAGGATCTGGCGTACGAAAAGTTCTTTCCGACAGCATCCACGATTCCCACAGCTCCCTTTCCGGTAATGACTCCGCATCCGGTATTGATGCCGTCTGCGTAGCCTTTGCCTATAATCATATAGTTGTGCTGGGTGTTGTTGCTGATCTTTACCACAGTTGCAGGAATGTACCGGAATCCCCCGGCCAGGCCGTTTCTTCCGGCTTCAGCAATCCTGATGCTGTCTGAAATGAATGTTTCCAACGCTTTTATTCTTGTACGCAGGGCATGATTTTCAAGAGCCAGCTGGTCGTTTGTGCTTCTCAATGAGAAGTAGTTCTTGATGTTCTGTGTGCTTCCCCAGATGGTTCCCATCACCGCATGGGTGCCTTTTGAAAACCATGTATCCTGAAGCGGCCCGCTATTGCGAAGCATATTCAATGCAGCTATCTCCAGGATTATGAAGATAGCTGCATTGATCAGAGGTTTTATGAAATTGTTCTTCCTCAAGGCTTTATCTCATGAGGAATGTGTAGTTCTCAGTATTCTTCAGGGCAAGGCATGTTCCTCTGGCTACGGCTCTAAGCGGATCTTCCGCTACGTAGAAAGGTATGTTGACCTTTTCTGTAAGGCGTTTGGCAAGTCCTCTCAGCAATGATCCGCCTCCTGCCAGATGAATACCGTTTTCCACGATGTCAGAATAAAGTTCCGGAGGAGTCTGCTCCAGGACATGAAGGATGCCACTTTCTATTCTGGCCACGGATTTGTCCAGACAATGAGCTATCTCCTGATAGGTGATTGTCGCATGAACAGGATGAGCTGTCATAAGGTTCGGGCCTGTGATGGCATATGGGGCAGGTTCCTCTTCCAGATTAGGAATTACTGCTCCTATGGCGATCTTGATCTTTTCTGCTGTAATCTGGCCGACCTTTATGTTGTGCTGCTGCTTCAGGTAGTTCTGTATGTCGTTGGTGAATACGTCACCAGCGACCTTGATGCTGTCCTGAACAACGATACCTCCCAATGAAATTACTGCAATCTCCGTGGTACCTCCTCCTATGTCTACTACCATATTTCCTTTTGGAGCTTCCACGTCCAGACCGATACCGAGTGCAGATGCCATAGGCTCATAGATCAGATAGACGTCACGGCCTCCTGCGTGTTCTGAAGAGTCACGGACCGCACGTATCTCAACCTCAGTACTTCCCGAAGGAATGCCTACAACCATTTTTATGTTAGGTGTAAATATTGATCTGCGTTTGCTGTTGACCTGTCGGATAAAACCACGGATCATCATTTCTGCAGCATTGAAATCTGCAATGACTCCGTCCTTCATCGGACGTACTGTCTTGATGCCCGGATTCTCCCTTTCCTGCATAAGTTTTGCTTTCTGTCCGAGGGCTATGGCTTTACCGGTGTTATTGTCAATGGCAACGATGCTCGGTTCGTCCAGCACAATCTGGTCGTTTTGAAAGATTACGGTGTTGGCAGTTCCGAGATCCATTGCAAGTTCTTGTGTCAAGAAAGAAAATCCCATATTTTTCTATAACTTTTTCTGTTTGTTCAAATAGGCGGTAAAATTACAAAAAAACAATTAAATAATATCGACAAAAACTTACTATTTTTGTCGGAAAACAGCGGAATGTCTATGGAACGGAAAAGATACGTGATAATTATGGCGGCAGGAAGCGGGACCAGAATGGGGGAACGTTTGCCTAAACAGTTTCTAGAGCTTTCGGGAAAGGCGATTCTTCAAAGGACAATAGAGGTTTTTGTCGAGGCGTGTCCTGAAATCACTGTAATAACAGTGCTTCCTGAAGATCATGTGGGATATTGGAAAGACTATTGTTATAAGCACAATTTCATATGTCCTCAGATCATAGTCAAAGGAGGAATCACCAGGTTCCATTCTGTGCGGAACGCCCTTGCAAAAGTACCGGACGGAGCGTTGGTTGCAGTCCATGACGGAGTAAGACCGTTGGTTACGCCGAAGTTTATTGCAGAAATGTTCGATGCTGCAGAAAATCTGCCGGGACTTGTCCCGGTCATTCCTTGCGTAGACACATTGAAAGTACTTGAAAGAAAAGGGGATGCCCTTGTTCCTGTTCCAGGATCTTCTGTAGACCGTTCTGTCCTTTTCGGAGCACAGACTCCGCAGATATTTCATTCAGAAATCATTAAGGAAGCTTATGGTCAGGCTTATGATACAATGTTTACAGATGATGCGTCCGTGGTTGAAAAAAACGGAAAGCCCCTCACTTATGTACCGGGTGAGAGGCTCAATATCAAGATAACCACCAAGGATGACCTGATAATCGCCAAGGCGGTTCTTTCTTCTTTGCTCTAGGCTTTATTCTCCTTTGCCTTCTTCTTTACACTTGCAGAGAAGCTTGTGTTCTGGTACTCCTTTACCCATACCTGACGTTCTATTGCCTGATCAAGAGAAATCTGCGTCTCTGTCTGCTGAACGTATGGTATCTTCTGTATTGTGTTGAGGAGAACCTGCATCAGGTGATCGTGGTCGAAGCAATAAAGTTTTATCAGCAGAGCATGCTTTCCTGTCACAAAATGACATTCTACAATTTCTGAAATCTTCTTGAATGCCTCAATCACATCAGGATACTTGTTGGCCTCGGACAGGGATACACTGACATAAGCACATACATTCAGTCCAAGTGCCTGAGGTTTTACAAGAAGACGGGAGCCGGTTATCACTCCGTTTGCCTCCAACCTTTTTACCCTTTGGTGTATGGCAGCTCCTGAAACATTACATTCGCGTGCAATTTCAAGAAAAGGCATTCTCGCATTCTTTACGAGAAAAGACAAGATCTTCTGATCTATATGATCAATCTGATAATTAGGCATAGTTACTTGCGATTTATAACATGATTCGACTGCGAAAATACAGACAAAATTTAAAATGTCAAATAATCGCTGATAAAAAATTACGTTTTGTAAGATTATCTACGTCTTTTCTTTCGTCCTGTAGGCTCGGAGGATCCTATTATTTCCTTGCACTTATCTTCTGTAAGTGTTTGCGGGTCGAGGCCTTTAGGGATCTTGTAATTGTTGCCTGCGTACTTGATATATGGGCCGTAGCTTCCTTCAATCACCTGAATATCACTGTCTGTGAATTCTGCAATAACGCCTCCTGTCTTTTTTTCGCCGTGGTCTTTGATCAGCGTTATGCATGTCTCCAGATCAACCTTCATAGGGTCTGTCCCACGCGGAAGTGAAATATTCTTATCTCCGTATTTTATGTACGGTCCGAAGCGTCCTTTTGTGCATATAATGTCAATACCTTCGTGCCGCCCCACTGTACGAGGCAGTTCAAACAGCTTCAAGGCTTCTTCTATGGTTATGCTTTCTATGAGTTGTCCGGGAGCAAGACTGGCATATTGCCTGTTGTCTCCCTCTCCTTTCTGGATGTATGGCCCGTATTGTCCGAAACGTGCAACAAGAGGCTGGCCGTCTTTAGGGTCGATGCCAAGGTCGCGGCTGACATTGCTGTATTCACGGTTGCTCATGGTCTCGGTAACATTGTCGTGGAATGGACCGTAGAAATCCTTTATGACTGTGTTCCAGACCATTTCACCGTCTGCAATCCTGTCGAATTTCTCTTCAACATTGGCGGTAAAGCTGTAATCAAGGATCTGAGGAAAGTTCTTTACAAGATAATCGGTTACAATCATTCCTATTTCCTGCGGCAGCAGACGTCCCTTTTCTGCACCTGTCGTTTCTGTCTTTTGGGATGTCCTGATCACTCCGTCCTTCAAGGACAGGTTTGTGACGCTATGTTTTTCTCCTGCTTTGTCCCCCTTGACGACATATCCTCTTGCCTTGGTCAAGGTTGTGATGGTCGGCGCATAGGTTGAAGGTCGTCCTATTTCAAGTTCTTCCAGCTTCCTGATAAGGGATGCGTCTGTATAACGTGCCGGTGCAGAAGTGAACCTGCATATTGCGTTAATCTCTTTTTCAAACATTCTGTCTCCCACATGCATTTCAGGGAGCATTATTTCTTCGTCTTCCTGCTGCGGGTCATCCGTGCTTTCAATATAAAGCTTGAGAAAACCATCAAAGAGTATCTGGCTTGCCTGCACGTTGAACTTTTCCTCGGCCTTGTCTGAAGCTACCTTTATATCCGTACGGAGAATACGAGCATCAGCCATCTGTGAGGCGACAGTACGTTTCCAGATGAGTTCGTATAGTTTCTGCTCCTGAGGTGTCCCCTCTATAGAAGTGTTTTCTATGAATGTAGGACGGATGGCTTCGTGCGCTTCTTGCGCTCCTTTTGACTTTGTCTTATATTGTCTGGTCTTTGAATACTCCTCTCCGAAATTGTCACAGATGAACTTCTTGGCAGTACCGATTGCCAATGATGACAGGTTGGTGGAATCGGTACGCATATATGTAATATATCCGTGTTCGTAAAGCTTTTGGGCAATGCTCATTGTCTGGCTTACGGATAGTCTGAGTTTGCGTGCAGCTTCCTGCTGAAGTGTGGAAGTTGTGAATGGTGCGGCTGGAAAACGGTTGCCTTCCTTTTTGTCTATGCTGCAAATGGAGAATTCTGCTCCGATGCATTTCAAAAGGAATTCTCTGGCACTTTCCATGTCTGGGAAACGTTTGTCAAGAGAGGCTTTTACCAGTGTCTTTTCCGGTGTTCCGTCAGGATGGAAGACAGCTTCCACTTTGTAGTATCTTTCGTTTTGGAAGGCAATGATTTCACGTTCCCTGTCCACTATCAGACGTAGGGCGACAGACTGGACGCGTCCTGCAGACAGTTTCGGCTGGATTTTTCTCCACAAGACAGGAGACAGCTCAAATCCCACCAGACGGTCAAGTACGCGTCTTGCCTGCTGTGCATTGACCAGATTCATGTCTATATCCCGTGGATTCTCTATTGCGTTGAGGATTGCAGGCTTTGTTATCTCCTGAAACACGATCCTTCTCGTGTTGTCAGTATTCAGGCCAAGTGTCTCAAAAAGATGCCAGGCGATTGCCTCCCCTTCACGGTCCGCATCGGATGCCAGATATATTGACGATGCTTCCTTTGCAGCCTTCTTCAGCTCCGAAACCACTTTCTTCTTGTCAGCCGGGATTACGTATTCCGGTCTGAATCCGTTTTCCACATCAATGCTCAGTCCGCTTTCATCCAGATCGCGTATATGACCGATGCTTGCTTTTACAATATAGTCACCTCCGAGGGCTTTCTTTATCTTGTCAATCTTTCCGGGAGACTCGACAATCACCAGATTCTTTCCTTCCTTCATATTCGCTCCTTTTTCAAAAGAATGTGCAAAGTAAGGAACAAACCGGGCAATTTTCCAAATTTTGTTGTTAATTTTGTCACCTTGTACCGACCTCAGCCGGATTGTCACCTTTAGGTGACGGATAGCGGTGTGGGTTTCTAAATATTTTAAGGAATGAATGAGATTACGCGTAAGAGAATAATAAAGTGGTTCTGGATATTGTTTTTCTTGCCGATTGTTTCGGTTGCAGGAATTATTGCAGCGGTATGGCTTTTTGCCGACATACCGTCGCTTGACGACATTGAAAATCCGGAGATGAAGCTGGCCACTCAGGTCATAGCTGAAGATGGCGAGGTGTTGTCCACCTTCCATCTGGAGAACAGGTCTTTCGTCAATTATGATGAACTTTCCCCATATCTTGTAGAGGCGGCTGTCGCTACGGAGGATGTCCGTTTCTATAATCATTCGGGCATAGATTTCAGAAGTCTTGCGAGAGTTGCCGTAAAGACGGTTCTGGGTGGTGACATGAGTCAGGGAGGTGGCAGTACCATCACTCAGCAGCTTGCCAAGATACTTTATAATGAGGATGCCCGTGCGAAGAATAATTCCATTTCCGAAAGAGACGGAGACAGGACATCTGTAAGGAAGAAAACCAAGATTGAGCGCGTCTTCGGTCTGGTGAAGATCAAGATTGTGGAATGGATAACAGCCGTAAAGCTTGAAAGGAAATATACCAAGAACGAAATAATGATGCTGTATATGAATAAGCTGGACTTCGGCAGTAATGCCTATGGAGTCAAGGCGGCAGCACGTACATATTTCGGTAAAGCTCCAATGGATCTGACTGTAGAGGAAGCAGCTACGGTTGTCGGTATTGTCAACAAGACGAGCCGTTATAATCCGGCGATTAATCCGGATAAGTCATTGATGCGCAGAAACTATGTCCTTTCCAAGATGGAAAAGGCTGGTTATATTACAAAGGAAGTGTGTGATTCTGTCCAGCAGATACCTATAGTGCTGAATTATCAGAGACAGGACCATAATGCAGGTATCGGACTTTATTTCAGGGACATGCTGCGTCGTACCATGAATGCGAAGGAACCTAAGAGGTCATCATATTATCAGTATGAGGACTATGTTGTGGATTCTCTTTTATGGGCAGATGATCCGGTATACGGATGGCTTAACAAGAACACCAAGGCTGATGGAACTAAATACAGCCTTGATAAGGACGGTCTGCGTATATATACTACAGTAAACTACAAGATGCAGAAATATGCGGAGGAAGCGGTTGCCGAGCATCTTGGCCGTGATCTGCAGAAGAGTTTCTGGAAAGATATAAAGTGGAAGAAGAATAAGCCTTTCTCTGATGATGTGGAGCAGGAGACTGTTGACAGGCTTATGAGGCAGGCAAGGCGATGGAGTGACCGTTACAGGATGATGAAAAACTCAGGCTCGTCTGAGGAAGAAATAATCAAAAGCTTTTCCGAGCCTGTGAAGATGAGGGTGTTTGCCTGGAACAGGAAAGGATATGTGGATACAGTGATGACTCCTGACGATTCCATACGTTATTATAAATCACATCTGAGAGTCGCATTTATGGCCATAGAGCCTAACACAGGTTGTATAAGAGCATATGTAGGTGGTCCAGACTACCGTTATTTCAAATATGACAATGTCCGTCAGGGAAAACGTCAGGTCGGCTCTACCATCAAGCCTTTCCTTTATACGCTTGCCATGCAGGAAGGAATGAGCCCTTGCGACAGGGTCGTCAATGTTCCTCAGACTTTTGTGGTGGGGGATACAACATGGACTCCTAAGAGTACGGACAGGGATGATTGGATAGGTCAGACCGTTACCTTGAAATGGGGCCTTACAAAAAGTTCCAACAATATCTCGGCCTATCTGATGAAGCTGTATGGCCCTCATGCAATGGCAGACATGATGCGGAAGATGGGCATAGGGAGTTATCTGGATGAGACTTATTCATTGTGCGTAGGTTCTGCAGACCTTAATGTATATGAGATGGTGTCTGCATACAATTCGTTCCCGTCTAAAGGTGAATACGTGTCACCTATGTTTGTGACCAGAATAGAAGACAGTATGGGAAATGTGCTGGGCGAATTCGGAAATTCGTCCAAGCATGAAGCCGTCAGCGAGTATACTGCCTATCTGATGGCCAATCTGATGCAGGGAGTTGTCAACAGCGGTACGGGTGTCAGACTCCGATCCAAATATGGCCTTAAGGGAGAAATTGCAGGAAAGACAGGAACTACAAATGATCAATCCGACGGATGGTTCATAGGTTATACACCATCATTGACTGCCGGTGTATGGGTGGGAGCTGAAGACAGACAGGTTCATTTTGAGTCCCTGGCCTTGGGCGGCGGCTCCAATATGGCACTTCCTATTTGGGGTATATTCATGAAGAAGGTTCTGGAAGACGGTACTCTGGGAATTTCGGAAACGGACCGTTTCATACCACCTCCAGGGATAAGTCTCGATCTGGATTGTGATGGCAGTGATGCGGATGCTGCTGTTAAGGTTGAGGAGGAAGAAAGCATATTCTTTGATTGGTAATTTAATTTAAAATATTGAAAATGAATCAATATAGATCGATAGCTGTAATATATGGAAGCGACTCTTCCGAGTGGGAAGTGTCTGTGTGCAGCGGTCAGTTCACTGCATCGCAGATGGATAGGGAAAGGTACGATGTCTACGAGGTCTTCGCGCGTTTCGGGCACTGGTCTCTTGCAGCTTATAGGCTGAAAGGGAAAGACAGGGTTGAATTTCCGGAATCAGATCGCCCTTTGATAGACAAGACTGACTTTTCGGTAACGGTAGACGGAGAGAAGATAAAGTTTGATTATGCCTATATCATGCAGCATGGTACGCCTGGGGAGAATGGCCTTATGCAGGGTTATCTGGAGATGCTTGGCATTCCTCATAGCGGATGCAATGCATTCGTTGCGGCCATTACTTTCGACAAGTTTTCCTGCAAGAGCTATATGAAGGATGTGGACTTCGTGAAGTGTGCTGATGATATTTTTATCAGAAAAGGGGAGAGCATGGACGGAATGGCACTAAAAGCTGTGGATAAACTCGGACTTCCTATGTTTGTCAAGCCAACAGACGGAGGAAGCAGTTTCGGAGTGACAAAAGTAAAGAGGGCAGAAGATTTTGATAAGGCTGTAGAACTGGCTTTTTCGGAAGGAAAGACGGTTATGGCAGAAAGTTTCATAAGCGGTAGGGAATTGACATGTGCAGTATATTCCGATGGTAAAGACAACATAGCCCTTCCTGTCATAGAGATAATAACGGAAAATGATTTCTTTGATTATGAGGCAAAATATAACGGTCATAGCAAGGAAGTCTGCCCTGCTCATATTCCGGATATGCTGAGAGATGAAATACAGGAGGTGTCTAAAAAGATATATTCTCATCTGGGATGTTCCGGTCTTGTGAGAATTGATTATATCTGTTCAGATAAGGGGTTATATTTCCTTGAGGTCAATACGATCCCAGGCATGACATCAGCATCCCTTGTTCCGCAGATGGTAAGGGCGGCAGGTCTGTCGATGACGGATTTCCTCACCACGATAATAGAAAACTCCTGACTTTTCATACTCAGACATGCTTTTGAAGAAACTGATAGAAACCGGTATTTCCGCACTTTCCGGATTGTATCCGGAAAAGGAAGCCGGGGAGATGGTCTATGCCTATATGGAGCACCTGCTGGGTGTGAAGCGGTATACCCATGTGATTTATCCCGAATATTGCGTGTCTGAAGAAAATGCTGAAAAGGCAATATCTTCGTTCCGGAGAATGTCTGCAGGTGAGCCCTTGCAATATGTTATGGGAAAATCGTGTTTCTATGGAAGAGATTTCCTTGTGACTCCGGATGTCCTGATACCAAGGCCTGAGACAGAACTTCTTTGTCGTGAAGTGATTCGTCATTTCTCTTCAATCTCAGAAAAACCATTGCGTATCCTGGACTTGTGTACTGGCAGCGGTTGTATTGCATGGACGCTTGCTTTGGAGTTGCCCGGTGCTGAAGTCATAGCTGCTGATATATCGGAAAAAGCATTGGAAGTCGCTTCGTCCCAGGACTTTCATGAAGAAATACTGCATTGCGGATCTTCTTCTCCTTCATTTGTTGAAGCCGATGTGCTTTCAGTGGACCCTGCTCTGCTGCCTGCTGGAAAATTTGATGTTATTGTCAGCAATCCCCCATATGTCAGGAATTCGGAAAAAAGTCAGATGCGTGAGAATGTGCTGGGTTATGAACCTCATATTGCCCTGTTCGTTACCGATGAAGATCCCCTTGTCTTCTATCGTGCTGTAGCAGAATGGGCTGTAAGAGTACTTGCTCCAGGAGGATTCGGCATTGTTGAAATCAATGAAGCTTTAGGAAAAGACACGGTGGAAGTTTTCAGAGCAGCTGGCTTTTCTCCCGTCAGTATACTTCAGGATTTTTCTTCTAAAGATAGGTTTGTTACATTCCATCGCGCTGATTTAGTCTGAGAAGCTCAGCTTCTGATTTTTTAGAAAAAATCTACACGTTTGCTTCTATGATCATGCCTTTCAGGTTTATGTGATGGCTGTCTGGAAGTTTATCCGTATACTTTTTGAGTACACGGATAGGTTTCCTTTACTTTGCGCTGTAATTGTTTTTTAAAAGGTTAAAGATTATGGAGTCATCGGTGTGTAGGCTTTTGTGTGTGGTGGCAATGTCCTTTGCTGCCGTTATGCTGTCTTCATGTGAAGAACTGGATAATGATATAGAGAAGCATGCTTCTTCGGAAGACAGTACTTATGTGAGTTTGGATGAAGTGGCTGAAATTCTGTCTTCAGTACCGTTAGGGATAGAGCATCTTCTTGAAGTGCACGATGCAGTTATTGCATCTTCAGGAAACGGATATGATGAAGAATATACGATGAAGGATCTGTTTGAATTTCCCGGAAAAGGAGTTGGAGAGACTGTAGCCAGATCGGAGAGCAAGTATTCTGAACCATTGAGGGAACTGATAGAGAATCATGTCCGTTCACAAGCAATGACAAAATCTTCAGACAGCATTTCTGTCGACCCGGACAGATACCTCTTGGCTTTAATGTCTTCAGACATACAGATTTATTGGCCCTTTTCCGAACAATGGAACGGGAAAGATATGCCGGTAGTCACATTTGATCCTCAGGATGGGTCGGAGGCAAATATAGGATATATGCTGACCGAAGATGCTGATGGCTCCAGAATTGTGCAGGAGATAATAGTGGATGAAGAAATGGCAAAGGAAAGACCGGTATGGGTTGTGAACAGGAATTCAGATGCGGAATACACTTCATTGGAAATACTTCGTAAAGAGAATCCGGACTGGAATGCCGGAGGTGGAAATCTGATAGTAAGACCTGCTTCCACCGGGTCAGTGAAGTCTTTGATATTAAAAGATTTTACAATGAAGCGTAACTATGACTCATGGTTTGGAGGGGCTTCGGAATTTTTTGTCAAGACAGGCTCAATTGAAGATTTTACTGCATCAACAGAAGCAGAACTTCGGCTGTATAATCCTACAGTGACGGATTTTATGATTGTTGTCAGAAGGAATCAGGTGGGAAAACCTCAGCCATTCAATGCCATGCTGGTATCGGATTGGAGCAAGCAGCTCACTCATTGCGCATTCATGATAATAGAAGAAGATGGCGGAACGAGGACGGAGTGGAAATGTACGGCATTGGTAAGAATAGAATCCAGGAGTTATGGCGTTGAATTGAATCTTCCGTTCTCTACGAGGGATGATGTGGTCTGGCGAGGTCAGCTCTCTGACAGATGGCTTGAAGCAAACAGCAATGTCGTAGGGCATTTTGGAGATGTGGACCTTACTTTTGAAATAGTGGAGTATTGAAGCCCTCTTTCAGGCTTTCATGACGGTCATCTCGCACTTATGGCAGTCAAAGTGCAGGATTAATCTACGTCCGTTATTGAGAAGAAACAATGGAGAATTGCTTTTTGCGTTGTGGTGTTTCGGACACATTCCGATTTCATACCTGATGCAGTACCGTGTGCGCATAAGCTCTGCAGAATGGATATGATTCAATTCGTATGCATCTTCAATATGTACGGCTCCAGCATCCTTGTAGAGTGTTTTGGAGATCCGGTTGGCCACATTACCTTTGTAGGAAATGGTGTTTTCGGATAATGGCTTGAAGTTTATGTCATCCAAATGGCATATGTTCAGTTCTTTCTTGCCGGCTGTCATGTTGTCAAGGTCTGCAGCAAGAGCTCTGCGTAGTCCGTTGATGGAAGATGCACTCATCAGAGGAAGACTATCCTGAGTATTGCAGTCATGTAATGCAAACCTATAGCCTCCGAAGGATTTTTCTATCTGTGACTTGAACATCTGATGCATTCTTCCGCTGTTTCCTGCAGTCTGATTCCCTGCCTCTTCGATTTTTGTGACAAGCCTGCCGTCTTCACTTGTTGCCTGTACAAGAACCTTCCATATACCATCTTCCATGTAGAAAGATAAGGAAACACCTACTCTGATTTCTCTAGAACACCTTTGCTTCTCCAGCTCTTTTTCAAAAGCCGCATTGATGTTTCGGAATATATGCGCTCCCTCAAATATTTCAGGAAGATTTCTGCTTCTGATGACAGTACCTGTGCAGACATCTCCTCTGAATCCAGTTACATCCCCATTTCTGTCTACGAATGAGAAACCGTCACCGTTGTTCAGTATAATGGATTTGTTGATGGGTCTTATCTTTATGAATGCATTGCCTTTGCCGATTTCAGACACTTTCCCTATTTCCTCTCCCATGGACTTTGCTGCATCCATCGAAGCCCATTTTCCGCGTTTGCCATCTATGTAAAGTTCAGTATATCCTCTGTTGAATGTCTTTCCTGTATCTGGGGTGAATCCTCCTGTGACTATACCGAAAGAACTTCTTTCATATTCTTCAGGATGTTGATGAACGAGTGAGTCGAGTGCCAGAGAATAGTCTCTCACTACATTCTTTACATATGATTCGTTTTTCAGACGGCCTTCTATCTTGAAAGATGTCACACCTGCATATGCCAGGTCTTCTATCCGATTGCGCAGGTTATAGTCCTTCAGCGACAGCAGGGCTTTATCTCTGATCAGAATGTTTCCGTCTTTATCCGTGAGGTCATATCGTGAACGGCATGCCTGAATGCAAGCTCCTCTGTTTGCGCTTCGTCCTGAGATCATTTCAGAAAGATAGCATTGACCGCTGTAGCATACACATAGTGCCCCATGTACGAAGAATTCAAGTTCGCATGTTGTCGCTTTCCGTATGGCATGTATCTCCTCCAAAGACAATTCTCTTTCAAGAATCAGTCTTGAAAAGCCGAGACTTTCCAGGAATGCGGCCTGCTGTGGAGTGCGTATTGCGCATTGAGTTGATGCATGGAGTGGGATTCTGAATTCTCCGAATCTGTTTCCAAGACCTTTCCGTGCCATTTCCAATATGGCCATATCCTGCACTATTACGGCATCAGCTCCAGCATCCTGTACTGCCAGCATCTGGTCGTATGCTTCCTCCAGTTCTTCGTCATATATGATTGTGTTCAGGGTAACGAAAATCCTTACTCCGAAGCGATGTGCATAATCGCAGAGCTTACGTATGTCTTCTATGCTGTTGCCTGCGGCTTTGCGGGCTCCGAACTGCGGGCCGGCGATATACACAGCATCGGCACCGCAGTCGATTGCTGCGATGCCGATCTGGATATCTCTTGCCGGAGCAAGCAGTTCAAGTTGACGCATCTGTTAGAGGTTCTTGAGCTGTTCCTGAGCCTGAGGACCATACTGCGGGTCTGTAGAGGCCTTCTGGTAATATTCTCTTGCCTTTTCCTTGTTTCCTCCCTGCTGATAAAGTGCAGCTATAGTGAACTGTACTCCGCCAGCATCCTTTGCGTTAGGCTTGAGCTCAAGATACTTTTCATAGTATGCTATGCAGTCTGCGTTTTTGCCAAGCTTCTGGGCTGCACCTGCTGCAAGACGGTATGCATTTGCATTTTCAAGATAAGAATTTGCCTTCTTTGCGAAATCGATGACTTCCTGACTCTTTCCAGCCTTTCCACTTGCCTGAGCCTTCTTGAGCCAGAAGTTTGAAAGCTGCTTCATAGCTTCGCTTTCGCGTCCGTGTCTTGCAGCCATGAAGAGAGCCTTTTCAGCTTCTTCAGGCTTGTTTACAGCCAGATATGTTCTTCCGAGCTGGAGAGTTGCCATGGCATTTGTTGAGTCAAGAGCCACAGACTGCTCATAAGCGGCCAATGCTCCTGCAGCATCCTTAGCCTTGAAAAGGTCATTTCCCTTGGAGAGATAAACCTTAGGAAGCATTTCTGATGCCTTCTCTGCTGTCGATGGATCTTCATAGAGTCCTGCAACTTCCACTGTCTTGTTGAGCTGAGCTACAGCTTCGTCATATGATTTAGCCTCAATCATATCCTTTGCGATCTCGTAATTGAGTGCTGGGATAGTTCCTTTGCAGTTGCCTGCCAGTTCTGCACCGTCTTCGCCAAGTGTTTCAGCCATTGCAAGGGCTTCCAGGAAGAGGTTCAGCGCACCTTCCTTGTTACCCATCTGAAGTTCCATGGCTCCATTGTTATAGATTTCAAGTGCTTTGTTTATATCCTGTGCGGACATAACACCAACTGTCATGATTGCAGCAGCGAACAAAAGGAAAAATTTCTTCATAATAAATCTATTTTTAAATATTAATAATCTTAAAACAGCACGAAATGCAAAAATAGGAATTTTGTTTTTAATTTTGCATTCTTTAGAAGAATTTATGATGAAATTACAGAATATAAAGTGGTTGTCTGTTGCATTCGGATTGATGGCTTCAGTTGTCCTGATGGCTCAGGAACTCCCCCGACTTCCAGATGATCCGGCTGTCACGCGTGGGAAACTGCCCAACGGGACGACATATTTTATAGTAGAGAATCCGATAATAAAAGGTACTGCTGATTTTGCTCTAGTCCAACGTACGGGTACGGAAACATCGGATGAACCAGGCGATCCTGTGACAATTGCAAGGGATGCGCTTGCCGGAAAGTCTTTTATACGTTCAGGAAGACCGCAGTCTTTTTTTCTTGACCATGGTGTAGTGCCGGGGGAAAGGGGCTATGTAAATGTCTTTGAGAATGCGACTGTGTTCCGTTTCGAGGATATGATCATATCCGGGCAGACAGATCTGATGGATTCAACTCTCTTGATTCTGGCGGAAATAATAGATAGGGTGACGGTTTGTGAGGATCCTTATTTGAGGAAATGGTATGCTCCGTCAGACCAGGCAGTGATAATATCCGGTGATGTTAACGCTTCCGAAGTTGAAGAAAGGCTGAAGTATATCTCTTATATGACGCCGCGTTTCCCATCTGCCCCCAGAAAAGAGTATAAATGGGAAGGACATGACGATGCAGTGTTGATCTGCGGCGAAGATTCAGAAGACGGACTTGCTATGATTAAGGCTACATGGATATCCCCAAGGACACCTGAGGAGTTTATGAACACCGTGCAGCCTGTTGTATATGAAATGTATGTAACTGAGCTAGGTATAATAGCACGGCATAGGATAGAAGAGGAGTTGCGTAAAAGAAATATTCCATATGCAGACGTGCAGTTCAGGCAAACAGGCAGTGTGGACTCGCTGGGTGATGAAAGTTTTATGGTTTCTGTAAGACTTGCGTCGGAAGATGCAGAGAAGGCTGTTGCTGTCATCGGAGAAACTATGGCAGCATTGGATTCGGGGAATGCATTATACAGCGAATTGCAGGATGCTAAATCTGTCTATATGAGAAATGCAAGATCTTCCGGTCTGAATGATGTGCAAAACTCGGAATATATAGACCGTTGCATAGCAGCATTCCTGTACAATGCTTCAATAACCTCGGATAAGGACAGATTGGGCTTTTATCTGTCACGTGACATGCATCCTGACACCGAACTGCGGCTGTTCAACGGAATCGCTTCTGCTCTGCTTGACAGAAAGGAGAATCTGACATTGTCATGCATGTCTGATGGTTTTTCAGATAATGATCAGGAACGGTTGAGGGATGTTTTCAATGAATCATGGGAGAAGGGTACTATGTATGAAGCCGGAGAACCAGCTGTCACAGATACAATATCGCTTCCTTGTCCGGTTGAGAAGATGAAGTTGAAAAGTTCCAGAAGAGATCACATGTCCGGTGGCCAGATATGGACTTTTGCCAACGGATTCAAAGTAATTCATAAGCATGTTCCATCGGATGGGACAATATATTATTCTCTATCCTTGAACGGGGGTTATGGAAGTATCGGCGATCTGTCGAAGGGTGAAGGGGCATTCATGTCCGATTATCTTGGGCTATGTCGGATCGGAGGTCTGCCCGGACGTACTTTTATGAAAGTTCTTGAGAATGAAGGTGTGGTCATGAATTCCAAAGTGAATCTGTCCAATACCATAATATCCGGTGAGGCTCCGGAAGATAAGCTTGAGTTTCTTATCCATGCTCTGCTTACAGTGACCGGCAGCCGTGAACATGATCCGGATGCTTTCGATTTCTATCTTCGTTCGGAGAATCTGCGGTTAGAAGCCGGAAGAGATGACAGGATAGCTGTCATAGACAGTCTGATGTGTCCTGATTATATTTATTCTCCTTGCAAAAGTGTCGGAGTCCTTACTGATTCATTCGCGCAGAAGGCTGACAGATTCTATGAGGAGTGCTTTTCCAAGGTGAATGATGGTGTCCTTGTCCTGGTTGGGGATTATGATGAATTCCAACTCAAGAAGATGCTTCTTTCGTATTCTGGTCTCTTCAGAACGAAGGACAAGGCATTTGCAAGGCCTTCCGTACGGTATCAGCCGGTTTCGGGGTGGTCCACATATACGGTAGCTGGAAACGAGAACAGTGTTGATATTGTGATGACCGCGCTTATGCCTTTGACAGCTGAAAACCATATGGCGGCAGCTGTGGCATCCATGGTGTTGAAGCATAGGCTTGCTGGTGTCCTTTCAAACGATGGTATCCATATGCGTTTTTCTTATGATTGCAGGATTTATCCTCAGGAACGTTTTAATGTGATGATATCATTGAAAGAGGCTCCTATTGACGGGTTTGCATCCGATGCACGTCATAGAAGTCCGATAGAGGCTGTAGACGATATCCGTGATGTCTTGTCCGGCATAGATTCCATACATTTGTCTGATATAGAACTCAATGCTTACAAGGATAGGGTAAAAGCCTTGATGGATGCGCAGATGGATACTCCTGAATACTGGCTTAAGGCTATTTCCAAGAGGTATCTTGACGGAAAGGACTTCACGACATCATACGAGGAAAAGATAGACGCTGTAAGTGCAGATAAGGTCAAGGAACTGTTGTCTTTATTGTGTAGCGGAAGTGGGATTGAATATATAACGATAAAATAAACAGTATGTATCACGGAACGATTATCCAGATTGACGATTGTCTTGTGTCAGAAGAGATTCTGACCGAATATTTTGCTTGTGATTATGAGAAATGCAAAGGCTGCTGTTGTGTTATAGGTGACAGTGGTGCACCTATGGAAGAATGCGAAGCTGAAGCGATTGAAAAGAACTATCATATATTTTCACCTTTGATGTCAGAAGAAGGTCGGGCTTCCGTTTCAGCAAAAGGATTCTATGAGATAGACATGGATGGTGACATGGTTACTCCTCTGGTTCCTGGCAGTGAAGAATGTGCCTATACTCTGTTTGATGAGGAAGGCAATTGTTTCTGCTCGATGGAAAGATGCTGGTTTCAGGGGAAAGGAGATTTCCGCAAGCCGATTTCCTGCTGGCTTTATCCAATACGTATAACTCCGCTGAGCAATGGCACAAGGGCCCTGAATCTCCATCGTTGGCATATATGCAAGGATGCATTCGAGAAGGGCAGAAAAGAAAAGATCCGCGTATATGAGTTTCTACGCGAACCTATCGAAAGGTATTTCGGCGAGGAATTCTACTGCGCCTTGTCTGAGGCAGCCAAAAGGCTTGATGCAGACTCATAGTCTTTTGCATTCACCTTAAGCTCGATGTTCTGCTCGGCTACGTTGAATGAAGGATAGGATGAAACGGCTCCAAAGGTTTCAGCCTCTATCCCATTTGATCTGAGCAGTCCTTGGGCGATGCTTGCGCGCATCGGGTCGGAGAATGTTGCAACGGTCTTCAGATCATTCATGAATTTATGTATTTGTGTTTATAAAATCCGTCTTATTCCTCGTTTTGAGGAGTGAGACGGTGTTCCAGACCGGCTGACAATCGGAGAACATCCTTTCTCAGCCCTTCCATGAAGAATCCGTCTTCTTCTTTCCTGAATGTAATCCGGTCTTCATACATCTTGGACAATTTTCCTGCCAGACCTTTCACTCTGAATGTAAGTACATCTTCGGAAATATGTTCCGGTTCATATCTTCTTTCCCTGAAGAATTCCACTACAGGTTCCTTGACGGATGTCATGTCTCCATTGATATAGACCTTTCTGGAAATGAAACCCAACTTTGGATAAACGGCAGATACGAGTGCAAAAAATGCTACGATTTTCCACAACGATTCATAGCCTCCACGAAAGATTGAGTTTATGTCACCTTCAACGGCTCCTATCAGCACCAATGCAAGAATTGTAGCTGTGCATAGAAAAGAGAAATAGAAAAAATATTTTATGGCCCGGATCAGATATTGCATGTCTTTTCTTATAAATTATACTTTTTATGGCTTCATAATTGCTGTCGGCTTTCCCGCGTTGCAATGATTAGGCAAATATAGTAAAAATCCGATATTTTGTTATCTTTGCAGACTATTGGCATATTTTCATATCCCTAAAAGAAAAAGATTATGGACTTGAAGAAAGTAATGTATGCTCTTATTGCGGTGGCGGTGCTGCTGGCAGGAGCCCTTGCGTACATCTGGTATGAAAAGAGTTCTCTTGTAAAGGAACTCAATCTTGAGAAGGATGAACTTACATCCCAGATGATAGCACTTCAGAATGATTATGCGGCGTTGTCGTCAGATTATGACACAATCAATTCACAGCTGGATTCATCGAGGGAGGAAGTTTCTCAGCTTATAGAAAGGATTCAGAAGACAGAGGCAACAAACAGAAGCAAGATCCGTCAGTATGAAAAGGAACTCGGCACACTCAGAAGCATCATGCGTAATTACATTGTTCAGATTGACTCACTGAACACACTGAATAAGAAACTCACTGCTGATGCTGCCGCTGCCCGTCGTGAGGCCGCGGAAAGCCGCAGGCAGTCAGAAGAGTTGAGCAAGACAGTAGAAGGTCTGTCGGAACAGGTGGCTGTAGGTGCTGTGATTAAGGCAAGAGGTCTTAGACTTGAAGCATACAATTCATCGGATAAGGTTACGGACCGTAGCAGCAGGGTAGTGAGAATGCTTGCAACCCTTAGCCTTGTGGAGAACGATCTGGCTCCAAAAGGTCCTATACGGGTTTATATAAGGGTCAAGGATCCGGATGGAGTTCTTTTGACCAACAGCACTAAAAGGACGTTTGAGTGCGAGGGTGAACCTATGATATGTTCTGCTTCCAGAGAGGTGGATTATCAGGGTAAGGAAGTAGAGCTCAGCATCTATCTGAACGAGATTTCCGAATATGCGAAAGGAATCTATACAGTTGAGGCCTATACAGAACAATCTAAACTCGGCTCAGCTGAACTTATGCTTAGATAAGAGGTGATTTACGTTCATGTTCCATTCTGCAGGAGTTTCTGCACCTATTGTGACTTTTACTCTGAAGTCACATCCCGGTGCGATGATGCCTGGTCTGATTTTTCTGATGCCTTGGCAAGAGAAGCAGAAGCTCGCGCGTGTGAAATGAACAGGGAAGTAAATACTTTGTATATAGGAGGCGGCACCCCATCGGTGCTGCCCCTTTCTGTCTTTGAAGATCTGTCTTTTGCTTTGCAGAGGGCTGGGCAAGGGGCACCTTTTGATGAGTTTACGGTGGAAGTCAATCCTGATGATGTGGTAAGAAAAGGGCAGGCCTATATAGAAGGACTCTTGAAGCTTGGAGTGAACCGTATAAGTATGGGAGTTCAGTCTTTTGATGACGGTATACTGCGGTGGATGAACAGAAGACATGACTCTGCAACAGCAAGGAAAGCCTATGCAATTCTCGAAGATGCCGGTGTCGGAAACATCAGCATTGACTTGATCTTTGGTCTTCCTCAACTGTCGGATAAGGTTTGGAGAAAAACACTGATGCAGGCTTTGGATATTTCTGAGCACGGAGTGGTGCCGAAACATATATCGTCCTATCAGCTATCCGTGGAACCTGGCAGCGCCTTAGCCCGTATGGTGGAGCGCGGACAGTGGACTGAAGCTTCTGATGAGAAATGTGAAAGGCAGTATGATATTTTGTGTGAGACCCTGGAGTCTGCTTACGGATACCATCATTATGAAATATCCAACTTCGCCCAGCCAGGTTATGAAGCAATGCATAACAGTGCATATTGGAGACATGTTCCATATGTGGGGTTGGGTCCGGGAGCACATAGCTTGTCGATCTACAGGTCGAAAAATTCCGATGCTCCCCGAATGTACGGACAGCATGATTGCCATAACGTGTCTGCAGGGCAAGCACCCGGCCTGGATTTGGCCACAGGTGAGACCTCGGAGGATGTATACGTCAGGCAGTGGAATGAACCGGATTTGAAGCAATATCTGAAAGATCCGTTATCTGCACAGGATCGGGAAATCCTGACCTCTGATCAGGTAATGATTGAAAGAGTGATGCTTGGGCTGAGAACATCTGCCGGATTACAGGAGTCCTTTCTTCGGAAACACTGCAATCCGAGTCTGCTGGACAATGCTATAAGGTCAGGTGATCTTGTCCGCACCTGCGGATCGAATCTGCGTATTCCCAAAGAAAAGTTTTTCGTGTCGGATTCAATAATTTCGGCATTGATATAGTCATAACTAAAAGAAACATGCATTCATTATGGACAATATCTACGCAAAACGAATCAAGGCTCTCCGCAATATGATGGAGGATAACGGATGGGATGCTGTGATAATCGGTGGTTCTGATCCTCATGCCAGTGAGTATCCTGCACCAAGATGGCAGCAGGTACAGTGGCTGACCGGATTTACGGGCGAGGCTGGTGATGTGGTCGTGACAGCATCTCATGCAGGTCTTTGGACAGATTCCCGTTATTTCATTCAGGCTCAGACTCAGCTTGAGGGAACTGGTGTAGTCTTGCACAAGACTCGTGTTCCGGGAGCTGTAGGCATACCGGAATGGTTGTCTTCTGAAGCAAAGATTGTAGCAGTGGATGGTCTTTGCCAAAGTGTGAGCTTCATGGAAGAGCTTCAGAAGGCATTGGGTGGAGAAGCCCGTATAGTGGATATGCCTGATATGATGAGCAGGTTGTGGCATGACAGACCGTTGGTTCCGGTGACTCCTGTCACAACACTGGATGTTGATTGTTTTGGTGGAGTCTCCCGTCAGGAAAAGATTTCATGGCTGAGGAAATGGATGCTGCTCAATGGGGCAGACAGGATATTGCTATCGTCGTTGGACGAGATAGCATGGATGCTCAATGTCCGGGGGAATGATATAGATTACAATCCCTTGGTGATATCATATCTGCTTGTATCTCAGGATTCTGTGAAATGGTTTGTCAGAAAGGAAGGATTTGCAGAGGATCGGGATCCTGATACGGAAGACAGTTTCAGCGAACTCGTAGCTGATGGTGTTGAAATTGAAGAATATGATATGGTGATGGGGGCTTTGTCTGAATGTGCGTCTCAAGAAAGAATATACGTAGACCCTTCATCGCTGAATAATCATGTGTACAATCACATAAAAACCGCATATCAAGACGATAATGTCGTCTCAGGACAGTCTCCTGTAATTCTGGAAAAGGCGGTGAAGTCGCCTTCTGAAATTGAACATCTGCGCCAGACCTTCATCGAGGATGGTGTGGCTGTGGAAAGATTCCTTTATTGGCTTGATATGGAAGTTTCCTCAGGTCGCGAGGTGACTGAATGGGAGGCTTCCGAGCATCTGACTGCATTTCGTGCCGAAATACCAGGATACAGGGGCAACAGCTTTGAGAATATTTCTGCTTATGGTCCTTCTGCTGCATTGCCGCACTATTCGACTCCAAGTGAAGGGTCTGCTGTAATTCATCCGTGTGGATTATATCTTACAGATTCAGGCGGGCAGTATCTGACGGGTACGACAGACATAACCCGTACAGTGCCTATGGGAGAATGTTCTTATCTGGAAAAAGAAGATTATACGCTTGTGCTGAAAGGCATGATAGACCTTGCAATGGCGGTTTTCCCTAAAGGGACAGCAGGATGTCAGATAGACGCTCTTGCCAGAATGCCTTTATGGAGAGCCAAGAGGAATTTCGGTCATGGTACAGGACATGGCATAGGATATTACCTGTGTGTGCACGAAGGGCCACAGAGCATCCGTTACCAGTATAATCCTCAACCTCTGCTTCCAGGAATGGTAACTTCAGATGAGCCGGGACTATATCGCGAGGGGATGCATGGAATCCGTCATGAAAACATTGTCCTTTGTCGTGAAGCCGGATCGTCAGAGTTTGGTGAATGGCTTGAATTCGAGACACTTACATGCTGTCATATCGACACCTCTGCCGTACTTCCCGATCTGCTCGGTCCCGTAGCCTTGAAATGGCTTAACGATTATAACGAAAGGGTATATCTTACCCTTGCCCCGCTTCTCCCTCCGGATGTGGCTTCATGGCTTCGTGAAAAGACGTTGCCGGTTTGCTGAGTCAAATGCGACTTTCCGAAGGATGAGCGTTCACTCCATTATATTCTGCCGGTCCAGGAATCTGTATCCGGCAGCTTCTGATATATGTTCCGGCAGAATGTCCTGCGCTTGGGCAAGGTCAGCTATTGTCCGGGCAAGTTTTATGATGCGGGTGCATGCTCTGGCGGATAGTCCGTTCCTTTCGATGATTTTTTCAAGCATGATTCTGCACTCTTTGCTCAAAGGACAGAACTGTTCCAGCTGACTGCTGTTCATAGAGGCATTGCAGAATGTCCCGTATTCATCATTCTGCTTCAGCGTTCCGGCAAATCTCCTTCGTTGGATTTCCCTGGCTTTCAGGACTCTGGCTGCTATATCAGCACTTGACTCGGCTTTTTCTCTGTTGACCAGTCTGCGTGCATCTACTCTGGAAACCACCAGTTGTATGTCTATACGGTCCATGATAGGGCCGGATAGTCGGGAAATATATCCTAATCTTTTTGCAGGGGTGCAGGTGCAGCGGTTTCCTTCTCCATAATATCCGCAAGGACATGGGTTTGCGGCAGCAATAAGCATGAAGTCTGCGGGATATTCAACTTTGGATTTAAGACGAGAGATTATGATTTTCCGATCTTCTATAGGTGCTCGCAGAGCTTCTATGATCTTTTTGGGCGTTTCGCAGAACTCATCCATAAACAACACGCCGTTGTGAGCCAAAGATATTTCTCCTGGCAAGATTGTGTCTGAACCTCCTCCCAGCAAAGCGTTGAGAGATGCGCTGTAATGAGGTGCCCGAAAAGGTCTCTGCTTTATGAGTCCACCTGCGGGATTCGCCTTTCCCGCTACAGAATAAACTTTGCTGGTTTGCAGGGATTCTTCGAGGGTCATCGGAGGAAGAATCCCGGCCAAGGCTTTGGCAAGTGAGCTCTTTCCGCTTCCGGGACTGCCTATGAGAATAGCATTGTGCCCTCCTGCAGCAGCTATTTCAAGTCCTCTTTTGGCAGCCTCCTGGCCAATGATTTCCTTGAAGTCCATGATGTCGGATTCTTTTATGCTATCTGAAATGTCTTCTGCCACATATCTCACCGGGTGGTTTCTTGTCAGAAGATTTTCGCATCCTTCCGTACATGAAAGGATATTCAGTACGTCTTCCAGACATTTTACGCCATATACATCCACCCCCTCATATTCCATGGTCTCCAATGCGGAATGTTCCGGGAGAATGCATCCGATAAGGTCGGATTTTTTAGCCAGTTCAGCTATAGGGAGCGAGCCAGGAATGTCACGTACACTTCCGTCCAGTCCCAGTTCTCCCATGATCATGAACTTTTCAAGCAGAGGCAGGTCGCGTTGACGTGATGCAGCTATGATGCCTAAAGCTATAGGTACATCATATCCGCTTCCTTTCTTATGCATATCAGCAGGAGCTAGATTTATCACGATCTTTTTCCCTGGAATCCTATATCCCATAGATTGAAGGGCGGTAATTGTCCTCAGCAGGCTTTCTTTTACAGCTGCATCTGCCAGTCCCACAAGGTGGATACCCAATCCGTTGGTTATGTCTACTTCAACTGTTACCGGGACTGCATCCGTCCCTATGCATTTAGCGCAATGGATGTTTATCAGCATATTTGAAAATTGTTTTGAATCTGTAAGATATAGCGATACACCGCTTTTCTGCAAATCTTACAATCAAATTTCGATTGGGTGATAAAAAACAGAAAAATGTGGTAACTTTGTGATGCAAAAAAAATTTTATACATGATAAAAAATTTTTTTGAGTCTATAGGAAAATATTTTCTGTTCCTGCAGATGGTATTCCGTAAACCGGAGAAGTGGAAGATATTCTGGAGGCAGTTTATAAACGAGTCAGACAAACTTATAATATCTTCCATCCTTCTGGTGGGAGTGATTTCTGTGTTCATCGGTGGAGTTCTTGTGATTCAGACTGCTTCCAATCTGGAAAATCCGATCATCGATAAGATGTATATCGGATATATGGTGCGGGAAAGTCTTATATTGGAGTTCTGTTCTACGATGATCGCATTGATCCTGGCCGGCAAGATGGGATCCAATATCGCATCTGAAATAGGGAGCATGCGCATTACGGAGCAGATTGATGCCATGGATATGATGGGAGTCAATTCTGCAGGTTTTCTGGTGCTTCCAAAAATTACTGCTGCAACGATACTCAGTCCGCTTCTTATGCTTTTGAGCCTTGGACTTGGACTTTTTGGAGGGTGGATTGTAGTCGAGTTCACTCAGATCATTCCTCCGGCCTCATACATAACAGGCATAAAGGCTTTCTATAATGGGTTCTATATATTCTACAGCTGCTTCAAGATTTCCCTGTTCTGTTTCATGATATCTTCGATTGCAGCATTCAATGGCTATAATGCCAAGGGAGGTTCGTTAGGTGTCGGACGTTCAAGTACTGCTTCGATAGTGACAACCAGCATCCTTATCCTCATGTCAGATCTGATAGTGACCCAGTTAATGCTTTATTGATTCCGGATATGATAAAGGTAGAACATCTATATAAAAGCTTCGACGGGAAACCGGTCCTCAATGATATTTCCGTAGAGTATGAACCCGGAAAGTGCAATATGATAATCGGCGCAAGCGGTTCTGGCAAGACTGTGCTTCTGAAGAACCTGATAGGCCTGCTTGAACCGGATTCAGGTGAGATATGCTATGGTGACATGAAGCTTTCGGAGATGTCCTATAAGCAGAAGAAAAACCTTCGTCAGAAAATCGGTGTACTGTTTCAGGGAAGTGCTTTGTTTGATTTTGCTACAGTCATAGAGAATGTGATGTTTCCTATGGAATTCTTCACTGACTGGTCTGCCGTTCAGCGCAGGGAAAGAGCAAGATATTGTCTTGAGAAAGTCAATGTGGTCGGATCTGACGACAAGTATCCCAATGAACTTAGCGGAGGAATGCAGAAACGCGTAGGAATTGCCAGAGCAATTGCTCTGAATCCTGAGTACCTTTTTTGCGATGAACCTAACTCCGGTTTGGATCCATATACATCCATCCTGATAGACCGTCTCATCAGCGACCTTACCAAGGAATTCAATATGACGACTGTGGTCAATACACACGACATGAACTCCATTCTGGAGATCGGTGACAAGATAGCCTTTATATCGAATGGATCCATGCTGTGGCAGGGGGACAGGCACACGATCCTGCAGACAGAATGCAAAGAGTTGCGTGATTTTGTATGTGCCAATACTCTGGCACGGAATATTATTGAAGGAAAGTGATTACAGGTTGACTCTCAGTCCGACTTCAAATCCAAGCATGAGAGGTTGAACGGTCCTGATGCTCTGAGGTTGATGATTATGGAAATAATACCTGATGCTTGGATCTATGTAGATTCCGAGGTACTTTCCGACAATGAATTCGGCTCCGATTCCGATATTGGCTGACAATTGTACTCCTGTAGCCTTTTCCTTATGAATGACAGATGAGTTGAGGATGTGGAATCTGTTGTCAATACATTTTTCTACTGCACCTCCGGCATATGTATAGAACTTTATCTTTTCGTGGGAAATGATGTTGTAGTAGGCGTTCAGCGGAATGCCGACGTAGTGCTGGCTGTTACGAATGTCAGATTGCTGTGATATAAGTATGTCTCCATTGTCACCTACCAGAGTATAGGATCCGTAGAAGTCTCTTGTCAGAAGGGTATAGTTAAGTCCGATTCCGATAGCCCAGCGTGGTGTGAAGTTTATCTTTACACCAACACCGGCAGATAGAGGAATTCCATATGTGGATTCGGTGCTTGTCTGCCTTATGCCGGTCTGAGGACGCATGGAAGACATCTGAGGAATTCTCAATGGGCCTGTGACAGTGTTGTTCTTAGGATTGTTTGACCCTGCGGATCCGGAAAGAATGACCGACGCCCTTATTGTTTTCCTTTCCGGTTCGGCATCTTCTTCCCAATCTTTCGGGAACCTGATGAATTCATCCTTGAGTCCGTCTGTCTCATGTCGGTTTGCATCAGATATGTCCGGCGTAGATTCAGAGCCTTCTTTGTTGGTATCTGATACCGGAAGAAGTGCGGATCCATCCTTTTCAACCTGTTCTTCAAGGATTACCTGAGGTTGAGGACGGAGATTCCGTGATGGATATCCTATCTCTTTTGCATCTGCGATGAAATGTCCTGTATCAATCTCGCCTTTTTCAGATCTGACGATGGCAATCAGTCCGCCATTTGTTGAATATGGATCAGGAACAGCAGTATCATCATGCTTCAGGAAAATGATTGCAGCGAAAACAGCTGCAACTGCGGCAATTGCCGGAACTGCGCGACGCCAATATAAGACAGCGGCCTTCTTTTTCGCCGCAGTCTTGTCCAGTCGGGCACTTACATGCTTCCAGACACGTTCGGGAACTTCTTCCTGAACGTTTTCAAGCATGGATTTAGCCCATAAGTCAAACTGATTGTCGTCAAACATTTTCAAGTTCTTTAATTTTATTCTGAAGCCATATTCTTGCTCTGCTGAGCTGAGTACGTGATGTCGTTTCGCTGATTCCCAGCATTTCACCTATCTCCTTATGAGAATATCCTTCTATTGCATACATATTAAAGACTGTTCTGAATCCGGGGGGTAGCTCCATGACAAGCTTCATCAATTCTTTGTATCCGATATTCTGTGTCTGCGAGGTAATGTCTGTCTTCATACCTCTCACCACTTCGATATCTTCGCTCATCTTCAAAGCGTCTTTCTTTCTGAGGCTCATCAGAGCAGTAGTGATGAATATACGCCTTGCCCATCCCTCGAACGAACCATCTCCCTTATATGTATCCAGCTTTGTAAACAAGGTTATGAATCCATCCTGCAATATATCTTCTGCCAATGACCTTTCGCCGACATACCTCATGCATACAGGGAACATACGCGCTGCCAGACGGTCATATAGGACCTTCTGGGAGGCTTTGTCTCCTTTTTGGCATGAATCAATCAGTTGATGGTCAAATGGTTCCAGCACAATTCATCTTGTCGGGCCCAAGTTTAAAACCTTGTTTCATGCGCTGTAAAAGATGCATATCGGACCCATTATGTTGCATTATTGGCGCATTTTTTCCAAAGTTCTGCATTTTTCCGGAATTAGAATGCTATTTTTGTATGTTTTTGCACATAAAAGAATATGCGTCACATTTTAAGATTGTTTTTATATACGTTATACATATATCTGTTTTCGGCAGTATGCGCTTCAGGTCAGCCATCGGGTGGCGTTTCACAAAATGGCTTGAGTATAGTATCTGCTGTAGAAAAGTATAATGACAAGGATTTCAAAGGGGCAGAAGCTGTACTTAATGAGATTCTTGTCTCGAATCCATCGGATGATGCCGCATGGTATTATCTGGCTTTGTCTTCGCTGGGCCTCAGAGATACAGAAAAGGCTGAAGCATGTCTCAGAAAAGCAGTCGATTTGGATCCGGACAATTTCTGGTACAGTTACCGTCTGGCTTCTTTGTATTCTTTGACATCAAGGCCGGAGCTTACCTTGAGCATCTATGAGGATCTTCTGGAGAAGTTTCCTGAAAGAAGTGAGCTTTACTACGATCTTGTGGAGATGTATGCTTCACAAGGTGAGATTGAAAATGCTCTGCAGATGGCAGACCAGATAGAGACTGTCTTCGGAGTGTCCGAATCATTGACTGTATATCGTTTCAATCTTTTGCGGATGGCAGGCAGACAAGAGGAAGCCTATGCTTCATTGGAGAAATATAATGAAGAATATACTTCTCCATATGTTCTTTCTACTTTAGCTGATTGGCAGATGTCGATGTATAATGATTCCACAGCTTTAGCATATTATGATGAGGCATTGGGTGCTGCACCTGAATTCTCACCAGCTCTGCTTGGTAAGGCAGAAACCTTGAGGATGACAAGGAAATATGATGAATATTTCGATGTTCTTGCAAAATATGTGTCTGAGTCAGATGCTCATCCTGCTTCAAAATCGGATTATCTGCTGGCAGTTGTCCAGAGGACGGATCCGAAGTTTCTTAAATCATTCATGCCACAACTTGACAGTATTGTGGACAAGACTGTAGGAATGCATCCATCTGACAGTAGTGTTCTTAGGATGGCAGGCGTTTATTATTATTCTACAGAAAGAAACAATCTGGCGAAAGAATATTTCAGGACTGGTGCCCGGAGGTGGCCAGAGAGTATGTCTGCGAGTGCAGGGTTTGTGGAGTTTCTGATGTATACTGAAGATTGGAAAGAATTGTCGGAGGAGGGGAGAAGCGCATTTGCGCGTTTTCCGTCGGAAACAGGATTCCTTGAAATGGCAAGTGTCGGAGATTATAACATGGGTGATTATCAGAAAGTTCTGGAAGTGTGTAATAAAGTGTTGGAGATTGCTCCCGATGACAGTTCCAGTGTTCTGAGAGCCTGGTCAACCATGGGTGATATCTATTTCCGGCTTGGTGAAGACAAGAAGGCATTCAAGGCATACGATGCAGCATTGAAGATCGATCCAGACTATGTATATGTATTGAATAATTATGCCTATTATTTGAGTGTGAGAGGCAAGAAGCTGAAGAAAGCACATGAAATGAGTCGGAAAACCGTTGAGGCAGAGCCGGACAATGCCACTTATCTTGATACTTATGGGTGGATTCTATATCTCCAAGGCAAACCTCAGGAAGCGAAGCCGCATTTCAAGCGTGCAATGCTTTATGGAGGTAAGGATAGTGCTGTGATTATGGACCATTACGCTGAAGTTCTTTTTGCCTTGAAGGAGTATGAGTTGGCCTTTGTCTATTGGAATCTGGCTTTACAGAAAGCCGATGACGATGTTGATGGCCTTGCTGAAAAGATCGCTCTGCGCAGAAAAGAATATGAGGAGAACAAATGATAGTATTATGCTTAGGTATTTAGTGGAATATGTTCTGTCTTTTTTCCTGTTGTGCATCGTCTGTGCGACGGGAAGTGCTCAGAATACGCGAAGACAGGAGGAACAGAAGGCCAGGTTGGAACGGGAGATAGCTATTATAGACAGACAGCTGTCCGATAATGCTTCAAAAAGCGAAGCTATGCTTTCAAATCTAACACTGATACGCAAGAAGATATCCAACAGAAAGGAGCTTGTTTCCAGAAGTGACCGCCAGATAAGAATGTATAATGACAGCATATACCTGACCCAGATTCAGATAAACAGGCTTAATGAACGGATCGAGCTGCTTTCAGAGCATTATTCCAGACTCATAGCGAGTGCATATAAGAACAGAGATGCCCGCATATGGTATATGTATATGCTTGCCAGTGATAATCTTGGTCAAGCATTCCGACGTTATGGATATTTCAGGAATCTTTCTTCACATCTCAACGATGAGGCTCAAAGGATAAGGGTGATGCAGGATGACTTGTCTGCTGAAAAGGAGAGGCTGGGCAAGCTGAAGAAAGAGGCGGAGGTTGTAAAATCAGAGAGAGTGAGAGAACTGGAAAAGCTGCGTAAAGATGAGGCTGAGGCCGATGGAGTTGTCAAGAAACTGAGTAAGAACAGGAAGACATATCAAAATCAGTTGGCTGCCAAAAAGAAACAGGTTCTGGCTTTGAATAAGGAGATTGAAAGGATTGTTGCAGAAGCTGTCAAGGGTAAAGGGACTTCTAAGCCGGCAGCTCCGGTTGACCTTAAACTTGATGCCGAATTCTCAAAGAACAAGGAAAAACTCCCGTGGCCTGCCGAAGGTCCTGTGGTGGCACGTTTCGGAAGGCATTATCACCCTGTCTACAAAAATCTGGAACTGCCGCCTAATAATGGTGTAGATATCGCTTTGGCAAGGGATACTCAGGTTAAGGCCATCTTTGACGGTGAAGTGAGACAGGTTATGGTTATGCCGGGATATAATCAATGCGTACTTATTCAGCATGGAAACTACTTTTCATTCTATTGCAGGTTGAAGAAAGTCAATGTAAAGGCAGGCGATAAGATCAAGACCGGTGAACCGGTGGGTTATGTTGATACGATAAATGGACATACTCTGCTGCATTTCGAGGTGTGGCAGGGGACCAAGCCTCAGAATCCTGAGAACTGGTTGAGATAAAGGAATCATATGAAAACAAAGAAGACAATTTTTATCACCGGATCCACTGGCAATATGGGGTGGGCTGGCTTTCAGGAACTTTATAAAAGAAAAGATAGGTTTGATCTGCGTCTTCTTGCCCGTGACAGCAGAAAGAACCACAAGATGCTGGATAAATATGCCGATGATCCTTCTGTACAGGTTATATGGGGCGACCTTACATACTATGATGACGTCTTAAGAGGAGTGACCGGTGCGGATTATGTTCTTCATGTAGGTGGTATGGTGTCTCCGGCTGCAGATTATTATCCGGAAAAGACATTGAAGGTTAATGTTGCAGCTGCGGAAAATATTGTAAAAGCCGTTCTCGCTCAGCCGGACAGAGACAATATCAAGGTTGTCTATATAGGATCTGTTGCACAATACGGTGACAGAAACCCTCCATATCATTGGGGTGATGCTGACGAGCCGCAAGTACCTGCGAAATATGATATGTACGCACTTTCTAAAATCCGTTCGGAAAAAGTGTTTGCGGAGGCAGGTCTGAAGAACTGGGTGTCCCTCAGGCAGAGTGGAATACTGTATCCGGGTATATTGAAGGTGGTGAATCCTACGGCTTTCCATGTACCGGTCAGAGGTGTTCTGGAGTGGGCTACGATTGAGGATTCCGGGCGTCTGTTGGCTCAAGTCTGCGAGGACTGGGTTCCGGATGAATTCTGGAATAAGGCATACAATATCAGCAGCGGCGAGCAATATAGGATGACTAATTATGAGTTCGAGTCCCGCCTGCTGGCCGGATTGGGGCTTCCTGGACCGGAGAAGGTCTTTGAACCACAATGGTTTGCAACCCGCAATTTTCATGGAATGTGGTATACTGACGCAGATGTTTTGGAGGATTATCTTCATTTTCGTGCAAACATTCCGGTGGATGAGTATTTTGCCACTATGAAATCAAAGCTTCCTTGGTTCTATTCACTTGCTTTTCTTGCTCCGGCATGGGCAGTAAAGCTTTTCATGAAACCTTTTGCGTTTGAAAAGGGAATGGGAACCCAGTGGTGGGTAGAAAACGATCCGGATAAGTTCCAGGCTTATTATGGCTCCCGCGAAGAATATGATTCCATAAAGTCGTGGGACGATGTTAGACCTGAACCACTTGAAAAGAATCAGGAACGGGCAATGACCAAGGGTGAAATACGTAAGGCTCCTCATGTAGGGAAAGGATCAGGGAATAATGGTCAGCAAATATAACAGGTAGTGCAGTGAAGATTCGTGTTCTGGATATATTAGAGGAAACGATGGCCGATGGTCCGGGATTCCGGACATCCATATATTGTGCCGGTTGCGGTCATCATTGTCCCGGTTGCCATAATCCTCAGTCTTGGGACTTTGCCGGGGGAAGGGAAATGTCTGTGGATGAAATCCTTGAAATAATTAAGGATGATGAATTCTCAAATGTTACCTTTTCTGGAGGTGATCCTCTGTATCAGGTTGAGGCGTTCACTGAACTGGCGCGCCGGATAAAGGCTGAAACAGGCAAAAACATCTGGTGTTATACTGGTTTTACGTATGAGGAAATCCTTGCCGATGAGAGGCTGAAACAGATCCTGCCATATGTGGACACTTTGGTTGACGGACCGTTTGTCGAATCACTGCGTGATCCTGAACTTCATTTCAGAGGCAGCTCCAACCAGCGCATAATCCATCTTACAGAAGAGGATGAAGATATAATAGCCGGAACGACACCTGTTGTTCCGTATCGCTGACAGACGGATTCCGAGCATGCCAGAGCCTTTATCGCACCTCAGCAAAAACATCTGTATATGTTTTTTTGCTCTCTTTTTCTTGCAATCCTTTTCAAAAAGTCAGAAAATACACCTTATAAATAAAAATTTAAACAGCTTCTTCGTCTTTCAATTATGCCTGTAATCCTCGTTGACCATGCAGGCATAACATCAACCATGTGTTTAATTTTGCGCTGTATTATTGTTTGGTCATGATTAGCGGCGTCCCCTCACCTGACCATAGCGTCATTGTTTTATTGTCAATTTCTCCGGTGTAGACGTAATCACCACCGTCTAAAAATATATTTATTATTGGTTTGTCGTAAATATAAGTCCCTACCCATGGATATCCTTCATCATCAGGCCATAAAAACATGCACATTGATTCAGATGTGAACTGTAGGCTAACTAGCCCATCTTCATCAATCCCCGTCCATTTTGTTCCCAAAAGTGCATGTGCTTTCTCACATGATGTAAGTGAAAATGATGCAGACAAGAGTACGATAGCTGTGACAATATGAGCAATAAGTCTTTTCATGATATTGTACGATTAAAAGATTTATATCAATTTCTATATCTTATTTAGACAAGCAGATATACGCCCCCGATGACTTTTCCAAATTTTTCGGCAGAATTCGGCAGTACTGCTACTTGAAACGGGTTATATCTAATTTATGTAAGTATATGAATATAATCAAGTTACAGCGGTTTCACCAACCGTTTTTGTCAATTATATGGATCAACGGAAAAAGTAGGTTGGTAAATTTAGTCTTGTTACCTTTGCGTTATGGTAACAAATACATTATTAGAGACAATATTTCCGAGTGTCATCGTTGATAACTTTGACATCGTGTCAATCCAGCATTATCCCAAGGATGAGGAGATACATATTCATTTAGACGAGAAGAAGACCATTCCAGTGGAGTTTTCTTCTCGTCGTGTGATTTTCCATGGCTTTACCTCGGCGAAGAAGATCCAGGATTATCCTATTCGAGGTAACGCCGTGTACCTTCATGTACGCAGACGTAAGTGGCTGGATCAGGATACCAACGAGATATTGACCAAGACCTATTCTATAGCGTTTGAGGGAACACAGCTCACCAAAGAGTTTGTGTCTTTTTTAAAAGAAGCGTATCGAGTCCACGGTCTTGAGTATTAAGACTATCGGGCAGATGTATGGCGTTGACGGAGATCTTCTGGCCCGTCAGTACAAGCAGCATATCAGCGGCTTTGAGGATTGGGAACTGCGAGACACAGCAGAGGAGTATGTCCTTTTTCCAGAGAATATAGGCACTCATCTGAGTATTGATGAGACTTGTCTGTCACATGACGAGCTATATACGATAGTGACTAACAAGGCATTCAGAGGCAAGAAAGGCTCTCTGGTTGCAATGGTCAAGGGAACCAAAGCCGAGGTGGTGATAGATGTCTTGAGAAAGATATCTGCAGGCAGACGGTCTCTGGTAAAGGAGGTCACACTTGACTTGTCTCCATCAATGCAGCTGATTGTAAGGCGCTGTTTCCCGTGTGCGATACAGGTGAGTGACAGGTTCCATGTGCAGAAGTTGCTGGGCGAGGCATTGGAA
>JAFRZX010000057.1 GCA_017442315.1 Bacteroidales bacterium
ATACCCATAGGTGAGGATTTCCCACTCACCGCCATTGGTTCTGGCCAGATACCATGACCAACTATACAGATCATTGGGGTTCCACGCGCCAGCGTTGAATATCGGTGAACGGAAATAGGAAGTAAATACGATGCTTTCAGAATATGTAACGCCATCTGCTGCCAGACTGTTACAATATTCCAGATTCTTTTGGCTGACCTCGTCTCCTTCATATTTTACGGCATAGAGTTTACACCCTTCAAATGAGTTTACCGTATCTGAAATCAGTCTAGCTGCAGAATGTCTGTCTTCTCTCGTGTAAATCTCAGATTCACCATGTACAGTAACTGCCGGTATTTGAGGTGTAAATACCCATATCAGCACAATTCCAAGTAAAACACAAAGCGCAATTCGAATTAGCTTTTTCATATTCTCTCCTTTCCGGAAAGACGGGTTGAGCTACATTTCCAGATGCTTACGATATACTTCCGGATCGATCACACCTGTATCCAGCATTCTCTCACACCAGAGCTGCAGTGTCTCAACAGCAATCGAAATCTTTTCCAGTTCCTTTTGTATGTAGATAAAATCCCCTATCTCATCATCCGAGATTTTACCATCTACGGTGATCTCAATGAGTCGTTCCTTCTTTTTCTGCATGGCATTGAGCGATGCGATAGTCTCCAGAACGATCTGAGACAGGTCTTTGATCTTTATTTCCGGAACGTACTGCTGTCCGATAGGACACTGATTAGCACAGTAATAATTGCAGAGTGTCGGCTGCTTATACTTATCGGACATCAAAAGAACTTCGTCCGGATACGGCAGACTCCGTTCGTTCTCAATCTTCTCAATCCGCTCCGGAGAAACGGTTTCCAGCAGTTCGCTTGCTTCCTCACGTGTCAGATCCAGGTTTTCTCTAGTGGTCTGATAGATATTCTTATTCTCTTTCGTAGATCTTCTCGCCATGATCAAGATCCTCTCTTTTCTTACGATTCGTTATGCAGATAATTTATCATCCGCGATCTCAATGAGTTCCCGTTCAGTATTGATATCATTGGGATAAGGATATGTAACAGCAACTTTCTCAAAGGTAGATTTCAGTCTGGCTGCCATATCAGGATCATCTGCTGACAGCAGATAATAGGCATATTTCATCCGGATGATGGAGGGGAATCCTTTCATTGTCTTGATAAATTTCTTCAGGTCTTTGGAGTATAGCTCATCAATCCGGTCAGGCCGATTCTGACCAATCAGTTCCAGATAGATCAGATCACAAATCATGAGATTCCGGTGAATGGGCACCATACCGGACTCAATTTCCAGCATATGGTTAATCAATGTTTCTGCTTCGATAAACCTATGCTGATCCATCAATCGGCTGGCAGCATATACGCCAATGGTAGCAACCAAGGAATTTTTCATAGCTTCATCAGAGGGCACCTCGAACCACTCATCCGGCATGTCCTTTGTACGGACACCATGACGCAGCTGCTCGTTCACCTTCATTTGAATCCAGAAAGCTTTCATTGCGTGCTCATTCTTATGGAGTGAAACAGCGTTGTATCCATCATTGTCCACGCTTTCAGTACGAATCGGGATACCATTACCCAGACTGGAGATAATGCCTATTCCGATCATCAGGAAACTAAACAGCGCTAAAAGACCGCCCTTAGGTGCTGCAATTAAAACTGGGACAAACAGCAAGGTCACGATCAGATTGAAAAGGGATCCGCCAAGGTTATAAAGCACCACCGGGAATTTCCCATTTACCATCTCAGGAGGTGCCATGAGGCACTGACCACCGGTACCCGCAATCTTCAAACGCTTGGTGACAAGTCTTCCATTTTCTTTCAGAAGCATGAAGCTGCCGATCCGGAAGGAAGAAAATGTATATCCGGAAAGAAGACCGCAGATCAGGTGACCTGATTCGTGTATCACCACCTGAATGAGCCAAGCCAGGTACAGGAAAAACAGCATCAGACAAGTACGAGTGCCCCGTTCACTTGATGGAATACCTTCCGGGATCTGCCATTCCAGAAAAGCAATCATAGCAAAACCCAGAATGACACCCATTACCGCAAAAAAAGAGATGCTGATCAAATGCCTGCCGAGTTTACTTTTCTTCTTTTCCTTTGTCATACTGATTTTCCTCTCTGTTTAGAGATAGTCTTTACGGGAATATCTGATTGCCGTTAGGATCATAGATGTACTCGCTGCCATCTACTGCTTCAGCAGTTGCACCATCGAGGACTTTCCAATGATGCAGCAGCATTCTGTGCAGATATCCCAGGGAATCCGTAGCCTCCAGATAGATGCCAAGTTCGTCACCTTCCACGGCTTCGCATTCCATCTTGTATTCGTCATACCAGTAGACTCCGTTGGGATAGGCTTCGTAATTCAGAACTTTCTCCGTAATATCTTCCTTATTGATCTGCTTGCCATTCAGTTCCGTAACAAGAACAAAGCTTTCAAACTTTACATCCGGAGTCTGTACTGTGGGACTGCAGTTAATGTTAATATGACCGTTCAGTGTATATTTTCCTTCCGCGAAAGTGGCTTGCCCGGAAATATCACTGTAATAAAGGCTGGGGATTCTGTTTCCCCACAGATATTCTACCTGGATCTCAGACAGATATTGAGTCTGGGTACCAGCTGCCGTGTCAATCGTCATAAGCATCTGTTCGCCCATATTATAAAGATCCACAGGAATAGTGCCTGTAAAATTGTTTCCGGTTCTGGAAAGCTCTGTATTACGGCCATTGATGGAAACCTGAATCGTCATGTCATCAGAAATGAGTTTGGGGAGAAGCTTTACAGTGACATCAATGGTGTGATCTTCCAGATTGATTTCTCCGTACTCTGCTTCCATACCAGAAAGGAGGCTCGCTTCTTCTCTCAGTTTCTCATCCACATTCTGATAGATTTCGTTTACATCGGTCATGATGCGGTCATATTGGCGATCCAGCAGATAATCCAATTGTTCTATCCGGCTATCCAATGCGCTGATTTTATAAACACAAGCACATAAGGCGATTGCGAGAATCACAACGCAAGCCTGGAGGGACTTGATTTTCTTTTCCATACGCGGTCTCCCATCTTAGAAAATACCCGGAATCAGATGCGCAAGCCAGAGGCCTATGGCAAAAGAGGCTGTATTGGCAACCAGCGCATAGGTAACACCTCTGCGATTGACCTTCTCTTTTTCACTGTAACGATGCAGGACTGCCTTATATGTAATTGCTTCAATGGCAAAGACTAGGATCTCCATACAAATAAACGCAAAGGTAAAGCCCATGGATCCGGAAACATAGTTGATGATGTTCAGGGCAACATTCAAAGTAACCTGAGTGATTACATTGACGATTGCCAGGAAAACAAGTGCCCTCTTTTCCCGATAACCGAAAAGCAATGCGATAGCCAGCTCAAGGACAATGGTCAGGATGATTCTTGCAGCCAACGAAATCAGTTCCCAGGTAAAGTCATAGCTCTTCTCCGCCGAAATCGGGCTGCTATCATAATCAGACAGATCTACCGTGAAATAGCTGTCAAAGGCATATCGCTCATAAATATCGCTTACATAGAAGGTATCTGTCTCAGGGAAATACAGCAGAATTTTGAAAGGATTGGGCGGATAATAGGTCCAGTTCAACTGATTGGATTCAGAGCAATCCCACCACTCCTGTAGGAAGTAGTAACCGTCGACATCTTCATAACCAAGGAATTTCTCCCAGATAACCTTTTCATTCTCCGGCTTCCAACCGGGATAATCTTCATATCCATCCCAGGCACTGGATGGTCCTGTAGATCTCCGCTCTGAAAGAAGCGTTCCGTAATAAGTCTCCCCTTCAATACCAGTAAACTGGATCCGAACAGATGGTTTGGGACCGATATCAGCCTTTGCTGTGACCGGCAGGCTGATTATCAGGATCATACAAATCAGAAGAGAAAACATTTTTCGCAGCATCACAGCACACCTCCCTTTCATCAATCACAACTTGATGCTTTGAGATAATAATTAAATAAGCGTAATCTGAATATCCTCTTTGAGTTTCTCGCGGAAAACAATTCGCCACTCAACATGATCAACCGGTTCAAAACGGACTGATGAACATGCTGCGTGCATTGTTCTTGGAACAACATTACCCATAATGATGGCTGTTGGACCATCTGCACGTCCAATAATGCCAATTGATGCAGCAGAAACGGAGCCCTTTTCCCGGGAAATACCTTTCTTTTGGCGGGCAGAATCTCCGTCGGCACAATCCAAAACCGAAATGTGATTACGCTCAATATCAGGTTCCACCAGATAGGTCATGGTTTTGAAAAATCTGGGATACTCCATTGTATCATCCGGAAAATGAGTCTGGGACAATTCCTGTGACTCCAGCTCCTGGACAGTAAGACGATGTTGCACTCCTGTAATTGGATGCGTGAAGGTAATACCCTCACCTTGCTTGGTTGTCACAAAACGAGGGACTGGAATCTGAACCTCTCTTGGTTGCATCTGTAGCTCCAGTTCCGTAGCTTCACCACCGACCCATGGGATACTGCATCGGTTAATCGACCAGGCTTTGTCCGGATCCAGGTTATAGTGATCCATCAGTTTCCCGACGATATCATCTCTGGACCTTTCCTGAGGAACAAGAACACTTGGAATCCAGGACAATCCGCAGCCATGGTTCTCCCGAACCAGCTGACCATTGGCGATTGCAGATATGTTAACATCTCTGGAAAGAGGATGTTCCATACTCATTAGATCCCGCTGCTCACTGGTATACTTGTTCTTATGTTCATTCAGAAGAGCCCATTTCTCAATGAATGCTTTTACAGCATCACATTCGGCTTCTTTGCAGTAGTCGATCACAATACCCTCATCACACAAATACACAGAGGGAATATACCACTTCTCATCGCCCCAGGCGAATGCTTTCTCAACCCGGATTTCTTTTCCGGGAGTTCCTTCATTGCTCCAGAAGCCGCCTTCAAAGGTTACCTTCCATTCTTCCTCTTCGAGTACAGGAGGTTCGATGCCAAGGGTTTCATAATATTCCTCAGAATACCGGATCGAAGACATATCATAATTGTCCTGAAACTGCTTGATATAGCCGAATACATCTTCCATGGGTTCCAGATGAAAGATCTCTCGAATCTGATTTTGCTTCCCCTGTATATCAGGAGTTGCGGGATAGTCGATCAGAAACGCATCAAACTGATCCTTCGCCCAGGCATAGCACTGTTCCATGGCATCCATGCTGTGACAGGAAAGTAGCATCCGCAGCAACACTTCAAAGCTTTCTGCGATCGGGTGGATATATTCACCGAAGTTCATGGGGCTCACGGCAAAAATCGTTTCGCCCTGGCCTTCGATAGTACAGTAATGGATTCCGTCTATGCCTGCCCAGCCGATCACTTTTACGCCCAGAGGTGTGCAGAAATATCCGCCTTCTTCAGGACCGCGGTTCAGGCCCAGAATGGACAGATCCAGATCACTGTTCAGATATTGCTTCAATGCTTTCATATCGCTCATTTCCTTATTACATACATATGGCCGTATCGCTTCAGATACTGCTTTATCAGCTCGGGATCCATCTCGGTAACGATTTTCCGGGCATTATGGCGCCGGGTTATGTACTGGTCATTTCCCGTTCTGACATAGCCGGTCAGCTGGTCAAAGGGCTCAAAGCCAGCTTCCTGAAGCGCCATATAAACCTCGCTCATGGTGGCCATGAATTCATTATCTAAATGCGGATCCTGATATTTTCCGGTATCATCTCTGATCAGCTGCTCTTCTCTCTTCTGTTCCATTCTCATTCCTCGTCAATCTATCTCTTATCAGTAAATTTGAACCAATTATAACACATCTATGTATGACACACAAATGTCTACCAGTAATATTTATGTTTTGTTTACATTCTAAAACATCTTAAGATTTTGCCTTACTTTTCAGGAGTTACCTCCGTCACATTCACTGTAATGTCACTGAACACGCTCTGAATTTCCTCTGCAGAACCGCAGGTAAAGCCATCATAGAAAATGAATGTTCCGGTTGCAGATACGGTATGGTCTTCTCCCAATGTGAAGGTGACTGCCACAGGCGCTGTGCCTTCATATACGTAGATGTAGATCACATTTTCAGAGGCATTTTCACTGACAAAGGTCTTGCAACTGTGCAGACACTGGATGCTGCCAGGTTTTCCACGCCGCTCATGGCATTGATCTGGCTCATAAGAGATGCCATCACTCGTTGCATCAGGTAATTCTTCAGTTCTTCGGAGGCACCCTCCAGATTGCTCAGCTCCGCCATACCAGTCAGCGTGTCCTCAGGAACGGTAATAGCGTATACCGCATCCGGCTGCTCATAGGAGTTTTCTCCCAAAGCCAGAATGATGTCCTTGATCTCACTGTTAGCCGTATAGATTCCTATAAAATTCTCGGAACGGGTCATTTCAGAAAGCATGCTCACGACTTCCAAGCCATGGGCATACAGAGATTTGGATTCCTTTGCTTCCTTGGCAGCTCCGCACGCTGCCAGACCCAGAATAATCGTCAGTACCAATACAAATGCAATCGTCTTTTTCATATGAGTATACCTCCTTATTTTCCTTTACTATATAAACGAATGAGACACCCCTTTTAGGACAACTTCCGAAAAAATATCTGTGCAAGAAATGCATTTCGTGCTATAATCACCCTCATGTGGAGGTGAGAGCCGTGATCGTCTATTTATCCGTGCTGGACTCACAGGAAAAGAAATCCAAATTTGAACAGATCTATCTTACATATCGCAAGCAGATGTACTATGCTGCTTTCCAGATTTTACAGCATGATGAGGACTCAGAAGATGCTGTCCACCATGCTTTTATCAAGATTGCAGAAAATATTGATAAAATTTCTGAGGTAGAGTGTCCTAAAACGCGTTCCTTGTGCGTTACTATAGTAGAGAACAAAGCGATCGATATCTACAGGAAGCGACAGCGCTCCATCAATATCGGTCTGGGGGAACTCATTCCAACTACACAGGCTCCCTACACCGGTACAGGAAGGCTCGGTCGCTGCATTGCGCAGCTGCCGCCTACATACCGCCATGTTCTCGTACTTCATCATATCCATGGCTACAAATACAAGGAGATCGCCAAGATCCTGGATATTACCATCGCCAATGCCCTGAAGATCGATCAGCGGGCAGTAGCTAAACTGGAAAAAATCTGTATTGAGGAGGGTGTGCTTTGATTTCAAACTTTCTTCTCCGGCAGGCAACCGAAGAATATCACGAAGAGTCCATGTCCGCAATCCCTACAGAAAACGAAATATACCATGTCTTCTCAGACCGGTTTGAGAAGAATATGGAGTCCGTAATTAAGAAGAACAAGCATCCTCAGCTGAAGCGTGTTCTGAGAATGGTTGCGTCTTTTGCTCTGGTCATCCTCATTTCCGGCGGCAGCGTGATGGCACTCTCCCCTACTGCGCGCGCTGCTGTGATGGGCTGGTTCTTTGGTCAAGAGGGTACAGTTTTCTCCTATCGCTCTATGGGCGAAGAATCAGAATCTGATGTGTATTACAAGTATGAACTGACCCAAATCCCAGAAGGCTATTATCTCTGGCAGGAAATTGTAGACGAAAGTCAAAGTATCATGCTTTATGCAGAGGAAGAAACAGGTCATCTTCTGAAAGTTACCGGCACCCCAAACGATGGTACAGGTGCCATGTTCCTGATAACGACTACTGATAAGAAAGCTACTGTCCAGATTGGGGACATTACTGCTGATTTCTACCAGTCCGAATCGGAAGATTCCGGATCTGGTATTGCCTGGATCGATCCAGAAAATGATTACCTGATTTGTATTGATGGTTTCTTCGCTCAGGAAGAACTGATTGAAATGGTACTTAGCCTAACTAAAACTGCCGTACCTAAATCTGAGTAAGATAATGGCACCCTCTGGGTGCCATTTCTTTTCGGTATCTAGACTCTATTATCATGACAACAGAGTCTACGTATGAATGCAACGATAAATGTAACATACTATTTCCTACGATATATGAATAATCTTTCGGATTTAAAAATACTTTATAGGCGCAACCTTGACCTAACAGTCTGATTTGTATTATTATAATAATGAATATTTTAGTCATAAGTTTCTCTAAAGTGTATGTGTAGATTCTTTACCAGAAAACTCATGGAGGATAAATATGAACGAGAAAGATTATGAAATCAAGAAATGTCTATGCTGTTGGTATGATTTACTGGGATACGGTTCACCTTTTGTTAAATCGAAATGGGATTTAAACAATGAGGCATGCAAAAGCAATTTTTACCGAATCGAACAGTTAAGGCTTCTATTTACAACTAGCTTGGCAGCCAAACCCTTGGGCACAAGATTGACTTTTAATGATGGATTTGCCAGCACAATTGATGTAGATCCTATTACTTCTGACAGCTATTACGAATCCTTATTATTCCTGGAAGGTGCAATACAAGATTTTGAAGCAATCAATCTAGATGATAAGCGCAGAAATTTCCCAGGTGTCCGAGGAATTATTACTTTGGGGCAGAGATTCTCCTATGATTGCTGTAATTCCTCCTACGACCTTTTGTCAAAACGAACAACCTCTTATCACCCCATGGAATTCCAAATGAATACGGCTTTCTCCAAGGCCTTCCTTATGGAGGAGAGTGGTAGTAAGGCGGGAATCTCAGGAAATAATCTGTACATTGATATCGAGGTATTTCACTACTTGAAAAGTGCGGCCCTTGAGATTGGTTGTGCTTCGCCTCAAGTAGAGACTGATTGTAATGAGCTTGTACTTCAAGTACATGGTCCCATGGGTTGGTTTGCAGAACTGCGGTTTGATCCTGCCCCTATAGAATACGGAGAAAGCAAAGACTACAAAAATCAAGGAATCGAGACTAAACTGTACCGGTTCAAGAAAATGCACTCTGTTATTGATGATTGGGCAAAGGAAGCATCCTATCAGCAAGCTGTACGCTATTCTAAGATGGAAGAGGATTCTGATTACGAGTAAACACAGCAATATGTTACTTTCATATTTCACTTTCCTTTTCATCTTTAATATTTATACATACTTGGATACCTTCTGGACAGGAGGAGAATTATGAGACAATTAGTATCAAATCTTAACAACGATAGCAAAATGTTCATTGGTGATTTTGATTCGTATACAATTATCAGGCATGGTACCACTTTTGATTACCTCTATAACTTATCTAAAGTTGGATTGCTCCTTTATGATCGCATTTTGCTCCCCGCAGCATTCTTTTGGCAGTCACCTGTCATGCAAAAACTTCTTCTCCAGCTTGAGCCAGCAATCGCCAATGGAATCATGATACCTGTTATCCGGGATTATGAGACTACCACTGATATCCGAGATTACTTTCTTCGAAGGATGGATGAAAGCGAAAAGCTGGGAAAACTCGAAGTCTTCCAGCAGCCTGAACTGGCATCAGAAATTGCTTCACCGAAAAATGAAACATATGTCCACCTCTTAGAAGACATCAATTCATATGCACATTTAGATCGAAATTCTATCAGGGACATTTATATCGATAATTGGAATAAGGATTTAGATAATCATTTTGACATCAATAGTCTGAACCTACTCATAGCTCAGGCCAATATTCCCATAGAGCAAATACAATCTATTAAGCAACAATTTTTAGCAGCCTCTGGTCATCCCCAGTTTTCAAGAGCCTCTTGCGTCGATCTCATCCAGCAACTGATTCCAGAAGGCAGATGTAGGCATCTACTCATAGAGCGTGCTTCCTGGCTATATCTGAAATCTAATGCTGATGCGTATGAGAGCAGAATATATTACTCACACAATCCATTCAACGGAATGATATTTGAAGACAATTTACGCCTTCTTGCCCAAACTCTCAGTATAGTCGGCATTACAGAGGATGTTATCTCACAGTTATCTACTGTGGAAGTACTTCGTATACGTATTTCTCCAGAATATCAGCGTTTCATTATCGCCTATAGAGATTTACTTTCAAAAGTCTACGCAGAGCAAGAGTCTATAGTAACTTCAATCCAAAATAATATTGCTCGCGAAATGAAAAAGGAATCCAGGCATCTAAAACTCTATAGAGCGCTAAACTTTATTCAAAACGGATCTGTCAATTTATTCATGTCTTTAATTGGCAACCATTTCTCTGGTAGTGATGTTTCTACACCTTTACTAATCGGATCCGGGAGTGCGTCTGTGGTATCGTCCATTATTAAGCGAATTGATTCTGTAAATAAGGCAATGGAATCATGTGAATTTACAAACTTTAAGAATTATATGGTAACAAATCAGTATAAGCAGGTATTAACTACACAAACAGGGCTGATTATATGAAACATTTATACGCCTCCCTTACTGAGTACGAGCGAACAGCGGTTGATTATCAGACCTTTTGCTCTCGAATAACTCATAATAAAATAGTCGCACTTAAAGGGGCCTCCTCACCCGTATTAATTGGGCAAGGGCTTGGTCTTCGATTCAACTCAAGTATTGGTCTTAATTCTACAGTGGCATTCACCGATGAATTAGCAAAAATCATAGCGATAAGCAAGCATCCCAATCGGCCTCACACGATGATGGATTTGAGTACCGTAAGATCATCTATACCGCTTCATATTGAAATTCAAAACAGATTAGGTTGCCCCGTCGGAACAATCCCCTATTACATTTGTTTTGATCCTCAAAGAGGCATCGATGATAATGAGCTATTGGAGACTATTGAAGAACAAGCACAGAATGGCGTTGCATTCATGACCCTGCATCTAACAGCGAATCTTGATCTTGCAAAAAAATCGCTTGTACGTAATATTCCTATCATTAGCCGAGGCGGTAGTCTTCTCTTGCGTGATATGCAAATTAACAAACGTAAAGATAATATCCTAATCACAAATCTGGATAGAATCGTTAGGATCTTAAAAGAATACAATGTTGTCGTAAGTATCGGAACTACATTCAGACCCTCCACTCAATATGATGCTCTGGATGCCACCCATCTGGGTGAATTAAACATGCAGATTGAACTTAGTGAGTACTTAAAGAATCTGGGACTTCAGGTTATCATGGAAGGCATAGGACACATCTCCTTCCATAGGATCCCCGAATATTGTTCAATCCTGAGAGAAAGAAACTATATTCCTTTCATGCCACTAGGTCCAATTGTATCAGATCATACCCATGGTCAGGATCATATTACCAGTTCTGTAGGTGCAGCATATCTTGCAAGTCTCGGTGGTGCTGATATAATTAACTCTGTTACAAGAGAAGAGCACACTGGAGGCATTCCAACAGTCCGTTCCATCCTAGAGGCGATCGATGCTGCCAATGCGGTCATCCAAATTGTGAATGATAGCCGCTTCCCTTCCCATTTTTGTAAGGGCAACATCCGCCATCATAATTGCATGGGCATACCGGAAGAAGTCGGCTGTACCCGATGTAACGAGGAATGTCCTTTCATCTGGAACGAACAAAATCAAACCAAATTACCATCTACCCAAAAGTACCTCTAGCAACTAAAAATGGTATTATCTCGGATATAATAAACCTTACTGCGAAGTCGATAGACTTCTGGTTCAGGTAGCAAAAAAGAGCTTCCTGCAGAATGATCTGCAGGAAGCTTTTTGTTATCTGGATATCTGTTCAAGAATGCTGGGATCTTTCAGCTTGTGATCCTCGGCAAAGAGAATGATCATAGAGATGATTTCCGCAGTCTTTGGATCATCGTCCACAAAGGGCAGGAAGAATCGTCCCCTATGCTGAGAATGGACCGGAAGTACATTCAGCATCGTGCCACCAAGCTGGTGAACAACGCCGCTGCCCAGATGGACAGAGTAATTGGCCAGTTTGCCGTCAATGAACGCATGACTTCCTTCGACTTTAACATTCTTAAGCCGCAGCAGAGGCAATGTAAACGAAAGGATGGCTGCACGCATCTCCACGGTGGAATGGCTGGTTTCGGGATCGACACCACCGGCATGTGCCACAGACACTGCCATATCTACATCCCGCATAACCTCGGAGAAGATTACATCCGGGATGTCATCGATCTTTAGGGCCTGTCCGGTTTTCCGATCATAGAAAGCTACATACTCCAGCGTAGGTGCTTCTATGTCTGCCGGTGTAAACCAGTCTGCCAGCGCATAGATCGTGGCGACGATATTGTCCTGGTAGTAGATCTTCTGAAGACCTGCTTCAATATCTGCAATCCATCTGCGTTCCTTCAGGCAAGCAGCAGCCTTCTTGGGCTGAATTTGATTCCCTGCATAACGAAGAGAAGTAAAGCAACCAAGCTCTTCCTTCGTCTTGACATAGAGTTCACGGAACACCTGTCGGAAAGGCTGAGCAATCTTATTTTCAAACAGGTACTTCTGGAAGCTGTGCCAGTAACCACTACGATAAAGATGCAGAGGATGTGCAACAATCAACTTTGCATCTGCCCGATCTTCAAGAATCAGCCCATCCAAATCACAGAGATTAGCGTTATCAAAGAGACCCAACGCATCTTCAGATTTGAAAATGAGTTTGGACACGATGGGAGAAACTACGGGATTCTCACAGAGCTGCCGCATTTCCTCAAGTGTAAATTCAGCGCCATCTTCCATCGCCTGCTCGAACATTCGGCGGGTACGACGGTATTGCTCCGTCAGCTGCTTCTTCATATCCTGAAGGCGAACCACATATGGATCCTTTTTCGCTTTTGTCGGAATGGATTTCAGTTGCTTCCCATCCTTGCAGCAGCGAATCTCGGCAGTTCCCTGATCATCAATGAGAAGCTGGAATGTCCATTCCCCTACTTGCTTTTCATCAAAGAGTTCCAGATTATTCTCAACCAGCTTGGTTTCCATTCTCAGGGTCAAGCGCATGGTATCGGAGAAACCAGCATTGGTGGCCAGGTTTCGCAGGGCTGCTTCCACGCTCTTTTTCTCGCTGGTAGATCGCTGAGATCCAAACTGGCGGCTTTCTTTCAGGAATTGCTGCAGATACAAGTAACGGTGGATCAGATCCTCTTCACCGTTCAGAGGAATAATGGCATAAGCCATCAGAAGATCCTTATTCCGCTTGTCCTTGATTGCGTTTTCTGTTTCCTCGACAGCCAAGCGTCCCAGTGCGGCATCTGCAAACTTTCTGGCTCGGGTATGTTTACTACCGTCAGAAATGTACTTGGCCGCATCATAAATCAAGTCAAACTTCTTCTCACCAAGCTGATTGAAAGCGGAATGGAACCAATCCACATCAAAAGCACCCAGATTCAGCTCATCCTCACTCAGAGGGGTAAACCGTGCAATGATAGCCTTCTTCTGCTCATCGAACCGCTCATTCATATGGGCCATGAAGTAATAGCAGGCTGATTTGAATCCGGGCAGGTTCAGATATTCTCCAATGATATCGATCCAAGCCGGGCTGTACAGAGCAGCCTCAATCAGCCGTTTTTCTGTGATATCCGTTCCCGTAAGCAATTTCGCAAGTTTGACCGCATCGTCCCCATCTTCAGGGACGCATCTTGCCAACAGATAGCTGAGATTGCCGCGCTTTGACTGGCTGCTTCCCCAGTAGTAGACAGTTCTATCCAGGGAATCCTTACCCAATGCGGATAGGATCTTCACAAAGGTATCCATACCAGAAAGCACATGAATTCCGCTTACATAGGCAGAGTATTCTGCAGGCGTATCTCCACGAAGCAGCTCTTTATTGACAACTACCGGCACCAGCTTGTCAGCAGTCTGTCTGCAAAGCTGCACCAGCTTCAGCTGCGCGTCACTCAGCTCCGTATTCTTACCAATAAAGTCTTCATAGCCTCTTCGTATGGAATACATATTATACATAGAGAAGGTTTTCGACGATACAACATCTCCATCTGCAGGCTTCATTGCCTTTACAGCAGTCGTAAGTTCCAATGCCTTTCTGAAGAAACCAGGGGCCATCAGATGATAGTAAAGAGAACGTTCCGAGATCAGGCCAAAATGCCGTGCATAGAGATAGGTTCCGGCATCCGGTGCTACAGTTGCTTTTATCTGGAAAGAATACTCGTTATAGAGCTGATTCAACACGAGCGTTACTCTGTTTTTTACTGGTTGTCCATGGTCAGCCATATACTTTGCAGTGGAAGCATAGGTTCGTTCATATACATTCAGCAAGACAGGAATCCGATATTGCAGATTGTCGTCAAAGCATGTATTCAATTTACAGAAGATTCGGCTGATTTGCGGGTGGGCAATAAAGTGGCCCGCTGGTCCGCTCAACTGATTCAGTGTTTGGTAATTAATATGGATCTGAGAATTCACATAATGCAGAACCGTTTCTCCGTGCTCATTCTTAGGCGGTTCTGTAGAAGGAGAGCCCTTATCTCCTATCAGCATGTCCTCCGGCAGACACTTAGCAATCCAGATACCCAGTGCCATGGCCAGTTTCTGCGTCTGCTCTTCAGAGATATTTTCATAGATCAGTTCATGTATGATACGATGAAGATGTTCCTCATACCGAACATTCACCCGGTTTTCAAACCCAGGACCATAAATGTCGGACATATACTTCCCACACCGAACCAGATAGGAGCCGCTTCCTGTCTGTGCACCACAGGAAATTAACATTCCAAACAGATCACTCAAGTTTATCTTATTCTCATCCCGCCACCGCTCCCATAAATCCATTCTCGGAACGGTCCATCCGCCTTCTTCTTTATTAATCTGGAAGTAGCGCACATCTGTTCCTATCAGAAACTCCCGCCCAATATGGTGCATGAAGGTATCCCGTTCATGAGAAATAAAATAATCAGAAAGAGACTTTAAGTTCTTCTGGGCATTTTGGGCTGCAGCACAGGAAAGTGCAGGCAATTTAATGCTGTTATGGGACACCGGCTTTCCTGCCAGGATCTGTTTTTCCATTTTGGACTGAGGAAACAAATCCATAAAAGCAGGAATACAGCTCTTAGCATAGTCATCGATGATAATGGCCGGTGTATAGCGGTCTTCCTCAGAGAACAAAGGTTCCTCTTCTTCCTCTGCCTTTTGGGGAGTCAATGCATCGATCAGGATCTTTTCCTGAGTCGTAGGCTTCGAAATCGCATGAACTGCATCCATACAGCTTTGTGCCAGTGCTGCTCTGTTCTCGCTCTTAATTAACTGGGTTACCATGTCCAGACCGGCAGTACGCATCTGGGTTTTGGAGGAGGCAAGCAGCCTGCGGATTGTTGACTGCAACGCATCATCAGACTGTGCCATCAGAAGTTCCATTGCTCCTCGCCGCAGGTCGTCATAACGCAGGCGGAGCATGTTTTCGATCTGCAAATACTCTTCCGCTTTAAGTACCATCCCGTTAGCATAAGAAAAAGCTGCTCGACGGGTGTCCATATTTTTGTCTTCCAGGCCATTGATAATAGCTTTTCTGACAGCTTCGGTTTTGCCTCCCTTTGTCAGCATTTTGAAGTATATCTCACGACCAAAAGCATCGCAGTCTGAAATATGCGGACAGAGCAGGTCAATCCGTTCCTGATCCTGGATCATCGCGGCGATGACCATCGCTTTCTCCATCAGGTCTGATTTCTTTATGGAGGCAGCATACCATGTAAAAATACAGGGATTAAACTCCAGTGTCTTTTTCGCCATATTGTTATGGACACTCACAAGCCAATCACAAAAATCCCCAGCCTCCTCCGGGGACTCAAAATACAGCTTAAGTTCCTGATCTTCCTTTCCCAGTGCGATGGAATTGGCTGTATAATTAGAATATGGGATAAAACTGGGCAGGTAAACCGCCAGGATATCATTGTGCTCCCGACGAGCCTTCAAAACATTTCTGGCCGCCACATGTTTAATAAGGGAGGATTCCAGATTTGCAACAAAATATCCCGCTGTCAGTACCTGATGATGCGTGCCCGATTCGATAATCCGGTCAAGAACCTCATACCCATTCTGAACACATTCAAACGCGTAACTCCACAGCGCAATATGAATGGCCATAGAATCCTCGGAAGCCAGACATTCCTCCCGGAATGTGGTGTCTTTCAAGCATTTGCAGATAAGCTCCACACTCTTATTGCTAATCCGGTCCAGGTCCCTTGTCTCTTCGGTCATAACACCAATCCAGGTACCTACTGCACGCTTAACAGAAGAATATCGAATCATTTCCTGTTCCAGAATAGTCGATAGTATCGTGTGGAAGGCTTCCGTTGTGCCCATGTCTGCTTCTTCGCAGATTGCCTGACGCAGACCCTCCTGTAATTTTGCCGCCACCAAAAGCTTGCGCAGAAGCTCATGCATTCTGGAATTATGGCTCATGATAATTCCGCAAATCAAATCCCTGGATACCGTGGAAAAACTGCTGTCGCCGTTTATGATATCTGTTACAATGCTTTCCAGTCTGGGATTATTTCGATCCAGCTCATAGGCAAGAACTTCCGGAGCAAAGCCGGAGGTTCTTGTGTTTCTGGTTACCAGATAACTGTAGGCATCCTCTGGAAGGTTACCGGTCAAAACGTCACAGATATCTGCATCGATGCAATGCGGTTCCCGGAAATGGTAAACGATCGTGCTGATTCTTTCACAATAGTTCAGATAGTTATTGGAGCGGAAGGTTCTTCTCCCCCATCCAACTGAGTATGGATAATCCCTGATCTGATCGACCGTA
>JAFRZX010000058.1 GCA_017442315.1 Bacteroidales bacterium
GTCAGGCCAGGCTTTTGCCGCCGGCTTCCTTCAGATTCCACCTCACGATGGACACCCTTGCCCTTGGCTATATGCTTCCCGCCATTAGGGCGCATTAGGGACTTTCACCCGTTAGAACATGCCCATGCTGGGCGTACATAAGAAGCAGCCACCATATGTTTTCCGATGGCTGCATTCTGTATGCGTCGATTCCTCTCAATGTGATGATTATTCCCGGAATCCCCCAGATGACTGAGGCGACAACATATAAGTGTTTAGTCTTCATCAGCCATCAGTACTTGATGAAATTATATTTCAGTCTGATCTCTTCTTTCCCGGAATCGGAAAGACTGTTGAAATATGCCTTCCATCCCGGACAGAAATTTATATGCCATCTCCAGAATCTGCCTACCAAAGAATTCGGTCTGGCATCATGCTTTGCCCTCATCGGACATGTCGTACATTTGTAAGTTTCCATAGTCATTGTGATTTAAACGTTTTCATCAACTTATGCAAAAGATTGTATAGCTGCATTGCCTCTTCTGTTTCCAGGGTCACACATCCGGACATCCTTACGGGAACCTGTGATGCATCATCGTGCAACTTCTCTCCCTTTTCAGTAATACTGACAATCACTACCCGTTCATCATCTTCCGACCTTTTCCGCCGTATCAATCCCGCCTTCTCCATCTTCTTGAGCATAGGTGTCAACGTTCCGGAATCAAGGAAAAGCAGCTTGCCCATTTCCTTGACGCTGATGGACTTATGTTCCCACATCACCATCATCGCTATATATTGGGTGTATGTAAGACCCAAAGGCTCAAGCAAAGGGTTATATCGTCTGACAATCTCCTTTGCGCAAGCATAAAGCGGAAAGCACAGCTGGCTCTCGAGTTTCAACATTCGGTTCATAGAAGTTTCAATATATCGCTTTCAATCTTTTCCGGCTTTGTCGCAGGAGCATATCGTTCCACCAAATTTCCGTCCCGTGAAATGAGAAACTTCGTGAAATTCCATTTTATGTCTTTACCAAGAAAACCTCCCTTTTGCTTCTTAAGAAAATCAAACAGAGGATCGGCATTCTTTCCGTTCACTTCAATCTTCGCAAACAACGGAAAAGTAGTCTTGTATTTCAATGTGCAGAACTCTTGTATCTCCTCCTCGGTTCCGGGTGCCTGGTGGCCGAACTGGTTACACGGGAAGTCCAGAATCACAAATCCTCTGTCATTGTATCTGTCATACAATTTTTGCAGACCTTCATACTGCGGAGTAAACCCGCACCCGGTTGCAGTGTTCACAATCAGCAGAACCTTTCCCTGATACTCTGTCATCGGCACCTCTTCGCCCTTGGCGTCATGTACCTTGAAGTCATAGATATTCATAACCAATCAGTTTGGATTTTATACAATCTAATTGTATGCCACAAAAATAAGAAACAGATCCTGTAATCACAAATTCTTTTTAATCACATATCAGTTTTACATTACAAAAATCAAATCATATACAGCATATACGGGAAATAATTCATAACTTTCGAAAATAAATCATCAATTATGAAAAATACTTCCATCAAAGCTCTTTTGCTATGCTCTGTCATCTCCATTTTCGGGATCAATAAGGCACAGGCACAAAACTTACAGCTATTCTATGATGCCGGCAGAGGATGCGTGACATCGACTGTTGAAATGTTCCGTCCGGACGCCGGAGGAAGTACATTCTTCTTTGTGGACTTTGACTATTCTCCGAAAGCAAGCGGTGCATATTGGGAAATTGCCCGGGAGCTGAATTTCTGGCAAGATTCCAAAGTAAGCTGGCTTTCCGTTCATTTGGAATATAATGGAGGTCTGAGCGTAGGCACATCGTTCAACAATTCATTCCTTGGAGGCCTGACATATTCAGGTCACTCAAAAGATTACACCAAGACCTGGTCAATATCTGCAATGTATAAGGCAATCCCCGGTACTGTAGACGTTCTTGGAAAATGTCAGATGCATAATTTCCAGATCACAGGAGTGTGGGGAATAGGGTTCGCTAAAGGCTGGTGTACATTCAGCGGTTTTGCTGATTTCTGGAGAGAACACCGCCCATGGCAGGGAACGGAATTCATCTTCATGGCAGAACCTCAGTTCTGGGTGAACCTTAACAACATCAAGGGATGGGAAAAGATAAATCTAAGTGTCGGAGGAGAGTTGGAGCTTTCTGCAAACTTTGTTGGCAAAGGATTCCACGTCATGCCGGCTATAGGTGCAAAATGGACTTTCTAAACTAAAAGGATATGCTTAAGAAACTATTCGGATTCGATCCCTCAAATACTACGGTCCGCACTGAGATTGTTGCCGGTATAACCACCTTCCTGACCATGTCATATATCCTTGCAGTCAATCCTTCCATGTTCGGAGAACTGGACGGCATGCCTGCCGGATCAGTATTCACTTCCACTGCGCTTGCTGCAATCATCGGATGTCTTGCAATGGCTTTCATCGGAAAACTGCCGTTCGGTCTTGCTCCGGGAATGGGACTCAATGCATTCTTCGTCTACAGTGTATGTATGGGGATGGGATATTCCTGGCAGTTTGCCTTGACGGCGGTGCTTATCGAAGGCCTTATCTTCATTGTCCTGACTCTTACAAATGTGCGTGAAGCAATTGTGAATGCGATTCCAATGAGCTTGAGAAATGCCATAGGCGCAGGAATAGGACTCTTTATAGCTTTCATCGGTCTGAAAAGTGCAGGAGTGGTTGTTGACGACGGAGCTACTCTCGTAGCGCTTGGAGACATTACTTCAGGTCCGGCACTGCTTGCACTTATAGGTCTGGTCATCACAGGCTTCATGTATATCCGAAATATACCTGGAGCCATTCTTCTGGGCATCATCATCACAATGCTCATCGGAATTCCGTTAGGAGTCACCGAATTCAAGGGTATCATATCAGCACCGGAGTCAATAAATCCGATCTTCTGCAAGTTTGAATTCGACAAGATATTCACCCTTGATATGCTGGTGGTGGTCTTCACATTCCTTTTCATCGATATGTTTGATACGGTAGGAACTCTTGTAGGAGTGTGCACAAAGGCCGGAATGACAGATGAAAAAGGTAATATCCATAGAATCAAGCAAGCATTCATGGCTGATTCGATCGCCACTACAGCTGGTGCGATGCTTGGAACCTCGACAACGACTACATATGTAGAAAGTGCCGCAGGCGTAGCGCAAGGCGGGCGTTCCGGCATGACCGCATTGACAGTCGCCTGCTGTTTTGCAGCCGCATTGTTCTTTTCACCACTTTTCCTTTCTATCCCATCAGCAGCTACAGCCCCGGCCCTGATCATTGTCGGACTGCTTATGATGGAGCCCGTGAAGAATATTCCTTTTGATGACTTTTCCGAATCCATACCTGCTTTCATATGTATGATCATGATGCCGTTGACATATTCTATTTCCAACGGTATTCTTTTAGGTATGATCGCTTATGTCCTTATGAACATGATCTGCGGCAAATTCAAGAAATTGTCACCAGCAATGTACATACTTGCTGCCCTGTTCATCTTGAAATATATGTTCATATAAGCTTGTTCAGTTGTCAACATATAGATATGGGCAGACGCATCATTTCTTCCCGTACCGCAAACTACAAGAATTTACCTGAACCTGCGGGTATCGACCTCCTCCCTCTTTTTTTCCTTGTATGCACCGAAGCGGTATGAGAATGTCAGTTTGAATTCCCTGTATGAAGGATAATGATTATAGACTACCTGCTTGCCACAGTTCATATAAGGGGAGATTCCCCGAGTCTCCAGAACATCATAGCAGCCCACAGTAAGATTTGCCTTTTCCTTGAGGAAGCGCCAGGTGAGTGACATATCCAGATTTCCGCTTTGCGGCAGATCGTACAGTCCCTGGATCGCAGCAGTATTATAACTTCCGTTCACATTCATTATCAGGTGTGGCTTGCGTGAAATCGTGAAA
>JAFRZX010000059.1 GCA_017442315.1 Bacteroidales bacterium
CCTGCTCCGGGAACAGTTCTGAAACTTACATATACTGACGGTTTGTACTATATGCTTGATGTGCTTAAGGATTTCCTTCTGGACGAGGAACATACCCAAGATTGGATTACTGAAATCCTGACTTATTTCAATAAAAAGTACGATACATACAAAGGTCATTATACTGATGTCATCGGTGATTCGGAAAATGAAAAATCAGTCGCTTTCAAGTTGTACCCAATTATCAAAGATTGGCTGAAATTGCGGAATTAAGCGACAATTACCTTTGTACCCCTTTGAATTAGGGTTGTCAATACGTTGATTTGCAATGTGTTGGGAACTCTTTTTCGTTTTCTGTACATTACCTTTTTACACCTTTCTACACCTGTCTGACATCTCTACTTTTGCCGTCAAATCAATAAATGTTTGAAGGTATGAAGCAAGAGAAATCAAAACCTCTAAGTGTCCAGTTGGCATATGAGGATTACGAAAGACTCCTTCAGATCGAGCAGGAATATCTTGGCAGGAAGGAGCAGCAGGTGAAGAAGAGAAACCTTATTAAAGGTCTGAAAGGACTTCAGGAACTCTTTATGTGTTCAACATCTACAGCCTGGCGTATCAAGAACGCGGACTGGTTCAGATCGGCATTGGTCCAGCATGGCCGTCATGTGCTGGTGGATGCCGACATCGCTTGGGAACTTGCAAACAAGTACTCAAGAAGATGTGTCTATAATAGGTCAAGGAAGGACTCGGACGGTGAAGGAGGGGAGTGATATGGCAAAAGATATTACTGTACACAAGTCTTTCTCTCTCATTGAGAAATTCAGTAAGAATAATTCTTTGACCGCAAATGAGAAGATGCTTCTGAAGTATCTTCCCCACAAGGTACAGAACATCATATGGGAACTTCATTCCTCTATGATGTTCCCGATACCTTACTGCTTTTCTGCAATTATGACAGCGGTCAGCGGATCGATAGCGAATTCAAAGGCATTATGTACTCAGAACGGATACATAGTATATCCAAGCATCTTTATGGCCATCATCGGCGAGAGCGGAGAGAACAAGAGTCAGCCGATCAAGTGGTTTATGAGACCTTTGTGGACCCGTACGGCTGAAATGCTGAAGGATTACAATGGCGAACTGGATGCATATCTCAAGGAAGTGGCTAAAGGCAACTTTGAAATGGACAAGCCTAAAAAGGTCCAGTTTATAATCCAGGATGCTACTATCGAGGCTATAAAGGAAATACTATATGAAAACCCTCGTGGCCTGCTGGTGATCTTCGACGAACTGATCTCCTGGATCAAGTCGTTCTCCAGATATAAGCGAGGGAAAGCTTCAGAAGAGGGTGAATGGATAGTTATATGCGACGGCGATTCACTTATGGTCAACAGAAAAGGTGATGCGAGAGTGCTGTATATCAAGCATCCGTTCGTAGCCTTGATCGGCTCTATCCAGCCCTATGTCTTATGTGATGCTTTCAAGGGCTCCGGAATGGAAGACGGATTGCTCTGGAGAATTTTTATGACCTATTCGGAACATCCGGCAAGTCCGATCCTCTGGAACGACAACAAGCCGGATGAGAATCTTCAGGATCAGTGGTCAGAAATCATAACCGCAATACTGGACCAGTCATTTGATGCTGACTATGATTGCCCTAAAGCACTCCGATATACTGATAATGCCTGGACTGTCATCAGGGGTTGGCAGAATATGAAGGAGGAAGACTATACTGCCAATCATTCGCAGAAGGAACTTTCGGTGTGGCGTAAGGTGCAGGTTTCGGTCCACAAGATTTCCATATGTCTGAAAGAACTGTGGAAGGCGTGTGGAGAGGATGTGTTGGAAATCGGAGAAGGTGATAACGGAGACTTGCCGACAGATGATGATCCACTGGGAAATGAAAACTTCATAGGTATGCAGATGGCTCTTGCTGCCACTCAGGTTATGGACTATTATCTGGAAAATGCACTCCACAC
>JAFRZX010000060.1 GCA_017442315.1 Bacteroidales bacterium
CCCATGATGCATGATAGCACGAAGGCTGCGCATAAAGTCATTATCCTATTCATAAGAATTGTGTTTGGTTAGTAGATTGTTTGTATGTTGATTGTTGAATTAATCTCCATGATTGAGGAACAGGGAACAATACTCACCAGACACAAAAAACGCTGTGGCATCGGATTATGCCACAGCGGAACCATCTGTTTATCTTAACGGCTTCTTATCTTTCCAGCCAGACCAGAAAATCATCTACCCTCGAACGGCTTACTGTCATTTCAAATGGGCATTCCGGCTTAGGATATATCCTGAGCCTGCTTCCAGCCTGTTTGGTAATGCTTGTAATTGCTTTGAGTGAAATGATGCAGCTTCTGGATATACGGAAGAACTTTTCGGGATCGAGATCTTCAAATATCACATCCAGAGAGGAATCTATGATATATTTCTGCTCATCAAATGTGACAAGCCAATTATTCTTTTCTTCAGAATACACATATGCGATATTTGATATATTAAGAGGTACGATACGGTCATTGAACCGGACTATGTATCTCTCCTTATAATCTTTTTTAGATGTTCCCTGATATCCTATTGCCTTAAGCAATGCTTCAACATCCACATGGCCTCCACTCATGCGGCATCGAGCAACTGCCCTTTTCAGTGCAGATGCTTCTACAGGTTTGAGCAGGTAGTCTATACTGCCGGCTTCAAATGCCTTCAAAGCATAGCTGTCGTATGCTGTCGTCATTATGACCTTAGGCTTGACTTCCACCTGACGGAATATCTCAAAGCATACGCCATCAGAGAGTTCTACATCCATAAATATGATATCTGTCTGATTATCAGGATCCTTCAACCATGCCACAGCACTTCTTACAGAATCAGCATACCCGACAATCTCCATCTCAGGGAAGTTCTGAGAAAGGATACGTGCCAAGCTCTTCTGAGCCATTATCTCATCTTCGATAATAAAGACTTTCATGATACTATAATAAAGGTAATGTTACACTATAAATACTGTCTGTCTGCGATATCATAATCGATTTTCCAGACAGATCCATATATTGCTGTCTTATATATTTCTGTCCCAAACCTGTAGACGGACTGCGGGTTATCTTGGGAACGATATTATTGCTTACGCATACTGTATCTTCCTTCGCTTCCACTTTGATCACAAGAGGATCATCGACTCTGATAGCGTTATGTTTTGTCGCATTCTCGATCAGGAGCTGAATCGAACATGGAAGAACATACTTCGACATCAGTTCTTCAGGGACATCTGTCTCCACCTTGAATCCTTCAGGGAAACGCACGTTCAGAAGATCCACATATAGCTTCACGAACACTAGTTCCTCCCTTAGCGGTACTACATCTTCGTCTTCACTTTTTATCATGTAACGGTAGATTCCGGCCAGTTTATGTATGTATATGCTTGCTTGTTCTGTCTTTTCCTCGCAGACGAGACAATCAAGAATATTAAGGGAATTGAAAAGAAAGTGGGGATTTACCTGACGCTTCAGATTGACATACCGGTACTGAGCCTTATGAGCCTTTTCACGGGCGGCATGCATCTCTGTCCGGACCGTAATAGCATAATTACCCATATATACGATACAGTATACCGTAATTTGTGTAATCAGGGATACAACAAACAGCAGCATGAAATCATCACATATACCATTATTGACCGCAAATGGCAGTCCGCTGCTTACAAGAATGGCCTCCAGCAGGGAAACTCCTGTCATGAATATCGCCAGGAACAGGGACTTTATCAGTTTTGAACTGTTTTGCAGCTTTTTCCCGGCAAAACGGACATATATGATATTCAGGCAGACAATGATGGAAAGAGCGACAGAATTCGACAGAACCTTTCCTGTCATGTCAAGGGCAAGATCATGGTCTATCGGATCACTTGAAAAAATCAATACCACGAACAGACGGAATACGAATATACCCGCTGCCGCAAGAAGTATCCACTTGAAATAGGATGCAGATGTCGTTCCTGAAGAACGTGATGTCCTTGATGCCCTGAATATTTTGGCAATGGCCAGAATGCTCCATCCGAGAATCTCTGTGGTAATTGCCGTAGACAAGGCATGGACAAGATACGGAGAACTGATTAAAAGCTCAAGTAATGAAGCTCCTAATGTTCCCATCAGGAATCCGATAATGTTTACAATGATAACTATTGATGCAGTAAACTCAATGCTGAGATTCTTTTTCATGCAGACTATCAATGCCATTGCCATGGTAAGGATAGTCAGAAGCAGTTCATCTGCCAAACCGGCATAGCGGCATGAAAGAGCAACTATTGCATGCAGGCCTGCAAATAAATGTATGATCCATGCAGTTCTTATATTTCTCATATCAATCTAGGTTGCAAAACCAAGCCCGAAGTTACAAATTTTACTTGTATTATCCAATTTTGAGTATAATTCGTCAGGAAAAAGTGACCGTTCGTCTTTTTCTTTGTTCCATTCGTCACTAGATTTAGAACCTTTATAATAATAATGATTATTTTCGCAAAATTGTATACACCTTATGAATTAATAACCAAAACCGCTATAAAATGCAAAAACACAAACTTTCCTTCTGGCAGTTATGGAATATCAGCTTCGGTTTCTTCGGAGTACAGATAGCATATTCCCTCCAAAGTGCCAACATCAGCCGCATTTTCGCGACTCTGGGAGCAGACCCTCACAGTCTGAGTTTCTTCTGGATACTTCCTCCTCTTATGGGAATGATAGTGCAGCCGCTGGTGGGTAAATACAGCGACAGGACATGGACACGTTTCGGACGTCGTATACCGTACCTTTTCCTGGGTTCGCTCATTGCGATTGCCGTCATGTGCCTTTTGCCAAATGCCGGCAATTTCAGTTTTACCTTCACAGGAGCCATGATATTCGGTCTTGTGGCTTTGATGCTCCTTGACACTTCCATCAACATGGCAATGCAGCCGTTCAAGATGCTTGTGGGCGACATGGTGAGTGAAGAGCAGAAGAGTCAGGCATATTCCATCCAGAGCTTCCTGGTGAACGCAGGTGGAGTGGTCGGATTTGTGTTCCCTTGGCTTCTTGCATGGTTCGGTATCAACAACATAGCACCGGAAGGACAGATTCCAGACACTGTCAAGTTCTCTTTCTATCTTGGTGCGGCGATACTTATCCTCTGTGTGCTTTTCACTACCGTAAAGGTTAAGGAAATGCCTCCTAAGGAATATGCACAGTTCCATGGCATCGATCCTGACAAGAAGGAAGAGAAGGCTCCGGGCATGCTTGAACTGCTTAAAAAGGCTCCAAGTACATTCTGGACAGTAGGCCTCGTGCAGTTTTTCTGCTGGGCAGCATTCCTTTACATGTGGACATATACAAACGGAGCTATAGCAGACACAGTATGGAACACAACAGACGTTACTTCTGAAGGTTATCAGACTGCAGGAAACTGGGTAGGCATAGTGTTCGGAGTACAGTCAATCGGTTCAGTTCTCTGGGCTCTGATGATTCCTAAGTTCAAGTCCATCAAGACAGCGTACGTTGTCAGTCTCCTTATCGGAGCTGTCGGATTCGCATCCGTATACTTCATACACGACCAGTATCTTCTGTTCGTTTCATTCCTGCTTATCGGAGTCGCTTGGGCTGCGATGCTTGCAATTCCTTTCACACTTCTTACAAACTCGTTGTCAGGCAGCCATATAGGTACTTATCTCGGTCTTTTCAACGGAACAATCTGTCTTCCGCAGATAGTAGCTGCTGCATGCGGAGGACTCATTCTCAAGCTTGTGGGAGGAACTCAGGTCAACATGTTCATTGTAGCAGGAGTTCTGCTTGTTCTCGGCGCTTTGTCCGTATATTTTATAAAGACGAAGAAAGAGGGCAGATAATCCTCAATCATGGAGATTAATTCAACAATCAACATACAAACAATCTACTAACCAAACACAATTCTTATGAATAGGATAATGACTTTATGCGCAGCCTTCGTGCTATCATGCATCATGGGCGCGCAGGTATTCGCCCAGGGCGGATACGAGGTTAAAGGAGTAGTTGTTGACAATGTCGGTCCGATCATCGGAGCAACCGTGATCGAGCAGGGCACTACCAACGGTGCCTCCACCGGACTTGACGGCGACTATGTCCTTACGGTTTCAGGTCCTGATGCAGTTGTGGAGATCAGCTGCATAGGATATGCAAGTCAGACTTTCACGGCATCACAGCTGCCTGCAACAGTCACACTTGCCGAAGACAACCAGTTCCTCGA
>JAFRZX010000006.1 GCA_017442315.1 Bacteroidales bacterium
CTCGCCATGTCACGCCCTTATATTTTGAGCGCATCTCTGCATAATATTTCAGTCCAAAGTATGCCATCTTCTACCATTATCTCTGGCGGTAAAGGTAGACCATGAGGATAGAACTTAACGGAAAGGTTATTCCGGTTAAAATTATTTTTCGTCAAATCCATTGTCGGCAGGAGAGCACTGAAAAATGCTCCACTTCAACGAATGTCTGAGATTCTCTTATCCAAACAACCTTCTGAATAATTAGATTTCTTTACTGATATCCTATTCTCAGAAGGTTGTTTTCAATAGTGACGAGGAGATTTTCCTCTATTTTGTCGTTTTAACTCCCAAAAGTGTCAATATTCTCTTGAGATTAGATGCGAAGACGCACATCGCCCCCTGCATTTCCATACTTTCCAGTCCGTATGAAAGTGCTCTGGAGTATCCATACACATTCTTGAGTTCTGCATTCTTGGCTTCAATCATATATCGGAGCCTGTATTTTTCCGCAAAGAAGGCAGATTTCTCAAACTTCATATAGTTTTCGTGTGTGTCGTCCAATATTCGGATGCTTCGACTTTTTCTTCGAGCTCCTTTCTTGAGACATCCATCTCTGAGGGGGCACTCTCTGCAGATCAGATGCGAGAAGAAAAAGACAAGTCTGGCATTCATTCCGCCCCGTGCTTTGTCTGTTCGGGAACTTATGGCCAGATGTCCTGCCGGACACTGCATCGTACCAGCGTCCTTGTTATATACAAAACCGTCATCCTTGTCCTCGTCAGCCGCGTAGACTACGGGATTGAGTTTCGCAACCAACTGTACTCCCTCCGCATCACATCTCTCAATGTTGTTCTTTCCACTGTAGGCGGCATCTGCAACCACCGTGTCCACGTCTATGCCTGCATCTTCCGTCTTGCGTATCACATCCTGAAGGTAATTTCCATCAGCCTTTTCTCCTGAGGTTACTACGACTCCCGTTACCATTCGGTTGTCGGACATCGCAATGTGAGATTTGTAGCCGAAGAACTTTTTCGTGCTCGATTTATGGCCGCTCCTAGCATCTTTGTCGTCACTTGTCGTGCAATGATCCATTATATCATCGCAGGTCTCCTGGAGGAGATTCAGTTTCTCCGACACGGCAGGAAGTTCGGCATACTGGCACCCCTTGGCGATTTCCAACAGGTTGCGAGTATAGGATATCTCCTCTGCCAGATTCTGGCCATCATATTTCTGAGGAAATGACTTCTTCATGCCTTCATCAAAGGCGTAGATTGATTTACGCAGTTCGGATGAACGCTTGCGCAATATCTCAAGGGGCTGTTGTGGGTTAGAACGTGACATCGTGTGAGTCGCATCAACAATGATGGTCTTGGAGAACTTTATTCCCCTAGACAATGCAATCTCTATCGTCTTACCGACAAGCATGTCAAGAAGATTCATATCCTTGAGACGGAGTTTGCGGAACTTGGTCAGGGAACTGGACTCTATGACATCGTCCTCAGGCAGCATGCCAAGAAAGTACTTGAAAGACAGATCGTATCTGGAGCGTTCCACCACATCCACATCAGACACTTCATATATCGTCTTGAGCAGCAGATACTTGAACATTCTTATGGGGCTGATTGCCGAACGGCCGGTATCTTCACTATACTTTGAACGAAGTTCGTCATAAACAAAGGAAAAATCAACCAATTCATTCAACTGACGGAGAAGATTGGTCTTCGGAATTAGCAGATCATATAACTTGAAGTGATCGCTCAACGGAAGGACATTTTCGTATTGAAGCATTGTTATCTCTTGAATTTCAATGCTTTAAGATACGAATAAATATTGTACTATGCAAATTTAATCACATAGTACATTCATATTCACTTTTTCAGTGCTCTCGTCGGCAGTGGGCAAATGCTTATCTTTGAGGGATAATTGATTGAAAGCCTATGAAAGAAGCTGGATATGTTTATATTCTGACCAATCCTAGTTTTAAGGATGATTGGGTAAAGATTGGCAAGAGTTCCCGTCCTGTGGATGTTCGTTCAAAGGAGCTGGATAACACTGCTGTGCCATTACCTTTTGAGATTTATGCAACAGTTAAGACCGCCAAGTATGAAGTGTTGGAGAAGAATCTCCACAAGACTATTGACCGTCTGAGCGATTTGCGAATCCGTCAGAATCGTGAGTTCTTCAACATCTCTCCAGCAATGGCTCTTGACCTTATCAGAGATATTGCGAATCTTATCGATGATGCAGAAATAGAGGTTTATCACGATGGAAAGCCTTGTAAGGATTCATGTGAGAAGTCTATCAAGTCGACTGAGCCTCACAAGCAGCGTCCGAGATTCAAATTCAGCATGGTCAATATTCCAATAGGCTCAATACTTACCTTTATCCCTACGGGAATTGAAGTGCGCGTTGCTTCGGATGACATGGTGGAGTATAAAGACCGCCTGTATAAATTGTCTCCATTCGTAGGAACATTCATGCCGGAGGAGAAACGCAACACATCCGGAGCCTACCAAGGAGCAAAGTACTTCTCTTATAAAGGAGAGGTGCTGGATGATATCAGAACAAGGATTGAGTCTAATCTATAATTTGCTGAGTTATGAAAAGATTGATATCTTATGCTTTAATATTGATTTTAGCATTACTAATGTCTTCCTGTTCAATACTTAAGAATAATATCAATAGTGAACAAACTTATTTGTCTGTCGAGATTTTTCAGACCCTGAGTCGTACAGAAGCATTAGCACATACAACTGGTTGGGATTTTAAGGTTGTGAAAGTTGTTACCTCTGAAGATACCTATTATGATGGGAAATCTTTATCTGGAACATTTGTTTTAGTTGATACATACACTTATGAAACAAAAGATGAGAGGATAAAAACCGTCCCTGTGTATAGGCGAAAATCGGAATTAAGATAATGGTTTAGAGGATTATAACTTTTCACTTCATCTGAGATTTTACTAGCATTGTTTCTTTAATCCTCAAAAGTTTTTTCTATGAACTGGCAGAAACTTTCTAATGGCATTTTACTCAAAAATGCTCCAATACATACTTCTCTTAATGATGCCTATGATGCAGACATTCAAGAATTGGGGTACAACCGGTATGAGTTATATGCCGGAGATTATTTCAGTTTCAAGCCGACAATTATTGGCTACTTTAAATTGCTGACAAGAGAATTGATTGCTTTTCACCGAGATGATGATGTAATCATGTCCCAAGTGGATATAGACAATTATATGTCTGAGTTGTTCGAACTTAGAGAGGAGCAAGAGGAAGATTTACTCAAGAAAGGAATAGAGAACAAAGGTATTAGTCAGTCATATATTGAGTCCGTTTGTGGTAGGAAAGCCGAGGGAGATACCTTAAATAATGGTAAGTATATTTTCGAATTTAAGGATGGCTTTTTGTCTGATTTTCGACAGGCAGATGGTATTTCAGCACTAGCAAGAGATGTCCTTGATATTGATGGTTACATTAAGGCTGCATATAGTTGGTATAACGGGGATATGTCGAAAATCATAAGAGAAATAAACCTTCATGCAGATTGTTTTGGGATAATAGACTTGACATACATAAAATCAGAGTCTATAAGAAAGCGGTTCTTATATCCTAATGGATGTTGTAATTATATTGCAATGGCTGCCCATTATAAGTCTTGTGATGTAGATTTTGAGGATATTTTAAACAGTATGCATGGAGCCTATGAGGTGATTGATAACAATGCCTTGTCTATGAAAATCAAGGCTTATGGAAAGGTTTTTGCCCAGATTGCGGAAACTGATTTAAGCACTCCTGATGTAAGCATGGTGGATAATGATTCATTCGGATATGTCTATGTTATGATAAATCCATCATTGCCAGATGTCGTAAAAATCGGGAAAACCACGAGAGAACCAAGTGAAAGAGCAAAAGAACTATCATCAGCAACAGGTGTTCCAACTCCATTCATTTTGGTTTATTCAAAACCGTTTGCTGATTGTCATTTTGCGGAGAAGGTTATTCATGGATATTTTGAAAAGAAGGGTGCAAGAGTTAATGACAATAGAGAGTTTTTTCGGGTCTCTACAATGGAGGCGATAGATTTAATCAACCTATATCATAAGATGGAGCAGGATGGAGCTATTTAGTGTGATGAGATGACGATGAATTCGTCTTCCTCTGGGATTACAGCGAGACCGCCCCATGTACCATGAAGCTGTCCGATGCCGTCAATGAGTTCCACTTTTCCGGTTTTTCCGTCATAACGGTAGTCCTCACCCTTGAGGTGGATAATCTTGATAGTGTCGCCTACCTTTGCTTTTGTTCCCATATCCTATTTCAAATATTTTAGAAAGTTCCTGTATTCATCAAGGGTCAGATTTTTTGCCTTGACCCATATGGCATTGTTGTGTATCTCCCAACTGAAGCGTCTGCTGCCAAAGGTGTCGGCTGCGTCATCACAGACCTGTCTGTTGTAGGGCGTGTCCCGAAGATTCTGAAGCTCGAAGTCCATGTCTATTCCTCCGATTCTTTAAGGAGTGCCAGTTCCTGCTCTTCGCATCGTTTGAGAAACTGCACGAACTGTCGGCACATTTCTATCTTGGTGTTGAGGATTCTGACAGGCTCTCCGTATTGTCCGGCATTCAGAAGCTGGTTTCGCTGCTGCTCGTAACCGTACTCCTCATCCTCCCAATTTTCAATCATAAGGTCGTACATCATGGTCTCAGATATTAAGTGGGTTTTCAAGTTTAGCCTCTAAGTTGTTGTACTCAGTTCGGAGTTCTTTGCAGCGGTCTGCGTACCCAAAGAGGGTATTCTTGAGCCAAGTGAGAAACTCAATGTTTGAGTAGAATTTTCCGATGCCGATGTAGAAGTTTGCGAAGGAGCCTGTGAGTTCTTCCGGAAGTAGGTCGTGACCACCGCAAGTCCCTACATTGAGTTCGAAGCGTTCCTTGTAGCTGTCGTATCCGCAAATCCTTCTTTCGTAGTAGAGGTCTGCTCTTTGTCCGAAGATAAGTTCATTTGGCTTTTCGGGGTCAGTGATTCCTATTTCCATACTGCTGTCCGAGAGTGAGAAAACTCTCCATCCTGCTCCGATGCACCTGTTAAGTTCAGCATTGATAGTGCTGATGACCTGTTCCTTTGTCTCGTGGAAGAGGGCTTCGGTCTGCTCCATCTTGGCTTCTGTTTCAGCTTTTACTGCTGCTCCCTCCGGTGTAAGGTAGTAGTCTTCGGTTGCATCCTTGACAGTCTTGTTCTTCTTTGCTATTGTCAGCAGTTCTCCGAGCTGCTCAATTCTTGCCCTAAGTTCGTATTCTTTCCAGCGTTTTGCCTCTTCCTTGAACTTCCAAGTGTGAACAAGTGCCTCAAGGTCTTCCTGCTCCTTGCCTTTCACCTCTGCGATAAGATTGCGGATGGCATAAACTTCTTTCAAAAGTGTCTCTTTGCGTGTCATAATCCTTGCTCTAATTTGTTAGTATTCAACCGTTTATTGTACTGCAAACATAACATCACTATTTGGAACACGCAAGTTAATTCGAGAGAATTAACGCATTTATATTCAATAGTTTATGTGCTTTATTCCGGCTTTGGATAGTTGGTTACAATCCACTCTTCCTGTCTGCGCCTTGACACCTTGGATGCTGTGATTGTGCGTTCAATACGGTGGATATACCAGCCATGTTGCTCTACGAACTTCTCGATGAGAGGATGAGGGAACATCGTGAGCATGAACTTGCCTTTGACCTTGGAGAGGGTCTCAAGAAGATGCTGGAAATCTTCATCGTTGAAAGAGCCGTTATAGTGTCCGCAGTCAGTTCCGACATACGGTGGGTCAACGAAATGAAAGGCATCTTCACAGTCATATCGCTGAATCACATGAGTACCGTTTTCGCATTCAATGGTAACATGGTCAAGCCTGCCACACAACTCTTCCGTAAACTGCTCCTTGGCATTGCGTAGTTTCTGTGTGGTTGTTCCGGTGCGGTCATAGCCGAATGTCCCATCAATCATAGAAGCGAATCCCAGCTTGGTGCAAATCCATACAGCCCACGCACGCTCAATAGGACTGAAGAACGAAGGATGCTCATAGATATGCCTAGCATGTGCATGTTCTTCGCGAGAATGCAAGGAGGCATCAATCAGTTTCTTGAGTTCGGGATAGTTGTTTTTGGCGACCTTATAGAAATTGACCAGCTCAGTGTTGATGTCGTTTATTACCTCGCATCCGGCAGGCTCTTTGGCAAAAAGGACAGCGCACCCTCCGCAGAAGGCTTCTGTATAAAGTTTATGTTGTGGAATCAGCGGAAGTATATGTTTCAGCAGAGTCTGCTTTCCGCCATAATAGGATATGGGTGTTTTCATTATCGTATTCTGATTTTTATGACAATTATCAAGATGCATAGCAGCATGAGCAGCAGAACAATATACCGGATTACCCTTACAGAGGATGGGGCTGACTCTTCTGTTTCGGATTCAACCTCTTTGTCAAAGTGAGTGGCAGTATCCTTTAAAGTAATACTATCTCTTTGAGCAGAGGACTGCATCTCTGTGCGTATCTCGGTTTGTGTGATGCTTTTTATTGGCTGTGGTATAGAGGAGGTGACCTCGCTTGGAATCGGCACAGCCACCTTTGATGCTTCGATATAGACTGTATCATATACCGGATAATATTCAATGACGGTCTGCGTAACTACTTGATTGACAACCTGAGTTATGGTGTCTTTGACCATAATGACGGATTTGTCAATCGCTGTGGAATCCACTTGCTCGGTGGTCTGAATGTGTCGCAGGGGCGAGCAGCCAGCCACTACAAGGAAGCAGATAAACAGAGTTATGAGTTCTGTAAGTTGACGCATTGCATTATTTTATTTACTCGTTCTTTTCTTTCCTCAATGGTGAGGTCTCTTTTCGGTGATGGGGATTTCTTGTCCCAAGGCATAGGGAACATATCTTCTAGCGGTTTGCGGTCTTTACGGTCAAGCTGGATGGAGGTAAGCACCCATGTCTGCCATCTTGTCGTTTCCCAACTGTGGATTATCCTATCTTTTTCCAGCTTCATCCATCCTGCCCATGCATAGATGAATTCAGCCGGAGTAAGAGTTTCAAAGTCGGAGGGTGATATTCCCATCTGTCCTACTCCGATAGCAAACCACCTTTCGTAAGTTATCTCCGAGGCAGCGGAACTTTCGGCATCGGAGCCTATCCGTTTGGGTCAATGTCTCCCAACTTCTGCGTAAGGGCATCAATGCTCTCTCGGAAGATATCCGCGACATCAAGGACGAGGCGCGGATTCTCATCGAAGAAGTCCCACACATCATCTTCCGTATATCTTTCCTTCAGTCCCTGCTGCCTTGCACCCTCGTTAAGTCCAAGGGCAGTGATGCCAGCGAGGGATTCAAAGGTCGCGATTGCGTCAGTTGTTGTGATTGTTGTGGAGAAGTCTTTGCCCGTACGCTTGGCAAAGTCATTTATGGCTTTGAGACCAAAATGAATCGGGCAGACATTGCCTCTGATTGTAATTTCTCTCATGTGTTTCTCGTATTATTAGTTAGGATTTTCTGCTTTGAGGTCACCGCTTCCGGTGAGCGAATAAGAGTAGGTAGCATTGTCTCCGGCTGGAGTTGACAGCGAGAATGAGGTAATGTACGCCTCTCCTTTGTAGGTCTTTGTCAGACCTTTCAGTGGAGAACGCAATACTGCAGTAACTTTCTTTTTGGCTAGAACAAATGCCAGCACATCTTCTGCAGTGTGGGAATCAGCAAGATTCGGGTCGATGACCACGAGTCCGTCACCGTCAACACTCCATGATATGTCTCCAGCGCATTTCTCCTTGCCGTTAGTATCCTTGGTACGGAGGTCTTTCAGCTCCAAGTCCACCTTCAAAGAGTGGGTTGTGGCGTGTAATGTCGGTTGGTTGTCAATGATAAGGATGATATCTTCTCCTTGAATGACTTGTTTTTCAGCTTCAGCCATGTTGTCGTCAGTTTATAGAATTTTAAATGTCAGTGTAATACAGTGTAGGTCATAGTCTGCGAAGTAGTCGGTCTGTGATGAGCGGTACTGACATCTTACGGACTTGATGATGCGGTTGTCTAATGCCTTGATGACCTTTCGCTTGAGGGATTCCGCGCCAGCAAACCGCTGGTCATAGACGGCAATCTCGAAGGTCGTCTCGTATCCGGCAATTCCGGAAAGAGTCCGCAGTGGCTTCTCCTCCGGAATGGAGAATGTCGCAAATGGGGCAGGTGTTTTAGCATCCACTGCACCAGCCTGCACTTTCTCCTTCAATTCCGGAATGTAGTCGGTTAAAAGGGTCAGAAGAGTACTCTTAAAGTCCATTATTCAATCTTTTTGAAGTTCTTGTTCACGAATTTTTCGACTGCTTTTCCGAGGTTGTCTCCGAACTCTGCAACTATGCGCTCCGATGTCTGAGAGTAGGCTTTTTCAAGATATGGTGTAGGCTTGATGCCTTTTACACTGCTGGCATAGACCTTCTCTCCTTCTTTGCCGATGAATACCATGATGCGTCCTTTTTTACGAGGGGTGCGAGGGTCTTTCGTACCTTCGTGGATGAATTTCCCATAGTATTCGTTTATTGCCTTCTTCTTTTTGGAACGCGAGAACACAGATTTTACAGCAACATCCACTTCGCTTTTCGGAGCAGTTCTGTCTCGGAATCTGAC
>JAFRZX010000061.1 GCA_017442315.1 Bacteroidales bacterium
CATCCGCAAGATGGATTTCGTTGTCACAGGTGAGCAGCTGATACATGAACATGGAGTCTTTGTCCGTGACAGCGACTATATAGAGCTGTACCGTGTAGTTGACTTCAAGGAAAACCGTAGCTTCCTCCAACAGTTGGCAGGACTGAAAACCGTATCTGTCTATTCGGGTGACAGGAATACGCCCAGACTGGATATTATCGGAGTGAGAAACAATATGAACCTTGTCGCACATATCCGTGAACGGGTGGAATACAACAAACAAAGAAAGGGTATTTATGAGATTACGAACCGTTAGCATACTGATTTGCATGATACTGTTGGGCGTGCAACAAGGCAAAGCCCAATATATAGTGACCAATCCGTTGGAGTGGCTTGCCCTTGCTGAGGGGAATGAAGCCATCAACTCCGAGATAGAGTCACAGATTGAAGGACAGACCAAAACCGCTGTCCTACAGAATACCATAGCCGCCGAGTTCAACAAGATCCATGAATGGGAACGCAAGTACAGCGGTTATCTGCGTACAGCCAGTGGTTATGCCTCTTCCCTGAAAGCGGCTACAACACTTTATGAAGATGGAGTACGAATCTTCATCACATTAGGAAAACTGAGCAAGGCCATCCGTAACAATCCGCAAGGAATCGTTGCCACGATGAGCATGAACAATCTCTATATCGAGACAGCCACAGAACTTGTTACCGTGTTCACACTGCTTCGTAACGCCATCGCTACAGGCGGTGATACCAATATGCTCACCGGTAGCGAACGTTCCGAAACCCTTTGGGCACTGAATGACAGGCTGGGAACATTCCATAAGAAACTGAGCCGTCTATACCTGAGCATACGCTATTACACGCTGAACGATGTCTGGAACAATGTGACGGCCGGAATGCTTGACAGGGATTACAGTGATATAGCCAATATTGCTTTTGACAGATGGCGAAGGGCTGCACGTGTTGTTGGATACTAATGAAAGGGAAAGCATATGAAACATAGGATATACCTGATGTTGATAATGACAATCTGCATACTGCCCATGAGTGCGCAGATTGACCCGACACTTTCAGGAATGATATTCCTCTATACCGACAAGGCAGAAGATGAACTGAAAAGTCAGGAACGGGCTATGATGATGCAGTCCACCGGACATCTGTGGATCAAGGAAGAGGTGGAAGGAACGACAGATCTTCAGCGTAAGTTCAACGACTACCTGGACTCTTTCCTTGACATCATCTGCTATGCTGCACAGATATACGGCTTCTATCATGAGATTGGCAGACTGACGGACAACATGGGCGGACTGAGTGAACAGCTGAGGAAAAGTCCGGGCAACGCACTGGCTGTAGCACTGACACCAAGACGTAACCAGATATACAGGGAAATAATTCTGGGCAGCGTGGAAATCGTCAACGACATCCGTCATGTATGTCTGAGCAACACCAAAATGACGGAGAAACAGCGTGTCGAGATTGTCTTTGCCATCCGTCCGAAGCTGAAACTGATGAACAAACGGCTCCAACGTCTGACAAGGGCGGTCAAATACACTTCCTTTGCGGATGTATGGGCAGAAATAGATGAAGGTGCAAGAGAGAAACCTGACAAACTGGAAATTACCCAAGCCTGTATGCGACGATGGCGAAGGGCAGCAGACAGATAAATAACCATTAAGAATAAAGATATGAGCGGTTGGAAAACAGCATTGAAATTCGTAAAGCGGCCTCTGGTAGAGACCGGAAAGTCCATCGGTGGAGCGGTCATCCACCCACAACGTACTCTTCAAGGGTTCGGAGTCGCAGCCAAGACCGCCGTCGTAGGTGGCGGCATGGGTTATCTGGCATGGGAGAATATCGTCAATGACAAGCCCGTGTTAAGAACCATCGGTGACACACTTGTCGGTGAAGAGACAGTTGACAAGGTGGATGAAGCACTCAGTCAGACAGCGGAACGTGTAGAAAGCATAACCGAAAAAGCCGGAGAAACCATTGAAAGCATGAATGCCACCATGAGCGATGTAAACAGTAAATGGAACGGCATGCAGCACTTCCTGAAGAACATCTTCAGCGGTAACGGCATGAACATGTTCGGTAACTTCTTCAGCAATCTCGGCAAAGGGAACGTGTCAGGCATGAGCCTTTTAGGGCTTGTCGCTTCTTCGTTGCTCGTATTCGGTCGTTTCGGCTGGCTCGGCAAAATCGCGGGTGCGGTATTGGGCATGATGCTTATCGGCAACAATGCCCATGTGTCACAGAGTCAGAATATATCCAAGAATAATCAACTATCAGAACAGACAGCCAACCAATCAGGAGGCATGAGACG
>JAFRZX010000062.1 GCA_017442315.1 Bacteroidales bacterium
ACCGAAAACGGAAGTCATTCCGATTTTCTTTCCAATTAATCCAGGCATTGGTTTGTTTAATTAATTGATTATAAATACTTTATATCCCGCTACACATTTTTGCGGGCTGCAAATATACGATTATTATTTTAATTTTCAACACTTTACGGGGATTTTTTGTTAATAACTTTTCTATCATAGCCATCCCCGTCAGTCAACCGTCACAAATAAAGTTCAGAGACACGGATCCGTTCCGGGAGCTTCCATACCATACTTTACGTATGTGCCTTTCATGACAGCAGCCTGGGCCTTTCTGAACGCATCATGTTTGGATTCTCCCTTGAGAAGATTGTCATGGAATTCGATCATCATGGTTTTCGTCGGCAGCACGCATCGTCAGACACTTTCATTAGAAAGGAAATATTGCTATCTTTGCACGGATATATATTATAGGTATTATGTTGCTGGCTATTTTCGGCTTTCTGGAGCTGTCTCTTACAGATATTCTGGACATACTTCTTCTTGCTCTGATCATATTCATCGTGTTCAGATGGATCAAGGGTTCATCAGCAATGAGCATATTCGTAGCCATCATATCCCTCTATCTGATCCGTGTGATAGTATCCGCTTTCAACATGAGGATGATGACAGCACTCATGGAGACCGTTCTTGACGTCGGCGTCCTTGCACTTATCGTAATTTTCCAGCCGGAAATCAGAAAGTTCCTCATAAGATTAGGCAACCGCTACATGAACAGCACACAAGGCAAGGAACTGTTCAACAGGATATTCGGCAGAAAAGGCAGCAACATCACCATGGGTGAAGAGGTGAACGACCTTACTGAGGCCTGCAGAAGAATGTCTGAAGACAAGACAGGCGCATTGATAGTCATTGCCCACAGCACACCTCTTGACGAAATCATAAGTACAGGAGACAGGATAGACGCGTCAATACACAGGAGACTTATCATGAACCTGTTCTTCAAGAACTCGCCGCTGCACGACGGGGCGCTTGTGATTTCCGGCGGACGCATCGTGGCGGCACGATGTACTTTACCTATCACGGAAAAGACAGACATACCGGCAAACTACGGAATGAGACACAAGGCTGCAATCGGGATAACAGAAGAAACCGATGCCGATGCCGTTGTAGTTTCTGAAGAGACCGGACGTATTTCCTTTGTAAAGGGAGGCGTTGTAACGCCTATACAGAACATAAACGAACTCAAGCTTCTCCTTGGTACGTCACTGGGAGAATAAAGAATACGACAGATACGATATTGAACAATATAGACCATAGATTAGAGCAAAAGATAGGATTTGACCGTATCAGACGCATAATATCAGACAGGTGTTCTACCGAATATGCTTCTGAAAGAACGGCTGCCGAGACCTTCTCGACCAACGCAGCAACCATTAGGAAGAGGCTGTTGCTGACAGACGAGATGAGGCTGATCATGATGTTTGAAGACAGTTTTCCGTCGGGCGGTTTCATTGACTGCATAGACTTCCTGAAACCACTGGAAAGGAGTTCTTCAGCGATTGATCTTGTTTCGCTTAGAAAACTACGCACGATGCTCGACACCTTACGCAAGGTGACATCATTCTTTGAAGGCATCAAGGACGGAGTCTATCCTAATCTCAAGAGGATGTCATCAAATGTCCTGAGCTTTCCTCAGATACAGCGGAAAATCGATACTATTGTAGACAGATATGGCGACATCAAAGACACAGCATCCGATACATTATACGACATACGCAAGTCTCTGCATGAAAAAGAAGGTGCCATATCGCGTCGGATGAGTGCCATTCTCAAGAAAGCACAGGAGGAAGGCATAGTAGACGGTGATGCCGGAGTATCCATAAGGGACGGCAAGATGCTGATTCCTGTCAGCGCCGCCAACAAGAAAAGGTTACCTGGATTCATATATGACGAGTCAGCTACCGGAAAGACCGCATTCATCGAGCCTGCGGAAGTGGTAGAGATGGACAATCAGATAAAGGAACTCAAATTTGCGGAGCAACGTGAAATTCTGCGCATACTTCTGGAATTCACGGATTTCCTGCGTCCTTATATACCTGATCTGCTTGATGCCGCCCGATATCTTGGTGAAATCGACTTCCTGATGGCCAAGGCCCAGGTTGCACTGGACTTCATTGCAGGTATGCCGCTTATTTCCGAAAACGGGGAGCTGAATCTACGCAAAGCCCGTCATCCTCTGCTCGAAAGAGCGCTTAAAAAGGACAAGAAGGAAATCGTACCTCTTACGGTAACATTGACACCCCAGAAGCACATACTTCTGATTTCCGGACCAAATGCAGGTGGCAAATCGGTTTGTCTGAAGACTGTAGGCCTGCTTCAGTACATGTTCCAATGGGGCATGCTGATACCGACATCAGAGACTTCTGAACTTCCTGTCTTTGACAGAATCATGGTAGACATCGGAGATGATCAGTCTATAGACAATGACCTGAGTACATACAGTTCGTTCCTGATGAACATGAAGGACATGCTGTCCAAGGCTGACTCAAGGACACTTGTTCTGATCGACGAATTCGGATCGGGTACTGAACCGGCTGCAGGAGGTGCCATTGCCGAGGCAATCCTGAGCGAGTTTGACAAAAGAAGCGTATATGGCGTCATCACGACCCATTATACCAATCTGAAACTATATGCATCAGCTGATACCGGAGTTCAGAACGGAGCCATGATGTTCGACGTAAAGAACATTGCACCGATGTTCAAACTGGAGATGGGGCTTCCCGGCAATTCCTTTGCATTTGAACTGGCCCGAAAGACAGGGCTGCCGGAAGCCATAATAAAGGACGCAGAGTCCAGGGCTGGAGAAGAGTTCGTCGGAATCGAAAGGAACCTCCGGAAGATAGCGCGTAACAGAAAGGCCCTTGATGAAAAACTGGAGCGCATAAGGCATACTGACAAAACTCTGGAAAACATCACGGACAAATACCAGAAGGAACTTCAGCAGATCCGTGCTCTGAAAAAGGAAATTCTGGATCAGGCAAAAAAGGAAGCTGAAGAAATAATAAAGGGAGCAAACAGACAGGTAGAAAACACCATCCGGACAATAAAGGAATCCCAGGCAGAAAAGGAAACCACCCAGGAAGCCAGGAAAGAGCTTGTCGGGTTCATGTCACTTCTGGCTGCCAGGAAAGAACAGGAGCAGAAGGAAAAGGATGACTACATAGAACGGAAGATCCGTCAGATAGATGCCAGAAGAGAGAGGCAGAAGCAGAGAAAGGCACAGAAGGCGGATGAGAAGGTGCAGCAGGAACAGCGCGAGCTGCAGGCTGAAAAGGAAAGGATAGAAGCATTCCGTTCAGCACCGTTGAAGGCAGGAGAGAAAGTGCGGGTGAAGGAGAACGGCATGGTAGGAGAAGTGACAAAGGTATCCGCCAAAGCAGTGGTGGTGGCTATCGGCAACATCAGCAGCAAAATGCCTTTGGACAAAGTTGAAAGAATAACGTCCAACGAGTTCAAGACAGCAGTCAAAGAAACCTCCAGACCGGTAACATCTATAAAGGTAGATACCTCTATAAACGAAAGGAAGCTCAATTTCAAGACTGAGATCGATATTCGCGGAGCCAGACTGAACGAAGCTGTGGAAACGGTAACAAGATATATTGACGATGCCATAATGCTGAACATTTCAAGCGTCCGCATCATTCATGGCAAGGGTACAGGAGTGCTGAGAGATGAGCTGCAGAAACTCATCAGAACAATACCGGGAGTGGCTTCTGTAAAAGATGAACACATACAGTTCGGGGGAAGCGGAGTGACTATTGTAACATTTGATTAAGGAACATGAGCAGACGGTTGAAATTTTTTGTTTTCATTATCGGAGCAGCTGCAGGTGCAATCATTGCCATTATGCTGCTGTCCAAAGGCAGAGGAACAGGCAGTGTCGAAACAGGACCGGAAGACACGCTTGAGTCGTTCTGCAAAGCTATGGCAGAGGGAGAATTCGAGAGAGCCATGCAGTTCTGTGACACTCTGACCATGAAGGAACATGTCTTGGAATACCATCAGGCATGGAATGCCATGCAGGAAAAAGACAGCAGTGCTTTAGCCATTGCTTCCGAAATGCTTGAAAATGCCGGAATCGTCATTAAACAGATGACTAAGGACGGAAACACTAGAGAAGTTCATTATACGATAGAAGTCGGAGATGTTATTATTAAAAAGGCTGCGTCAATGAGAAAAGAGGAGGGAGAATGGAAGATAGAACGCATCATAGACAAGAACTAGGAAAGATTGGGGAAGATATTGCATGTCAGTTTCTCATAAGCAAAGGGCACATGGTGCTGGAAAGGAACTGGAGATGGAGACATCTGGAGATTGATCTGGTTACATGGACTCCGGAAGGAATACATTTTGTAGAAGTAAAGACCCGCAGATTCAATATTCAGGCTCCGCCACAGGAGAATGTGGACAAAATGAAACAGAAAAGAATTGCACAGGCGGCCCAGAAATTCCTCATGACATCCAAAGGATTGCCTTTCAGCGAAAACGAATGTTTTTTTGACGTAGCTGCAATTACATTTGAAGGAAACGAGGCTTGTATCGATTATTTGGAACAAGCCTACATACCTATATATTTATAAAAGACACTAAAACATCATACATGATGAACAGACAGAATTGCTATTGCGTGATTATGGCCGGAGGTTCAGGAACCCGATTCTGGCCATTAAGCAGGACAGCCAGACCTAAACAATTTCTGGATGTCGCCGATTCCGGCAAGACTTTCCTACGTCAAACCTTTGAAAGATTCAGTAGAATTGTTCCTCAGGAAAATATAATCGTAGTGACGGCAGACCGTTATAAAGATCTTGTTACAGAACAGCTTCCTGAACTCGAAGAAAAGAATCTTCTTCTGGAACCATACCAAAAAAATACGGCTCCTTGTATCGCATATGCTACATATTCACTCCTGAAACGTAATCCGGATGCTCATATTGTCGTGACTCCAGCCGACCATTTCATAGAAAATGAAAGACTCTTCGTTGATACAATAAACTCAGCTTTCGACTATATTGCAGATAATGATGTGCTGATGACACTTGGTGTTGTACCAACCAGACCCGACACCAATTACGGATATGTACAGGCATGCGGCGGGCATGAGGCATATAAAAGAAGCGAACCTCTGCAGGTGAAGACCTTTACGGAAAAGCCTGACAAAGACCTGGCGCAAGTATTCATCAGTACCGGTGAATTCCTGTGGAATGCAGGTATATTCCTATGGAAGGCCAGAACTATAAGAGAGGAAATGGAAAAGCACCTTCCTGAAGTCACCGGACTGTTCAAAGGTTGGGAAAATGCCATCGGCTCAAAGATAGAGAGCGAATTTATAAGCAGGGCTTACACTGACTGCATCAACATATCCATCGATTATGGAGTCATGGAGAAGACAGACAGAGCATGGGTATATCCGGTAAAGTTCGGATGGCAGGATATAGGAACATGGGATTCACTCTACAATTTCATGCCGGAGAAAGACAATAGCGGAAACACATCCAATGTAGAAAAATCCCTTATAGAAAACACCTGCGGATCTTTGGTCATAGCTTCTGACAAGAAAAAGCTGATTGCTGTAAAAGGACTGGAAAACTATATGATCATTGATACTGACGATGTTTTGGTAATATGTCCTAAAGAAGATAAGAAATTCAAGGAATTTATCTCTAATATTGCAATGCCTGAATTTGAAAAATACAGATAATATGGAACTGGAAAAAAGAATACAAGCCGACATGGTTGCGGCAATGAAAGCAAAAGAGGCCGTGCGTCTGGCATCACTGAGAGCCATAAAGGCCGCCATTATGCTGGCAAAGACAGCAGAAGGTGCAACAGGAGAAGTGACTGATCAGGATATCGAAAAGATCATCCGGAAACTTGTAAAGCAGCGCAAGGAAAGCGCACAGCAATATACAGATGCAGGACGTCCGGAACTTGCAGAAAACGAACTTGCGGAGGCTGGTTTCATGGAAGTATATCTTCCAAAGCAGCTGAGTGAAGCGGAAGTTGAGGCAGAACTGGTGAAAATCATAGCAGAAGTTGGAGCCAGCCAGCCTTCCGACATGGGAAAGGTAATGGGGACAGCGACCAAAAGGCTTGCCGGACTTGCAGAAGGACGGCTTATCTCCACTCTGGTCAAGAAACTTTTGAGCAGATAAAAGCATTAAATGCTAACCCATAACGATCTTCACCTTATGTGAGCCGGGGACATATGGAAGCAGGTTTCCGTCTATCCTTTGTCCGTCCATGATGATTTCCATGACTCCTTTGCAGACTCCTGAAGGATTCTGAACGGTTATATCATATTCGGCTCCACGGAACCGGCGCCGGACATTATATTCCTTCCATTGCGGACAAATGCACGGATCCACAAGAAGTCCGGCATAATCCGGACGTATGCCAAGGATATACTGGGTGATTGCATACCAGTTCCAGGCTGCAGTACCGGTAAGCCAGCTGTTCTTGGCCTCTCCAGGTCGGGCGGCGTCCTTTCCCGCTATCATCTGCGAGTAGACATACGGTTCCACCTTATGAAGAGCACTCTTCTCTTCCGTATAGGACGGACATATCTTCCTGAAATAGTCCCAGGCATAGTCGCCACGGCCCAAGACAGTCTCTCCGATGATCACCCAAGGGTTGTTGTGACAGAAGATACCTGCATTTTCCTTGTATCCTGCAGGATATGAGGAAATCTCGCCATATTCGACCTTGTACTCGGTAAATGCCGGATTGTTCAACACGATTCCGTGTTCGCAGTCAAGGCGTTCCTTTACAGAATCCAGGGCCTTCTGTACCATACCTTCCTCCAGGCCTATTCCGGCCATTGCACACCACCCCTGTGACTCGATGAAGATCTGCCCTTCATCATTTTCCTTGGAACCGACCTTCCGTCCGAAATAATCATAAGCACGTAGATACCACTCGCCGTCCCATCCATACCTCTTTACGGCATCCACCATGTCGTCCACCAGCTTTTCCGCGCGCAAAGCCTCTTGCTCAAGTCCTCTCTGACGACATAGCTCAACGTAATCACGTCCGCAGACGACAAAAAGACCGGCAATCATGACCGACTCGGCCTTGGATCCTTCCGTCTTGTTTTCTGTAGTCTGGAACGATTCGTCAGGATCCCATGAAAAACAATTGAGATTGAGGCAGTCATTCCAATCGGCACGACCTATCAGAGGCAGCATATGAGGTCCGAGATTATTCACCACATGATCGAATGATATCCTCAGATGTTCCATCAGCGAAACCTCCGATCCAGGCTTGTTGTCAAACGGAACCGGTTCGTCAAGTATGCCGAAATCTCCTGTCTCCTTGATATAGGCCACAGTACCGAAAATGAGCCACATCGGGTCATCATTGAATCCGCCGCCGATATCATTGTTCCCCCGCTTTGTCAAAGGCTGATACTGATGATAGCATCCGCCGTCGGGAAACTGCGTGGAAGCGATATCTATGATACGCTGGCGCGCACGGTCAGGTATCTGATGGACAAAACCGGCAAGATCCTGATTTGAGTCCCTGAACCCCATTCCTCTGCCTATGCCGCTTTCAAAGAAAGAAGCGGAACGGGACATGTTGAACGTCACCATACACTGGTACTGATTCCATATGTTCACCATACGGTCAAGCTTTGTCTCTGGACTTTTGAGAACAAAGTTATCCAGCAGGGCATCCCAATAATCTTTCAGCCTGGCAAATGCGGAATCGACTTTTTCTACCGTATCAAGTGATGCAATCATCGCTTTCGCCTTACTCTTGTTGATTATAGGAGAACTTCCGCTATGCTGCAGACCAGGCTCCGCCTCTGCAACAAATTTCTCATCCTGTGCGTTCTCAACATAACCGAGAAGGAAGACATAATCCCTGCTTTCGCCTGCCTTCAGCTCCACTTCTATACAATGCGACGCAACAGGACTCCAGCCGTGAGCTATACTGTTGCCGCAGACTCCAGCAACGACATTCTGAGGATCATGGAATCCGTTATAAAGACCTATGAATGTCTCGCGGTCCGTATCAAAACCTGACACAGGAGCATTCACACTATAGAATGCATAGTGATTGCGACGCTCCTTATACTCTGTCTTATGATAAATCACAGAACCATCCACCTCAACTTCTCCGGTTGAGAAGTTGCGCTGAAAATTTTCCATGTCCGTGGCGGCATTCCAGAGACACCATTCCGCAAATGAATAAAGCTTGAACTTTCTGGTAAATGAAGAATTATTGCGAAGTGTCATCTTCTGTACCTCTCCCCAAACTCCGACAGGCACAAAAAACAGCACGCTTGCCTGTATTCCGTCTTTTTCACCGGTAATACGGGTATAGCCCATTCCATGACGGCATTCGTAAAAGTCCAGATGAGCCTTGCATGGCTTCCATCCCGGAGACCAGATGCTGCCACCGTCATTTATATAGAAATAACGTCCGCCATTGTCCATCGGCACGCCATTATATCTGTAACGGGTTATTCTCCTGAATTTTGCATCCTTATAGAATGAGTATCCTCCAGCAGTATTGGAAATCAAAGAGAAGAAATCCTCATTGCCGAGATAGTTGATCCATGGCCAAGGCGTTTGGGGATCGGTAATCACATATTCACGAGCTGCATCATCAAAATATCCGAAAGTCTGCTTCATGTCTTTTGTCTCTGTTTTTTAAAAGTATCGATACCTAATCAGCTACAAGATAAAGAATGCGACTGCTCCAGTCATCCTGCTTATGATAGTCTACCATATGTTTTAAAGGGATTTCCAAACCATTCTCCATCAGGAATCTGCCACTGAACGAGAGTCCCTCATAAGGTAGAGGCTTGTTGTCTATACGGTTAAGTTCACGTATTCTGTAATGGCGTTCCGGATCCAGACCGGCCATTTTTACGCGAGGCAGATGATCATCATAGAATGTTTCAAGTTTCCACCAGTAAAATACAGCTTCAGACTTTTCCTCTGACACATACATCATCGAAGCCATGTTGTGGCCATCATAAGGAGAAACAAGCCGGTAAATGTCACCAAACTGCACCACAGGACGGATTTCCTTGTACTCGGAAATAGCTCTGCGGCATAATTCCCTTTCATCTTCAGTCATGTTTCTTGGCTGAATCTCCATACCCAGACGTCCACTCATCGCCACATCTATCCTGTATTTGAGAGAAGTAGTGCGGAACACGGTATGGTTAGGCACAGCACTTATGTGGGAAGCCATTGCTATGGCCGGGAAGAAATATGATGTACCCCACTGCATATGGATACGCTGAAGGGCATCCGTATTGTCGCTTATCCAGAATTCATCGAACCAAGGAAGAATCCCCCAGTTGGCACGTCCGCCACCGGATGCACATGCCTGAATGGTCAGGTCCGGATATTTCTCCCTTATGCGGTCACACACTGATGCGAACCCGCGATGGTATTCTATATACATATGGCTCTGGCGGTCTGACGGCAGATACTGCGAACCATGATTTATTATCGACATGTTTGCATCCCACTTTATGTAATCTATCTCAGGATTCTCTGTCATCAGGTCATCAACAATGGAAAACACATAATCCTGCACCTCAGGATTGGCCATATCCAGCACAAGCTGCGTACCTCCTCTACCAGTCAGCGCATCGCGGCCCGGCGCCTTGATAACCCAATCAGGATGCTTCTCATAAAGTTCACTGACAGTATTTGTCATCTCCGGCTCTATCCATATACCGAAACTTATTCCATGGCTGTCCGCCCGGTCCACCAGCCATGAGATTCCATCAGGAAGTTTGTTCTTATCCACTTTCCAGTCACCAAGAGCACAGTTATCCGTCAGTCGCGGATACTTTCCACCGAACCATCCGTCATCCATCACAAAAAGTTCTCCTCCCATATAGGAAATATCAGCCATCATCTGGTCCATGCCTGGTTCATTGATATTGAAATAGACACCTTCCCAACTGTTGAGAAGTATCTTCCTCATCTTGTCTCCATGCGCAAGTTTATACTTGCGTCCCCACCGGTGGAAATTCCTACTGGCCCCACTCAATCCTTCATCAGAATACGTCAGTGCCAGTTCCGGTGTCTTGAAGACTTCCTTAGACTCAAGAATGTATGCCGAATTGTCAGGATTGATGCCGGCAAAGAACTGATGATAATCAGTGTCACGAGTATCTATACGGAGTTCGTAATTTCCGCTATAACAGAATGCCGCACCTATGACTCGTCCTGCATTCTCCTGAGGTTTCCCGTCAAGGGAGAACATGACTTCTGCATGATCCGTATGCGAATTACGTACACCGTCCTTATTCTTTATCACATTCATTCCTCTTTCCAGAGGCTCCTGAAGAAGACGGCCTTCGTTTGCCCATGTTCCATAAAGATGACTCACCCAGACATTGCCGACACGTACAGGCAGATACCCGGAGTCAAAGCGGGTAAGCGTAACATGCTTCTTCTCCAGATTCTCTATCTCTGTCCAGGTCTCTATCATATCCACGTCCTTATATGCGCGATAACATACCGTAACATAAAAGGGATATATTGTGTCCTTGAGACGTATACGGGTAACCTGAGCATTGCTTTCCTCTGTCTGATCGACAGACATGACCGTCAATACGGTAGACATATTGCCGTCAGAATGCGTCACAGCCAATGCCGCCTCAGAAGGGCAATTGAATCCATAGGGAGGGTATGCGTTATGGTCAGGAACACCCGCTGCGGATATATTCAGAAAGTCTGTATCCGAAAGTCTGTTACCGAAATACATGATCCTGAGTTCCTCTCCGGGAACAGCATTGAGGATCATCTCAATGCCAGAGGTGGAAATTCGGATCTGCGCTGTTGCAAGCAATGATGTCAAAGACATCAGCAAAATCATCGATACCTTTTTCATTGCCAGATGCATATCAGAGATTTTCTTTCACGAACCTGCCCCAAGGACGAAGGTCACCATCATTCCAAGGGCCTTCAGATGCTGCTGAAGGAAGAAGCATAGAACATGTCTCCTCCTTATCTGAAACAGACCAGAAGAGATAGCTGATGTCATTGTCATCCATCCATTCAAGCCATTCTTCTACGGATTCCATATCTATAGGGCCCTGGCCGTCTGCATTCATTCCTCCACACTCAGTAACGAACAGTGCCAATCCCCTGTCTATAGCATAGTCGGCCTTGTCACGCAGCCACTGCTTATGTGTACCGGCATAGAAATGAAGGGTATACATTATATTATCATAACCTATGATGGGATCATCTGCAGCAGCATCCACATTCTGAGACCAGCGTGGAGTGCCCACAACGATCACTGCATCCTGTTCTATGGCCCGGATAGCTGCTATGACAGCTTCTGAATACTCCTTTATTTCCTTCCATGTATAATCTATTTGCTTCTCATGGTCCTTGTATGAGGGTTCGTTCCATATCTCATATATGACATTGGGAACACCTTTATATCTGGAAGCCATATAAGAGAAGAACTCAACCGCCTCTTCCAGATGGAGACCATGGGCATGCCAGTCAACAAGGACATATACTCCATTTTCAATGGCGGCATCCACAATAGTACATGCCGAAGCTTTTCCGAAATCAGGATCGTCAAGATAACATGCTGCGCGCCCCTCCGAAGCTCTGAGTTCAACTCCGACAGCAGCACGTACAATCTCAGCATCCCAATCCTTTACCAGATGGCCCACTGCCTCTTTATTATAAAAACGAGGCCAAAGTACATTCCAGCCCAAACTGACTCCTTTAAGTTCAACAGTATCTCCCGATTCATTTACAAGAGCAGTTCCCTCAACATGCAGTCGCCCTACTTCCGGAACGGCATTGCAACACGATAAGACCATTGCTGCCGACATCAATATCGACAGACATGGTCTGATAAAGATTGATTTCATAATGAGAAAATTTTAGATTTCGCCACGTCTGATCCTGAGTTCCGCCTGAATTTCCTTCATTCTCTTCGTAGTAAGAGGATAGATTGAAATGAAAAGCAGAGACAAGCCGGCCACAGCAGCTGGAACGAAGCTCATAAGCGCCTTTACCCATGTAAGCGCATATTCCGTCTGAATGGCGCCGGCTTCTGTAGAATATCCGACAGCAGCAAGGATGGCAGTCACGGCTGATCCTCCGATAGCTCCTCCAAACTTCTGTGCCATGGATGAGGATGAAAAGATCAGACCTGTGGAAGCTGTATTGAACTTAAGCTCGGCATAGTCAGCAATATCTGCATACATACTCCAGACAAGAGGTGAGACAATACCGGTAATTACAGATATGACCACCTGAAGAAGCATCATCATCCAATATCCTCCTGAAGTCAGAGGCAGGAAGAAGAAAAGTATACTGAGACCTATGAGAAGGACAAGCGAATACATATACGTGCTTTTCTTTCCTATCTTCTGAGTGATCCACGGTGTCATTGCAACTCCGGCCATGTTCGCCACCTCTCCGACAGCAAAGAATATTCCCGCATAGAAAAGGAACTCAAATGAGAATATCTTAAGTTGAGCACCCTCGCCTATCACACTGGCAAAGAAGAACGGACCTGCCGTATAACGTGCAGAGTTGAAAAGATTAAAGAACAGGACACCACCCAGAAGTATCCACCAAGGAGCATTTCTGAAGAGAGTCTTGAGATCTGCTCCCACAGAAGTCTCCTTCGGAAGACTCTTTACGGTCTCACGTGTCATCCGGAAGCATAGCAGGAACAGAAGGAAGCAGCAGACTGCCACCACGATCATAGCAGCCTGCCATGATCCCGGATCATTGACCGCAACATCAATGCCTTTCATTCTGTTGAACATCTTGCAGAGGGGCTCCCATCCTGCAAGGACTATGAAACTGCCTGCATATGCAAAGAACATACGGAACGAAGAAAAGACAGTCTTCTCATCAGAATCGGCAGTCATTACTCCAAGCATGGCACCATAAGGAACATTGATCGCAGTATAGACTGTCATCATCAGGATATAAGTGACATATGCCCATATGCGCTTGCCTTCATAGCTGAAATCCGGAGTCGTGAAGAGCAATATACCCACAACTGCAAACGGTATTGAAATCCACAGCAGATATGGTCTGTACTTTCCCCATCTTGTCTGGGTCCTGTCGGCAATTATACCCATCATTGGATCGGAAACAGCATCCCATATACGAGTCACAAGCATCAGAAAGGTAGCATCTACCAGACTGAGACCGAAAATTGTGGAATAAAAGAATGGCAGATATGCCGTAAATATCTTCCAGAACATAGAAGACGACATGTCACCGAATCCGTAGCCTATCTTCTGGCTCAGCGGAGCCTTTGTGGATTCTACCGCTGCTGTATTCATATTGGTCATTTAGTCGTTGATATTTGGTTAATCATGCAAAGATATGGAAATTTCCCGGATCACATATTTCGGTCTATAAGCCTGTTCAGGCGCTTGACACTCTCTCCTGTAGACAAGGCATCCGGCTCGGTATTCATGCAATAATCGACAAGACGGTCCACCGTAGATGTCGCCACATGCATACGGGTATCGGAGGATGCATAATAAATGAACACCTTGCCATCCTCATCCGCAATCCAACCATTGGCAAACAGCACATTCATGACATCACCCACATACTCTTCTCCTTCAGGAGCCATGAAGAAACCTGCAGGTTCAGCAATTACTCTCGATGGGTCCTCCAGCGAAGTCATGTAAAGGTAGAGCACATATCTGAGTCCTGAAGCACATCCCCTTACGCCATGCGCAAGATGAAGCCATCCTCTGTCGGTCTTTATAGGATGAGGACCTTCGCCGTTCTTTGATTCCTTGATGGTATGATAGTAACGATGGTTAATTATCTTTTCGTCCTTAATGACAATATTCTCCATACTGTCCACCAAAGCCAATCCTATTCCTCCACCATTACCGGCATCGATGAAACCATCCTGAGGACGTGTATAAAGAGCATATTTCCCGTCTACGAATTCAGGATGCAGCACAACATTACGCTGTTGCGAAGAAGATACCATATCTGGCAGACGCTCCCATTCCACCAGGTCCTTGGTGCGCGCAACACCTGCCGCTGCAACCGCTGAAGAAAGATCTCCGGGAGCTGCTGACGGGTCTTTGCGTTCTACACAGAAGATGCCGTATATCCATCCATCTTCATGAGCCGTCAGGCGCATGTCATATATATTGGTAGCCGGCTCTCCATACTCAGGCATAGTGACAGGACGGTCCCAGAAACGGAAGTTATCAACTCCATTAGGACTTTCGGCAACGGCAAAGAACGACTTGCGGTCTGCACCCTCCACACGCACAACAAGAACATATTTCCCGTTCCACTTTATAGCACCTGAATTGAATGCCGCATGTATTTCAAAACGCTCCATCAGATATGGATTTGTCTCCTCGTTCAGGTCGTAACGCCAGAACAACGGTGCATGGGCACCTGTAAGGATAGGGTTTTTATAGCGTTTGTAGACACCATTCCCTTCTATAGATTCATTCTTCTTTGTAATGAGGGCTTCATGCTGTGATTTCAGCCACTCCAATCTTTCATTGAATGTCATATGAATATCAGGTTAAAGCAACATTATTTTTTCAAGGGAGGCGAAGGTCATGAAATCTTCTGCCGACTCATGTCCAGGGAAAGGAGCATAGAAATGATGCTGCATATGTTCTTCGCATGCATTCCTCCATGTAAGCACATATGATACAGGATAATCCTTTATTGCAGGATACAGCACCTCTGTCCACCACTGCCTTTTCTTGATTCCCTCATATCCTGTCTCCGTAACTGCCATAAGTTTCCCATGCTCTCGTGCAAAGGCTTCCGTGACATCAAGGGCATTTTTCATGTCTGCCATATACTGTTCGTCAGATCCGTATTGATAGCAGTCGAAGCCTACCATATCAACCATATCATCACCTGGATACCTTTCTGCGAAAACCTCTGCATCAAGTCCACCTGCGCCAGGTGAATAAGCCCAAATGATATTTGTCAGCCTTCTGTCCTTCATCATATAATCATACGTCATCTTCCACAAAGACTTGTACTGCTCTGTAGTACATAATTTCTGACCCCACCAGAACCAGCTTCCCGTATGCTCATGCCAAGGCCTCCATATTACAGGCACTGCCTCACCTTCCGAAGTCTTTATGGACTCTATGAAATCAGCAGCCTTTTCAAGCCATGTCATAAAATATTCATGCTTTTCCCCACCTGGAAGGATTGAAGCCACAACCTGATCTGAAGTCACATCCCAGGAATCGCCTCCCGTCAGAGGATTACGCGGATGCCATGAGAATGTCACGACTCCACCACGTTCATGATGTGCAACGGCTGAAGCACGCATATGATTGAATTTATTCTTATCGAGATTAGCCTCATTGCCAAGCTCTATGCCACCCAGATCCATCCCATACACTGCAGGATAGGCTCCGGCAACTTCCTTCACATCAGAACGGACATATTCTTCTGCATCATCGGCAAGTTTCCATGAATGGCCATACATCAGGTCATCCTGATGACCATACATTATCTTACCTTCCCCGACAAGACCGGCAAGGCGCAAGGAAAGGGCTTCAGCAGGGGATAACGCGGCATTCTGCCCTGAGCCGCAGGAAATAAGCAGAATCGCAGCTGCAATCATTGTAAAAAATTTCAACATATTTTCTGTTTTTATCAATTTCAAGGTGCAGAATCATATACACTTTCCAACGTATAGTCCTCATCTTCAGTAAACATTCCGCGCAGGAAAGCCTCTATAGCCAGTTTGGCACCGGTTGAACAATATGTGCCTGTGCCGTGATTGATGAATGCATGTCTCTCTTCTCCAGCTCCAGACGCACCATTATCCCAAATGTAAGGAATGATTCCATACGTACGTGCAACCTTTGCATAATATTCCAGATAATACTGCTGGAAAGCCTGCTCACGCTCAGAAGCGCGGTTTACACATCCCATTTCCCCCATATAGACCGGTATCCCCTTGGACACGAACGTCTCATACAGTTTCTGGAATACACTGACAATATTATCCTCATCTCCCCACGAAGCTTTCTTCCCAGGTGCTGCAGTATGGCCCCATTCAGAAAACTCTGCACTGAGGCAATACTCATAAGGATCGTAGCAATGCACTGCTACCATAAGCCTGTCCTTAACCGTATCTTCCGGAAGCTCAAGATGAGCCACAGTCAAGTCCGTATTGGTGCAATATCCCGGTATGCCGAGATAACGTGTTTCATTATATCCTCCAGCAGACCGGACTGCGTCCACAAACACCTGCTGCCACTCATTGAAGCACCTGTACTGCTTCCCTCCATCATTCCTGTTGGAACCCCAGCCCCATCCGCCGTCATGGATTTCATTCATGGATTCAAATATGAGGAATTCTCCTTTATCCTTGAATTTTTCAGCTATCTGAGTCCACATGGCCGCAAGCTGTTCCTTGACCTTGATATTGACTGCCTCATCAACAGCAGCAGTCTTTATATCTAACCAATGGGCGCTGTCTGCTCCGTCATGATGCATGTTTATAACCGCAACCAGACCTGCGTTTTCAGCATATCCGACAATCTCTGCAACTCTGTTCAGCCAGGCATCTTCTATCTTATATTCCGGTGCCGCACCGAAATGGCCAAGCCAGGTGACAGGAATACGCACATGAGTGAAGCCATACTCCTTGAGCCTGGTGAACGTGGTCTGGGTCGCCTTCGGATTACCCCATACGGTCTCTTCCGCCACATTATTGTAATGTGCATCCATCTGATTGCCAAGATTCCATCCAAGCCCTATTTTCATTGAGGGATTTCCTAGTTCAGGAACAGGGCCGGGTCCTGGCTCCGGCTCATTACCGGAACTGCCTGCCGAACCTTCCTGACAAACCCTTATTTCATTTATCACTCCCGTACATATCATCATGACCACAGTCTCCCGGCTCTCTTTGGAAGAATTAGGCTGGACAGTAACGTAAACTGTTGTCTTTCCACCGACAAACTCACCTGCCTTTACCGTACACCAGCTCGTGTATGAAGCCGGACGAGGTTTCTCTGAAGATGTAACGATTATTTCTGCCATTCCTCCATCAGCCTGAAATTCCAGGAAAGACGGACTTACAGACATCTTCACTTCATTCTCCTCAATATTTTCTGGAGAACATGCAGACTGCACTGCAATCAGGATAAGCGACAAAAGGATATGTATCTTCTTCATCATGGAATGGCGATTATTCATAAAGATCAAACGGAAGTTCAGAAAGATCCACTACGGAAGGATCTGCAAATGTGGAATTCCACCATGAAATTGAAGCATGAGCATGGGCATATCCGGAAGAGAAATCATTATCGTAGTCATACCAAGGCATGAAATACAGCCATTTCGCACCTGCATTCCATTGGGCAGACATGTCTGCCACATTACCGTTTTCCGAAAGTGTCACCATCTTGTTCGGAGCCATATGTGCAACAACATTGAATATTGAAGCAATATCCGATGCTCCCCAGATGTTGTAGATATCCTTTCCTACTATATCCACATATTCGTCTCCCGGATAGAAGGCATAATCGACATCGGCCTCTGAAGAAGTCTGGGTCGTCCATACCCATATCAGATTACGAAGACCCTCTGCCTTGAAGAAATCAAACATATACCTCCAAAGATCACGATAGGCTTTCGCTCCTTCACTGCCCCACCAGAACCACGCACCGCTGTGCCATTGCGTATAGATATTTCCTGCCGCCTCATGAAGCGGACGCCATACCACTGGTATACCTTCATCCTGAAGCTGCTTGAGATAGCCGGCCATCTTTTTCAGATCGGCATCGGCAACTTCCTTTTCCCATGTTCCATCCTTCAGTACATTCGACGGCTTGAACGTGGTGTTTGTATTGAAGGTATATTCAGTGCTTCCATTTCTGACAGGGACGTTCCAATGCCAGCTGGCACTAACGATTCCTCCCTTATCAAACCATGCCTTTGCTGGAGTTATATCTCCATAGTCTATCCAGCTTCCGGAATTTGAATAAGGGAGATGGATGTAATCGAATGTAGCCATAGCAGGGTACTTTCCTGTCCATTTCTGCACCCAATTCACTTCATCCAGATTCCAGTTTACCTTTGCCATTGCTCCTGAAAGAGTCCTGCTGCCATAGATTGAAAGCATATATTCATAGACTCTCTCCGCATTAGGCAAAGGGTTTTCCGTCACCAGCGACGGGGAATAGTCCCCCGGTTCTCCAGGATTGTACACAGGAGCATCCGGATCAGGATCGGGTGTGGTTCCGCTGCCGGGACCGGCTGGAGTCTTGGGAGTCGCGAATGACAAAGTCGCACGGTCACACGGTGTACCGTCTGCCTTGGATGATACAGCTCCTGCATCTACCACAAGAACATACTCCTTGTCCTTTTCAAGATCACCGAAACCGATCCTCAAAAGCTTGTTGGTAACAGAGACAGACAATGAAAGGCCGTTCATCGATACCTTGGATGCATCAGACAGGACAACAGGCATATTGAATACCACATCTATCTGCCCGATATCCAGAGCTACATCTGAAGCTCCGTCATTTATGGAAGCATTTTCTATCTTCGGGACAGCACTGCTTCCTGCCTGAGGTGTATCGGGTTCAGACTTCTGACATCCGGCCAGAAGCAAACCTAAGCCTAAGAATCCAAATAAAAACTTCTTCATGCTATTCGTAACGGATTTGCTCCCAAGGAGGCGGTCAGGCCTCCCTGGGAAAATATGGCATTACAATAATGTAATCTTAGTAATGGTACAACCATCTCCGGTAATCACCATACCGTTTGCAGAAAGGAGATGATCCAGTATTTCCTGAGTAAGTTCCACCTTAAGTTCTGTAGGATTGTCATACTGACCAGGAACGCCGTTCAAAGCACCCCAGCTATCTCCGACGCGAAGACTTATACACCACCAGCTTGCAGCAGGATCGTTAGGAGTACAGTAGAATGTAAGTACCTGACCTGCACTCACTGAAGTCCAATCAAAGGCACCCCACGCCAGATCCTGGTTGCCTGCCCAGCCTGCGTTGTTGAAACTGCCTTCCCAGATTGTCTTTTCCTGAGGAATCTCAGTCGTAAGATCTAATCCGGTCAGGGTGTAGTTGGCACCAGTCATCACGAGACCACCAGCATTCACGAGCATATCAATATCAGCAGCAGAAAGTGTGAGAGAGTAGCATGTTGCACCTGCGGTCATAGGGATATTTCCCTCTCCTCCGGCAATTTCAATACCTGACGGGAGAGAACCCCAGCTTCCGTTTGCAAAACGCACCTGCCAATAGTCAGCATTGCTGTCAAGCTCGAAATAAGCGGTCAGGACTGTTCCAGGCTTAACTGTAGACCAATCATATCCTCCCCAAGACAAATCTGTCATCGCATTCCAGTTCAATGCAGCAGAGCCTGTCCATATAGTCTTCACTTCGAGTTCGTTCTTGACCTCGATCTGTGTTGCAACGTTTTCAACATCACCATTGAACAAGTGGAAGCTCATGGTATACATTCCCACCTTGTTCCAAGGCATGAGGAATCTTACCTCCTCAGGTGTTCTCAGGCTATATCTGGTAACCTTTTCCTCACCGATGAAGATATTTTCCACCATATCGAAATTCGATCCCTTGAGAACAACCTCCAGACCGATATGCTGTCCGGCAGGCATTTCAGTAATGATGACAACCGAGTGATATTTGATAGTGACTTCCGTATCCGATGTCACAGTCACTCCATTGGCAAGAGTTGCAACGACAGTACCTGTAACGGAAGAAAGGTCAGTAGTTACAGTCAAAGCATCTCCAGTCAGTTCAAAGGCAACTTCCTTTCCTCCGAGAGTAAGTCCCGTCACAAGGTCAAGGTCAGTACCCGATACTGTAAATGTCTCTCCTGCATACAGTTCAACAGGTGAAATATCTCCGATTACAGGAGTTACAAGCTCTATAGCCGGAGTCTCCACAGTCTTTCCTGAAGCCATTGAAAGGGTAACGTCACCATTAACAGCTGTTGCTGGAATAACTGCCTTTATCTTCTCATCCTCATATACGAATTCCGCTGCGACAGAACCGAATGACACACCTGTTACAAGCCAGAGGTTGGAACCGGTTATCACTACATTCTGACCGGCCTTGTACCTGTCTTCTGCTGTGATAGCAAGACCTGCAGGAACAGTTACGGTAAAAGCATTTGTCGTCATGACCTCATTGCCTGCAGCAGTGACGAGAGTCACATTGCCGTCATGTGCATCTGCCGGAACCTCTACGGTAATCTCTGTGTCCGACACTGCAACAAAAGCAGAAGCATCGATGGCTGCAGCGCCACTGAACACTACAGCATCCACACTTGTCAGGAGAGAACCCGAAATAGTAACCTCAGCACCAGGAAGAGCCTCAGCTGGAGCTACAACACCTGCAACCGGCTGCTTCACTGTAATTTCAGTCTCCGATGGAATCTGGTTTCCATTTGCATCTGCGATGAAAATCTTGCCGCTTACACATCCTCTCGGAACAGCAAAACTTATCTTATGCCTTGTATGGTAGCCGAATTCTTCGCTAGAAACCGATACCTTGGAATTTCCGAAGAAGCCGATAGAAGCCACATTGTAGAGATACTCACCCTCAACATAAACAGAATCTCCCGGAGCAAGTTCAGGAACATCATAAGTCACTTTCTCTATAGAAAAAGCCTCTACGTAAGTCAGGACAGATGTAGCCTTGATTTCGCCACCGTCATACTTCAGCACAACATTTCCGGCCTCAACTTCAATAGGAACCGCAATCTTGAAACCGTTTGGAGTTACATCCTTGAACTGTGCTGAAGGAATCTCAACATCGACAGGAAGCACCACAGAGGTGATCTTGTCAAGGTTCTGACCCACGAAAGTCAGATCATTGCCTCTCATCAGAGGATTCGGGCCGAATGCTTCGAGGAGAATCTTCTCATCGTCAACCTCATATCCCTGAGGCTCTTTCTCACAACTGAGGACAGTTGCTACAAGAGCAGCGGCAGTCATAAACTGTATAAATAATCTTCTCATAAAAATAATCTCCATTATTTAGCAGGAACAATCCTGAGGTTGTCAATCTTCAGTTTGAGTTCACCTGTACCATCACATGCTCCGAATGCAAGCATATGCAGATTAACCAGATTTGCGAGTCCGGTGAGAGCATATTCCTCTTCACCTGTCTTGCCGGTATTGAAGTCTGCAAGCTTGATGGTCTTGGTACCCCACTGTCCCGGAACATATCCTTCCGTATTCAGACACCAGTGACATTTTGCATTGGTATCATCGATGTCATGAGTTGCATCAGGAGAGAACCAGATGACGAGAGGACAGTTTGTACCCCAATCGTCACAGCAGTATTCAAACTGAAGTGCATAATCGGTGAAGTTGCCTTCGGTTACGAGTGGAGCTCCGGTAGGGTTGAGCCAGAAGAGCTGCAATGAGTTTGCCGGCCATGCCCATGACGCGAGGGAACCTGTGAGATACAGGTACTGGCCGTCACAACCGTTCTCATTGCCGACTCCACCACAATCCCATGTAAGGTTGGCACTTGTCGCAAAGTTATCGAATATGCCTTCTGATGTTCTCCAGATATCGGTAGAACGCCCTGTACCATACTTTGAAGTAAGGGAAATCGCACCTTCAAGGAAGGCTCCATCAGGCACCTTGCAGACAACCTTTGTCTCGGTAGCACTTGTAACCTCTGCCTCTACTCCACCAGGGAACACGACATCCACAAGACCATCGTCCATAAGGAAGAAATACTTTCCTTCAAGAGTGAAGTCGGCACCGACAGGAGCATAATTACTGCTGATCGAAGTGATCTGAGGTGCAGGGATGGTAACAGCTATAGGGTAGTCACATGACTTGCCGGCTTTGGTCTCGACATAAAGCTTATTTGTGATCTCTCCCGGCATAGAGTTCGGTACATCCACAATGATTGATGTGTTGGTCACATAATTAGGGTTCAGCAGGCAGGCCTTGTCGTTGAACATTACCTTGCATACTCCGGCAAGATTGTCACCAATGATGGCAACAGTCGCACCCATCGGAACCTCGGTATACAACATATCCAATGTTGCAGGCTCGACAGATCTCACAAATCTGACTACCGGAACGGCATCAGACTCGGCAGCCTCCTTCTGGCATGAAGAAGCGAATGCTCCTGTAATGACAACAAGGGCTGCAGCTATGATGTTTGTAAATCTTGTTTTCATACTCATATTGATTATTCAGCGAAGACATATTCTACTGCAGGTTCCTTGAGGATCGGCGCGAGTGTTGCCTCAGCCTCCGGAATCGGAAGATTCATCTTGCTGTCTGCAAAATTGAAGTTGTTGATCCTGTGTCCGTTCTCCTTAAGATATTCGGCACCCATATAGTAACGCTCGTCTGTCACTTCTGCACCTGTTAGAGGATCTGTCATAGTAGAAGAGATGTTCATGAACTCATAGATTGTGCAGTAGTTCTCAAGCTTCTGCTCAAGCACATATGCATCTTCCACAACTAGAGCATTTCCCTCATAAGGCATTGCACTCCAGTTGAGGACATACTTCTTGTCGCGCTCCATATTGTCGAGATAAGCAATACCCGCAGCATGGTCACGATACCACAGACGCTTCACGTCATACCAGTTGATACCCTCAAGAGCAAACTCCTTGCGGCGTTCTCTGATAATGTCCTCAAAGGTGATTGACGAATATGTGCTTACAAGTCCTGCACGTGCCAGGATCTGGCTCATGTAATCAAGGGCTGTAGGATCGGATGTGGAATCTCCAGTGCCGATGCAGGCCTCGATATAGACCATCATGATATCGGCGAAACGAAGCAGGTATACATTGTTTCCTGCATCCTGATTTGTTCCTGCATTGCCACCGCAGTCAGAGTTCTTTCCTACTACATATTTTCTTACATGAGAAAGCATTTCATTATTGGCCTCGACCTGTGTAGCAAGATTCTCCGGATCACGGTAAGTATACTGATACAGATATCCGCCCTCGGCACTGGCAAGTTCAGCATAGAAATCGCCGGCGGTCATGAAAGTTGCTGCTCTTCTCTTGTCTTCTACGACAAAGTCCTTGAGAGAATCTGGATTCTCCTTAAGGAAAAGAGACTGAAGGGAGATGGTAGGACCCTTGCCTGCACCCCAGGTATCGTCCGCGATCCTCTTGCTTCGTGTAAGGTTGACGTTTCTGGCATTTCCACATGCATATCCGGCAGACTGGCACTGCACAGCAAGTACAGACTCCATACAGTTGTTGCCCTCTATACCGAACATCTTAGCAAAATCACCGTAAAGACCATAACCGCTGCTGAGTCCTTCCTCTACAGCCTTCTTAGCCCAATCCTTGGCAAGCGCATAGAGGTCGTCGCTCTGCTTGTATGCAGCATATGTCAGATAGACCTTTGCAAGCATACCCATTGCTGTTGTCTTTGTCGCACGTCCCAGGTCCACTGATGGGAGAGCCGGTATTGCAGCTTCCAGATCACGTACCATGAACTTGTAAAGAGACTCCTGAGTGTGCTTGTTTACAAAGATTGCTGAAGGATCGTCGGAAGTGATTATTTCTGTAGCATTCTCGATGATAGGCACCTCTCCCCAAAGTTCAGTGAGGAAATAATATGCTACTGCACGCATAGTCTGAGCCTCAGCTACAGCTGCCGCAATATCTGCTTCAGCCACGTTGTTGCTGCGTGCTGCATCCGGCATGTCCACTATCACCGAATTGGCCAGAGACACGATTCTGTAAAGGCCCTTCCATCCGTTGTACAGATAACTGTTGGTGGAAGTCACGGTATTATAATAGAACTGTCCTTCATCCGAATATGTATAATAAAGGTCACCGGCCATCATGTCACCGGAATAGAACATGAAAGGACCTGTAAAGTCAAACCATGGCTGCTGCGTATACAGGATGGCTGTATTCGACCTTATGGCTTCCTTGCTCACATAGAATGTCTCAGACATTATAGTGTCCTGAGGAGTCACCGTAAGGAACTTTTCGCAGGAAGCGGCACTGAGCAAAGCCGCTGCTGTAAGTATTGAATAAAATATCTTTTTCATTGCTGTTCCTCCTAATTAAAATCCTATATTGACTCCAAGGGTGATAGCCATTGGTGTAGGATAACGTCCGCGGTCAATATTCTGGTAGAGTGAACTCTGGTTGTATGCTCCGATTTCAGGGTCATAACCTGAGTACTTGGTGAATGTATAGAGGTTCTGTGCATTTACATATACCTTGAAAGAAGCAAGCTTGGTCTTCTCAAGCACTTTGGAAGGAAGACGGTAGCCTATCGATACATTCTGGATGCGGAGATATGATCCGTCCTCGATCCATCTTGTACTCATTCTTTTGTTCTGGTTGAAGTCGTTGGATGTCGCACGTGGCATCAGGTAGCCATATTTCTGAGAATAACCGGTACCCTCCACCAGTTTTCCGTCCTGTACTCTTGCCCTGTCAAGAACAGTTACAAGCTGATTGTCCCAAAGAGAAGATACGCCTTCTGTCATGTTTCTTGAGAAGTTGAGGATGTCTCCTCCTACAGAAGCGTTCAACGCGATATTGATATCGAAATCACCGATGGTGAATGTATTTGTAAAGCCGAGAGTGAAATCAGGGTTAGGGTCGCCGATAATGGTCTGGTCATTCTCATCGATAACGCCGTTGCCGTCGAGATCCTTGAACTTGATGTCTCCAGGCCATACGCCAGTAGCCTCATTCACAAGGTTGACTCCTGGATTTGCAGGGTCTTCAAGCTGTACCGGAGAAGCCAGAATATCTTCAGCAGATGTGAAAAGACCTTCAGCGATATAACCATAGAACACACCCATAGGCTGGCCCACCTGGATTCGTGTAGCAGTCTGGAATGCCGGATACCAGTCAACCTTTCCTATGACTGCAGATGAGTCAGAATTCATGGAATCAACCATGTTGCGGTTCAGAGAGAACACAAGATTTGATGTCCAGCTAAAAATCTTTCTTTCAATGTTGCGGGTGGTCAGGTTAAGATCGAATCCCTTGTTGCTGGTCTGACCCATATTGACCATAGGAGGTCTGATGGCAACCATATCTCCGTTACCTCCGAGGTATGTAGGTACAGACATCTCAAGAAGCAGACCTTTAGACTTCTTATAATATCCGTCCACAGTCAATGCGATACGGCCTTTGAGGAATTCAAGGTCGAGACCTACGTTGTACTGCTCGGATGCCTCCCAGTGAAGATTAGGGTTGGCTATGTTCGCCATATAGTAAGCTGTTCCGAAATACGAAGTCGCAGAATTCATCTTCGAGCTGTAGAGATAAGAATTGATGTTGGAGTTACCTACCTGTCCATAACCGAGACGAAGCTTGAACTCATTCATCACATTAGCTGCCGGCTCGAAGAACGGCTCCTGAGAAATACGCCATGCAAGTGCTGCTGACGGGAAGAATCCCCATTTCTTGTTTGCACCGAACTTAGAGGATGCATCCGCACGGAAAGTAACTGTTGCATAGTATCTCTCATCATAGTTATAGTTCAGACGGGCAAATGCCGAAGCCATAGTCTGGCTGTCCTTCCATCCGTTGTTGCTGCTGAACTTTCCGTCCTGAGTCATCACGAAAATATCGTCTGTAGAGAAATTTGTCTTGATGATGGTGTGTCCGTTCCATGATGAACGTGTCATCTCCCAACCTGCCATCGCACCGAAATTATGCTTCTCTGCCCATGTCTTGTTATAGTTTGCATATGTCTTCCATATCCAATACATAGAATGGTCGTCCTTGTAAAGCATCTTGTTGGTCTCATTTCCAAGCATTCCGTATTCATATGTAGGAACGAAAGAAGTGTTGGTGTTGTCGGAAGAGTCGAAGCCGAACTCGGTACGCAGGTTCAGGCCTTTCACTGGATCTACACTCAGGTAGAAGTTACCCATGGTACGGTTACGCTTGTAATTGTTGTTCATCATCATCGCAAGCCATACAGGGTTGTATGTAGACGAACCGTATACAGTGTCCGGACCGGCAAAGTTACCGTCAAAATCATATACTGGAACGCTAGGCTGCATTGTCAGAGCCTGAAGCACAACTCCTGAACCACCGTCATTGTTGGTGATGACCTCATCGGTGTGAGTGAATGCCAGGGATGCACCTGCGTGAAGCCAAGGGCGTACATCGAAATCAGCATTGAGACGTCCGTTGAAACGCTCGAAGCTTGAACCGATGATGACACCGTCCTGATCTGTATATCCACCGGAAGCGGCAACTCTGATCTTCTCAGTACCGCCTGTAACAGAAATGGAATGAGAGTGCATCCATGCAGTACGGAAGACCTCATCCTGCCAGTCTGTACCAGCTCCAAGAAGAGAAGGGTCCTTATAATAATTGTTGAGAGGCTGGTTGAGGTCCTCGCAGAGACCATTCTGATACTCAGCATACTCGCGCAGATTCATCATGTCGAGACGGTTGGTGATCATCTGGGCTGTAACATATCCGTCATAAGAGATATTCACCTTGCCTGCAGAACCACGTCTTGTAGTGATGATGATGACACCGTTGGCACCATTTGCACCATAGATGGCAGTTGCTGATGCATCCTTCAGGACATCGATGCTGACGATATCGGCAGGTGAAATGGTAGAAAGCGGATTGACCACATTCTGTCCGTTCGATCCGCCATACCAGTCAAATCCGGAAATGGAATTACCCGATCCTGAGAAAGGTATGCCGTCGATGATATAAAGAGGCTCATTTGAGTTATTGATGGAGTTGGCTCCACGTACGCGGATGGAACTTGCAGCTCCCGGAGCACCGGAATTGGCAGTGATCTGCACTCCGGCAACCTTTCCCTGAAGCATCTGGTCCACGTTGGTTGCGATTGTCTCCTTCAATTTGTCAGAGTTTACGGATGCAACGGAACCGGTAAGGTCTTTCTTCCTCACGGTACCGTAACCGATGACAACAGTCTCTTCAAGATACATGGTGTCATCCTTCAACACGACATCATACACGGAAGCAGTTCCGACCTTTGATGTCTGTGTTGCATAACCCATCATTGTAAAAGTCAGGACATCACCGTTCTTGGCATCGATTGCATACTTACCATCAAGGTCTGTAATGGCATAAGCTGCCTTATTGCCCTCGATTGTAACAGCAACACCTGCCAGCGGCTGTCCATCCGAAGAGGCAGTGACCTTACCACTGACACTCCTGGTCTGTGCCATTAGCGAAAAGCTTACGAAAAGCATCGCCAGACAAGTAAATAGTTTACTTTTCATGTTACTGGATTTAGAGTTAATGTATTTTATTATAGGTATCTTTTAAAGAATTCATCTTTCTTTACTTCCCAGCCTTTCTGACGCCACACATCATGTTCTGTATGAGGATAGCATATCCATGATTTTTCAGTCCTGATGTGATTGTATCCTGCAAAGTTGGTGTGAGGAGGACAGACAGGGTCCTGCAGTCCGATAGCCATTATGACCGGACATTCTATCCTGTCAGTAAAATTCTTCACATCAAAGTAACTGAGAGTTTCATAGAGGTCGTCTTCAGATATGCCCAATTCCTGAGCTGCCTTCAACACTGGCTCTGCCGGCCAATGAGCTATTGCGAAATAATCCTTATAATCGTTAAGGAAAGGGGCTGAAGGCGCTATAGCCTTTATTCTATGGTCCAGAGATGCGGCAACCAATGTCAGAGCACCTCCCTGACTTTCCCCATGAGCAAAGACGCGCGAAGTGTCCGCCTTATCCAGAGAACATACGAAATCCACAGCCCTCACCGCATCGGCAAAGGCTCCTCTGTAATAATATGCATCCTTGCTTTCAAGCCCTCTTACACACCAGTCATCCTTTTCACCCGGCTTTCTGTTCAGGGCCTGATTACGTATGCATACCTGAAAGTCAATCATTTCAGGAGCATATGATGGATCCGTATACCACACATTGCTGCCATATCCCATATATGAAATCCTAACGGGATATTTTCCATCTGCTGCAGGCATGGTGAGAATACCGCTGACAGGCTCGCCTCCAAACGATTTCATATCTACGCGATACAGCTTGCAGACATCACTTGAACGGTCTTCAAGCAAAGTGAGTCTGTACTGCGGATCAACAGCAGACAAATCCTCAAGTGTCTCTTGCCAGAAAGCATCGAAATCAGGCTGCTTATCCTGCTCCGACACGATCAATTCCGGATTGAACCCAAGGTTTGTACTTGATATTTCTTTTTTGGTGCCATCTTCTTCCACAATAGACAGAACAGCCTTGTAGAATCCTGGAAGAAGATCCAGACGGAATGATGCCTGTGCCTTTTCCTGACGGAACTTCACATTTCTTTCATATGATGCCACAGGCTGACCGAAATCTGTGAAGAGTTCAAGAACCACGGAAATCTTTTCCGGACTGTCGGAAAGCATGGATATGTCCAGCACATGAGGACCTTCACCTGAAAATATACCTTTGTTGTCTTCTATGCAGAAATCCGCAGAAAAGAATGAAGCTTCCGCAAGTTTCTCGGAGGTATTTCTGATCATATCAGTAGTTGACACATCCGACACGTATACGGAATTGAGACCTTGCTGTTCCTGAGCAGGATCTCCGCAATAATCGTCTCCGGGCTTCCAGTAGAGGTTGGTCTGCGACTGACCAGCAAAACCTCCCCATCCCCAGAAATTGATACCGGCAAACAATCCTCTGTCCTGAGCCGACTTCACAAGACGCGTCATCACATGCTGATAATAGGAATCACGTGCCGTCACCGGTGTTCCCTGCGCAAATCTGAAATCATCACGAGGAAAACCGAATTCCTCTATTACCAAAGGTTTTCCATATCTCTCAGCGACAGCCAGATGCTCATCAATATAGATGTCTGTGTTTTCTTTCGCCTTTTCAAGATTTGTCTTCAAAGTGGATTCGCGTACCCAGCTCCAGTTATAAGGCCAGATATGGATGTTCATATAATCTATATCCGGACAACTGTGTATCCTTTCAAACAATTCCAGACTACCCTCGCACCCATGCCTTCCTTCGCTTCCGGAAGACACCATATGGTTAGGGTCAATTGATTTGATAAGCGCCGCCGTACTCCACATCCACTCGACAAAAGCATCATGCACCGCAGGGTCACCCGAAAAGCAACGCGGTTCATTGCCTATCTGCCACGAAAAGATTGCAGGATCGTCCTTATAAGGTTTTCCTGTCACTGTATTCGTTCTGGAAACGACATGTCTGACATAATCCGCAAAGAATCCCTTTGCCTTCTCATTGGTCATAAAACGCGAAACAGACTCACAATATGCCACATAGCCTACCTCTGCAGGAATCACAGCCTTACCAGCACCTGCCCACTCCAGATACATGCCATATCCGCCAGACCATTCCCATGAGTTGTTCAGATAAAGAACAGCCTTCATATCTCTTTCAGCCATTTCCGCCAAAAGAACATCCAGACCACGGAAAATCGTATCATTGTAAACGCCCGGCTCTTTCTGCAGAGTAGGACTGACCCTTGTCGGGACTCCATCCGGCCCGTCACCCCCTACCAGAACGCGCAGATTGACCATACCTAGGGCCTTGAGCGTATCCAGTTCCGCCTCAAGGCGTTCACGGTCTCCCCCTACGCCTTCACTGCCAAGGATTGCACCATACCAGAAATTAGTTCCAACAAAATGGGAAGGATAATCTTCACAAACGAATTTTCCGTCTTCCACCCTTACGAAAGACGGTTTTCCCGACTGACAAGAGCACAACAGAAATGCTGCAGCAATTGACAGAGCAGAAATTGCCCGGATAAGTTTCATTAATTTTCAGCGCTAATAATTATGATAATGCAAATATAAGAAGCGCCGAATCGTTAAACAAATACAATATTATCCGATAATAATACAAATTAAACAACAACCTTATTCTTTTTGAACATGGCACGGAACTCCCTTGGGGTATAACGCCTTTTTGCCTTGAAAGTGCGGTTGAAATTGGAAAGGTTGTTGAAACCGCACTCATAACATATTTCCGATATGTTTTTGGTCGAATCCACCAGCATTCTTGCAGCAAAGCCAAGCCGGATATCCACAATATACTCCGACAAGGTCCTGCCCGTCCTCTGCCTGAAGAAGCGACTGAAAGCCACAGGACTCATCCCTACCAGATCGGACAGATCGGATAACCTCAACGGCTTCGCATAATTCTCACTGATGTAGTCCTTGACCTTCTGCACCCTGCGGCTTTCGATGGTCCTCACAGAATGAGCAAACGAACTGGAAGCCAGCACCCTGGCCTCGCCCGATACAGAAAGCTCGTAAAGAATATACAGGAATTTCAGGAACTGGACGAACCTTTCCTGCTCACCGGCAAGAGTATCAAGCACAGAATACACCTTCATTATTGCAGGCATCTGAAAAGACAACCCATGATCAGCGCGACGAAGCATCCTTCTTATCGATGCAAACTGATTCTTAGAAAGCAGGTCACCGTTGAAAAGCTCTGCTGAAAACTGTATGGTTATCTCGCGTATATCCTTGGAACGGCATTTTCCCTGTTCCCACACATGCTCCAGGCTTTCTCCTCCTATCAGCACAAGTTCATAATCCCCGATTTCCTCCACACTATCCCCGACAATGCGCCTCACACCTTTTCCATGCTCGATAAAATTCAGCTCATACTCCTTATGCTGATGCAAAGGATAAGTAAATTCCGTCTTATGACGTTCCACTATATGAAAACAATCCCTCTCAGAAAGAGGTGTTATTTCTGTCAATACCTTGCTCATGAAAACAACAAATTCATAATTTTTCACACAAATATAAACATTTTTTCAAAATGATACTTTTTTAACCTAAGTTATCCTTTTATGATCAGCTGATATTCTTGTCACACAGATTTCAAAAACAGTTTATTATATTTGCCATACAGACATATAAACCATGAACGTACCTGATAAGACATCTGCGGAATTATTTGCCGCACAAGCCCTGCGCTCCCAGCTGAAGAAAGAACTGACAGAAAACATCCTTCCATACTGGATTAAAAACGTATGCAAAACGGAAGGCCGGATCTGCGGAAGGATTGACGGAAATGACAAAGCCGATGCATCGGCTCCCATAGGAGGCATCATGACGGCAAGGATCCTATGGACATTTTCGTCAGCATACAGAATTCTGAAAGACAGTGTCACCCCAACAACGGCTGATTCTTACCTCAAGACAGCATCAGCTGCCAAGAATCTGATAATCGAAAAATTCCTCGACAAGGAATACGGAGGAACATTCTGGTCAATCAACCCCGACGGAACGCCCCTTGACACCAAGAAACAGATATATGCCATAGCATTCGCAATATACGGACTTGCAGAATACAACAGGGCGACAGGAGACGGGCAGGCATTGGAATATGCAATACAATTGTTTCATGCCATAGAAGATCACAGTTACGACACTTCTAAAGATGGGTATCTGGAAGCATTCACACGCTCCTGGGACATTATAGAAGACATGCGCCTGAGCGACAAGGATGCAAATGAAAGCAAGACAATGAACACCCATCTTCACATTCTTGAAGCCTACACCTGCCTTTACAGAGTATGGAACAGCCCTCTGCTGAAAAAGCAGCTCAAAGGTCTTATAGAAATCTTTGAAAACCGTATCATCGACCATGACGGGCATCTGATCCTTTTCTTTGACGAAGACTGGAACAGGAAATCCGACATCATTTCATACGGACACGATATCGAGGCATCATGGCTTCTCCACGAAGCCGCACTGGTACTGGGCGACAAGGATATTCTGGAACGCATCGAAAGAATAGTGCCGAAGATTGCCTCTGCTGCAGAAGACGGCTTTCATCCTGAAGATGGTATGATATACGAACAGATACGCCATGACAACAAAGAGGAAACTGACAGAGACAGGCATTGGTGGGTACAAGCTGAAACCGTAGTAGGATTCTTCAACCTATGGAATCATTTTGCAAGCACACAAGGACTGGAAAAAGCCCTCATGTGCTGGGATTTCATAAAATCACATATCATAGACCATGAAAACGGAGAGTGGTTCTGGAGCCTCAAGGCCGACGGCACAATAAACCGCATAGACGACAAGGCAGGATTCTGGAAATGCCCATATCATAACGGGCGTATGTGCATGGAAATCATCGAACGTCTCAAACAATAACTCTCATCAGTTTTAAACTATTAAATTTTCATCAAGAATGAAGCGCATTGCAATATGTATCCTCACCTTGACCATATCCATATGCATTCAAGCTCAAGGTTACACAAATCCCGTAATACCCGGTTTCAATCCTGATCCCAGTGTATGTCGCGCAGGAGATGATTATTATGTTGTGACCAGTAGCTTCCACTATTTTCCGGGAGTTCCTATCTACCATAGCAAGGATCTTGTCAATTGGGAACAGGTCGGGCATGTGCTTTCACGCAGATCGCAGCTGGAACTTCCGGATGCAAGGTCTTGGTCCGGCATCTACGCCCCAACCATAAGACATCATAACGGCAGATTCTATATGATCACCACCAATTGTTCTTCAAAGGGCAACTTCATAGTCACTACAGACGACCCTCGTGGAGAATGGTCTGACCCTATCTGGGTCGATCTTCCAGGGATAGATCCAGATCTTTTCTGGGATGAAGATGGAACATGCTGGTATTCCGGTGCAGGAAATGACGGCATTGTACAATGCCAGATAAATCCCGATACGGGAGAAAAGCTTTCAGAACCAAGGATGATATGGTACGGCACAGGAGGCAGGTATCCCGAAGCGCCGCACATATATAAAAAGGACGGATGGTACTATCTGCTCATAGCAGAAGGTGGCACAGAGTTCGGACATGGGGTTACAATAGCACGCAGCCGGCACGTGGACGGTCCCTACATCGGCGCTCCTCACAATCCGATTCTCACCCACTTCAAACAAGCCACACAGAAGAGCCAGATTCAAGGAGTCGGACATGCCGACATCATACAGGCACACGACGGTTCATGGTGGATGGTATGCCTTGGTTTCCGCACACAAAGCGGCAGTCATCACCTTATGGGCAGAGAAACTTTCCTGGCTCCTGTAAGTTGGGAAAAAGGAGCATGGCCTGTAGTGAATGGAACTGGTGACATAGCGCTGGAAATGAACGTGCCGACACTGCCGCAGAAGCCATTTGCCCCTAAGGATGCACGCAATGAATTCACCAGACCACAATCCGAGCTTCTTCCGGAATCGGCATTGATGAAACAGACAGGACTGGGGCCACAATGGTGGTGGATCCGCAATCCGGAACCATCACGATATGTTCTGAATGCCGGATTCCTTCGCCTATATGGTACGGAACATGACCTTCAGGAAAGCATAGAATCACCAACATTTGCAGGTTTCCGGCAGCAGGATATAGATTTCACGGCAGAAACATGCATGTGGTTGGGCAGAAGCAGCGAGGGAGACAGAGCAGGAATGACCGTATTCATGGATGCAGAAGCACATTATGACATCTATCTGAGGAATAAAGGTAACGGAAAATGGACAATTGGCATCCACTATGCCATGGGAGTTCTGAATCATATAGAAGAAACTGAAGTGGAGAATGCTGCAGCAAGCAAGTCTGATCTCAGAAACGGCAGTCCACGCATCTGGCTTCGTATTACCGGGGAATCAGACTATTACAGACTGTGGTACTCACTTGATGGTCATGAATTCATTCAAGCCGGAATAAACCATACACGATACCTCAGCAGCGAAACAGTTTCAGGATTCACCGGTATCCTTATAGGGCTTTGGGCCCAATCACCCTCTGGAAAAGGATATGCAGATTTCGACTATTTTGAATACAGATAGCTTTTTCTGTTGTTTTCAAAAGTCAGAAAACATTCCTCAGGCATACCACATATGAAATACAGGTTCATACTTAATGCAAAGGACTGGCTTTTCAGCCAGTCCTTTGCATTGAGAAACTTCCCGTTTGTGATCAGTCAACCTTATTGACTGTAAAATTCACTATATTATATGCATCAGCATCAAAATATTCATTTGTTTCTTTATCACGATATACATAAGCCGCAGTCTTGATCTCATAGTACCCGAAAATACCTGGGAAAAACTGCATTCTTGTACCGTTGATATTACCTGTATAAGCAGTACACTGACCACCTGCGATCTCTAATTCGCTCGAATAGTTCATTGTCTTGCCTACAAACTGAACTTCATATGTCTTACCTTCAATAACCACATCTCCCAAAACCTGAGGGGTCTCTATAGACATCTTATTGGTAGCTGGATCAAAATTCATAATGAAAGGAAAATCTTTTCCTACCTGAGAATTTGACCATCCATAAACCTTGTAGCTTCTGTTTGCAGTAAACTGCTCCACAGTAAGGTTATAATCAGCTGCCGTATACCAATCGGTAGTCATCTGACCGGTAAGTCTCCAGTTGCCGGTATACGCAAGGTATTCTTCCTTAGGTTCTTCCACTACCGGCTTGACATCAGTCTTGGCAGAAGCTATACTGCAATACCACTTATTATCGTAAGCGGCAATCTGAACATATACATACTCCGTATCAGGTTCAAGTCCTCCGGAAATTATCCATTCATATGAATTGCCCTCAACCAGCTGCGCATATACCGTTTCATAATAATACATCGGATAGAGACCCAGATTGTACATTCCAGATTGATATAATTCCAGTCCGCGCTCCTCCAGCTCATCAAAATCATCCGGCAATCCTACCATGCTTAGAAAATCACTGAATGTCGACTTGGGAATAACACCGGTGACAGGAGCAAACGCATAGCTTCCATAATCCATATCCTCTCCGAAATAATCGAAAGAACATGAAACCTTCAATGTGTTATATGAATAGTATCCGTCAAGTTCACGCTCATAAGGGGACATAGACAGGAATATGGAAGGTTCCGGCATAGGAACATCCACCTGAAGTTCTGTATAGAAGATATCTCCCATATAATCAACACCTGCTACGCATAGCACATAGGAAGTTCCTGCGTCTACCTGCCATGTGTCGGTATACGTATTAGGTCTAGGTCTACCATATTCAAACACATAATCCCTCAACCCTTCTTCTCCTTTTTCCGCCTTATACTGATCTGCCTGATCCTTCTTGAAGAAATCATAGAAATAAAAATTGACATCCTGATTGTTCATCTGCATTCTCAGAGAAACAGAATTGTGGGAAATGGCATCGATTGAGCAGTCGACAGTCTTATCAGAAGGTTCAGGTGCGTCCATTTCAAACCTTATGTATTCCGGCTTGCCCTGCCATCCTTGCGATGTTGTCTCATCAAAAAGGCTGGCCAAAGCATAATAACTTCTTCCAGGGACAAGATATGCAACATCATTGCGCGCAAGATTTTCCTGACCGGCAATCCACTCGATTGTCTTAGGCGAGGTCTCAGGCATTCCGAATTCAGCCAGGAGATTCCACACAAAGATATCTTCATCGAATTCTGCGCCATCTGTCATTATGGCCAACTGATACATGTATTCAAAATACCATCCTTCAAGATATGTATGATAGTATACATATCCTTCCGGAACATCAACCTTATAAGAAAAGCCGGTCTTGGAAGCCGAAACAAAAGAAAGAATGTTTTCAATTGCACCAGTGGTCAAAGCCAGTTCTTTAACTTCACTATAATAAACCTTATCCTTCTCTTTTGAAGCTGCCGCATACAGGACATAATCCTTTTCCGGAACAAGATCCGCTATCGTATAAGACACAGGCTCCGAAGAAGCCTCGACAACCTCTCCCTCTTCAAAAAGTTCTTCGACAGCCGGGGCGGAAATCCCTTCTGTCCTTTCCATAAAGAGATAAGCTATTTCATCTGCATCTGTTGCAGACAAGTAGAACTGTACACTTGTTTCAGTATTCTCTCCGGCAGATACAGTCACCTCCGGCTCAGGAGCAGGCTCTTCCGTCTGCTCTTCTACAGGAGCAAGAGGCTCCTCTTCACAAGAAACAACAAACATCGCCCCAGCCGCCAGCAATACGGCAGCACATGTGCGGGCAAAAAATCCTCTGGAAATTTTCATTATATCTATAGCTTTTATCGATTACAATTATTCCTTACGTTCAGCCTTGGATTCAAGGAAAAGCTCGTCCATCTGCTCCTGATCAATATAAGACGGTGAGTCAATCATAACATCGCGACCCTGGTTATTCTTAGGGAAAGCTATATAATCACGTATGGTCTCCTGACCTCCGAACAGAGAGCAGACACGGTCAAAGCCGAATGCCAGACCTCCATGAGGCGGCGCACCGAACTTGAATGCATTTATGATGAAACCGAACTTATACTCTGCATCCTCCTTGCTGATGCCAAGCACCTCGAACATACGCTCCTGCATTGCCGCTTCGTGGATACGGATTGATCCGCCACCAAGTTCAGTTCCATTCAGGACGAAGTCATATGCATTGGCACACACCTTTTCGAGATCTTCCTTCCTGTCGCTATAGAACAGTTCCAGATGCTCTGGCTTTGGTGCTGTAAAAGGATGGTGCATTGCATAGAAGCGCTGCGTCTCATCATCCCATTCAACAAGAGGGAAATCAACAACCCAAAGAGGTGCAAAATTGAACGGATCCCTTAATCCAAGCCTGTTACCCATCTCAATACGGAGCACGCCGAGCATGTTCTGGGTCTTCCTCTTCGCACCACAGAGCACGAGCATCATGTCGCCCTTCTTCGCTCCGAGACGGTCTGCAACCGACTGAAGCTGCTCTGGAGTATAGAACTTATCGACAGAAGACTTGATGGTGCCGTCCTCGTTAAGCTTGATGTAAACGAGTCCTTTAGCACCCACCTGAGGCCTCTTCACCCACTCAGTGAGTTCGTCAATCTGCTTGCGCGTATAGCCCGCAATACCCTCTACATTGATTGCACCGATATAGTCGACACCATCGAACACAGAGAATCCATATCCCTTCATGAGATCGGTAATCTCATGTATCTTCATATCGAAACGGATATCCGGCTTGTCCGAACCATAGAGATCCATAGCGTCATACCAGCTCATACGCGGAATACGTTCTGCGATCTCTACACCAAGAACATTCTTGAAAAGAGTCCTCATCATACCTTCAAAGGTATTGAGAACATCCTCCTGCTCCACAAATGACATCTCGCAGTCAATCTGTGTAAACTCCGGCTGACGGTCTGCACGGAGGTCCTCATCACGAAAACAACGCACAATCTGGAAATAGCGGTCATAACCGGCTACCATAAGGAGCTGTTTGAATGTCTGAGGAGACTGAGGAAGGGCATAGAACTGACCTGGATTCATGCGGGAAGGGACAACAAAGTCACGCGCTCCTTCCGGAGTGGATTTGATCAGATATGGAGTTTCTATCTCTAGGAAATTCTGGGCATCAAGATAATTACGTACTTCATGAGCTATCTGATGACGGATTCTGAGAGCCTTCTGAAGAGGATTTCTACGAAGATCCAGATAGCGGTATCTGGCTCTGAGTTCTTCTCCACCGTCACTTTCATCTTCTATGGTAAAAGGAGGAGTATTCGCCTTATTAAGAACGTTAATGGTCTTGAGGCTGATTTCGATATCTCCTGTAGGCATCTTTGGATTCTTGCTCTGACGCTCTATGACCTCACCAGTCACCTGAAGCACCCACTCACGTCCGAGCCCTGAAGCTATGTCTACGAGTTCCTGTGAAGCATGGGCATCAACCACAAGCTGTGTGATTCCGTAACGGTCTCTGAGATCAACGAATGTCATTCCGCCAAGTTTCCTTGACTTCTGCACCCATCCGGCCAATGTCACTGTCTGGCCGACATTCTCAATGCGGAGTTCTCCGCAGGTATGTGTTCTGTACATAATATATGTTATTTCAATTTTTCTAATAGAACCCGCAAAAATAACAAATAAATCCCTTTCCGCAAAAACGATAGGAGGAATTTGTTTAACATATTGTAAATCAAATTATTGCAACACCTCATAAAGCTTTACTGTCCGTAAAGCCTCTGCCACGTCATGTACCCTGAGTATGTCTGCTCCATTCTGCAAAGCCTTGACATGAAGCACCTGAGTAGCTGACAGCGCTTCTTCCGGAGTGATATTCAAGTATTTATATATCATGCTTTTGCGAGAAACCCCTACAAGGATCCTTGGAGGTTTCTGCCCGTTTCCGAATGGTCTCCTGAAAGAATCCAGTTCCCTGAGAAGTCTGTAATTCTGCTCAGTATCCTTTGCAAACCCGAAGCCCGGATCAAGAATCCAGTGCTTTATGCCATATTCCTGTGCACGAAGTGCAAAATGCTCGAAATAAGAGACGACCTGCGCAGTAACATCATGATAATCACACATAGACTGCATCGTCATTGAATCCCCACGCTTATGCATGGCAACATATGTCAGTCCTAACCTTCCGACCAAGGGAAGCATTTGCGGATCATCTTCGCCTGATGAAATGTCATTGACAATGAAGTCTCCTATGAGATCAAAAGTTCTTCCTACAATTTCCGACCAATATGTATCAATTGAAATCCGGGCTGCCGGAAGATTATTTCTAATGGTTCTAAGCACAGGTTCCAGTCTTTTCCATTCTTCCTCCGGTCCGACAGGACAGGAACCCGGTCTTGTGGAACATGCCCCTATATCGATGATATCCGCACCTTCGTTCAACATACGTTCCATCCTTTCCATTGCGGACTGCACATCATGACATCTGCTTTGGGAGTAATACGAATCTTCTGTCAGATTCAGTATGCCCATTATTTCTATTTTCCTATCCATGTTTCAATCTATACAGGTATTCCGCATGCGCGAAAATCAACCAACCGGCGCAAAGTTATCAATATTTGAAGGAAAGAAACTATATTTGCGTGGATTTAAACAGTTTCTTAAAGAAAGAAAATGGAAGTAAGAGCAAAGAAAGCCCTTGGTCAGCACTTTCTGACCGACCTGTCTATAGCGCAGAGGATAGCAGACGCACTCGTCGTTCCGGAAGGGACCATAATGCCCGCACTGGAAGTAGGACCAGGAATGGGAGTACTGACCCAATACCTGCTGCAAAGGCCTGAAGTTGACCTGCGCATGGTCGAGATCGACACCGAATCCGTGAACTATCTTCTACTTCACTTTCCACAGGTCAACGGAAAACTGCTGGAAGCTGATTTTCTCAGACTGAAGCTTGAGAAGTTCTTTTCAAGCAAGTTCAGCGTCATCGGTAACTTCCCATATAACATATCGTCCCAGATCTTTTTCAAGATACTGGACTACAAGGAACAGGTGCCTCAGGTAGTATGCATGATACAGAAGGAGGTTGCTGAGCGCATAGCAGAAAAACCTGGCACAAAGACATACGGAATACTATCCGTCCTGCTTCAGGCATGGTATGACATCGAATATCTTTTTACCGTAGGAGAAGGAGCCTTCAATCCGCCTCCGAAGGTAAAGTCAGCGGTCATCAGGCTTGTGCGTAACTCCCGCACATCATTGGGATGTGACGAAGCTCTTTTCAAAACCGTTGTAAAGACCGGTTTCAACCAGCGCCGCAAGACCCTGCGCAACTCTCTGAAACCACTTGTCCGCGCCAAGGCAGACCGCTGTGGCTGGAGTGAGGAGCAGATTGCGGAATTTGTCGCAGACCCTGTCTTCGACCTGCGGCCTGAACGTCTTGGTGTGGAAGACTTCATTTCCCTGACATTGAAACTGGCATAATTGATGCTCACGAAGCTGCTCATGTAAAAGTCTCAGATATGGCAAAAGGAACAAAACGATTTCTATCTTCCATAATAGCAGCCTTGTTCTTCATACATGGCATCGATGCGTATGCCGCAGACAAAAAAGAAAATCTCAGCCAGATAGAAGCACTGATCGAATCCTCCAAAGAAACAAAAGGAGTCAATGTTGAGAAAATAGAAGGATTTACACTCAAGCTGGCAAAGCCATTCATGAAGAAAACTCCAATGGCAGCCATTATGAATGATCTCGACAGGATGATAATGTTTTCAATGGAAGATACATCTGCACAGGACGACTCTCTTTTTGTGGATAAGGCGGAAAAAATACTGAAAGATTATTTCAAAATAACGGAAACCCGCAAAGATGACAGTCTGACATCCATATATATAGATATCTCTCCGGAAGAAAACACATTTTCGGAAATGGTAATGTATATCACAAAACCCGGCATCGCCCTAATGATATTCAAAGGAAGTTTTACCTTGGAATCTCTAAAGAAGATGGGAGAACTCTCGCAGCAGATGGAAGAGAAGGAAAACACTATGGAATCAAAATAATCAATATAACCCATAACTGATCGACAAACGATGAAGGTAATACTTGTAAACGGCAGTCCTCACAAAGAAGGATGTACTTACACAGCCCTTAAGGAGGTAGAAAAGGAACTCAATGCAGGAGGTATCGAAACAGAAACCATATGGCTGGGCGTCAAGCCTATATCCGGCTGTCTCGGATGCGGCCATTGCTGCAAGAGAGGGCCGAACGGAGAAGCTGCAAGTCTAAGATGCTTTATGAACGACACCGTAAATGAATTCCTCGACAAGGCGGAAAACGCGGACGGTTTCATATTCGGCAGTCCTGTTCATTATGCCGCACTTTCGGGAGCCCTAACATCATTCATGGACAGAGCTTTCTACGGCAAGGGCAAGATTTTTCGCTATAAACCGGCGGCGGGCATAGTCAGCGCCCGCAGAGGGGGTACCACAGCAGCATTCGACCAGATAAACAAATATTTCACGATCTCATCAATGCCGGTAGTGTCATCGAAATACTGGAACATGGTGCACGGAAGCACACCTGACCAGGTGCGTCAGGACGAAGAAGGCATGCAGGTCATGCGAGAACTGGGCCGCAACATGGCATGGCTCCTGAAATGCATCGAAGCAGGACGTGCTGCAGGCATCCCTGATCCTGTCAAGGAAAAACCAGTAATGACTAATTTCATCAGATAAAATATCCGAAATCACAAATCGACACAGAGGCGGCCCAAAAGGGTCGCCTCTGTCGCAGAATATATTGAAATGGAATATTAGTCTTCCTTCTCTTCCTCAAGATAAGCCTTCAGCAACTTCTCCTGAACATCACCTGGTACAGGCTGGTAATCAGCGAAGTCCATTGTAAAGGTTGCACTACCTGATGAGAGGGAGCTGAGAGTTGTCGAATAACGATACAGCTCTGCAAGAGGTACGCGGGCCTTGATGGTATCGAATCCCTTGTCAGTACCCATACCTTCAATGATGGCACGACGGTTCTGAAGGTCAGACATACATGCACCCATGTACTCGGTAGGAGTAAGGACCTCAACATTATAGATTGGTTCCATGATCTTTGGTCCTGCAATACGGAATGCCTCCTTGAATGCATTGCGGGCAGCAAGTACGAAAGATATTTCATTTGAATCAACCGGATGCATCTTACCGTCGTAGACATAAACGCGGATATCACGTGCAAGCGAACCTGTAAGAGGGCCCTCACTCATTTTCTCGTTGATACCCTTGAGGATTGCAGGCATGAAACGTGCATCGATTGCACCACCTACCACGCAGTTGTAATATTCGAGCTTTCCTCCCCATGGAAGGTCATACTCTTCCTTACCCTTGATATTGAGGACAACTTCCTTTCCATCAACCTTGAAGCGGTTGCCCGGATCGACACCTTCCTGATAAGGAGCGATGAGAAGATGAACCTCACCGAACTGTCCGGCACCACCTGACTGCTTCTTGTGACGATAGTCTGCGCAAGCGACCTTTGTAATGGTCTCGCGATATGAAATCTTTGGAGCTGAGAATTCGATTTCAAGCTTATTCTCGTTCTGAAGTCTCCATTTGAGTGTGTTGACATGCTGCTCACCCTGACCCTTGAGAATGGTCTGCTTCATCTCCTTGTGATATTCGATGATGTATGTAGGGTCCTCAGCTGCTATCTTGGCCATAGCCTCGCTCACCTTCTCTTCATCCTTTGCATCCTTCGCCTTGACAGCGCAACGATATTTATAATGAGGGAATTCGATCTCCTTGTAAGCGATGTCTGTGCCTGGAGTGCAGAGAGTGACATTTGTCTTTGCTGCACGAAGCTTTACCGTACATCCTATATCACCGGCCATAAGATCTGTAACCTTTTCCTTCTTCTTGCCGGCTACAGCATAGATTGCAGTGATTCTTTCCTTGTCGCCGGTCTCCGGATTCTCCAGATCCATTCCCTCGGTAAGTTCTCCGGACATAACCTTGAAGTAAGCCACCTCACCAAGATGCTGTTCCACAGCTGTCTTATATATAAAGAGTGACACAGGAGCTTCCTGTTTGCACTCAACTTCCTTTCCATCCTTTGTTACGCCTATGCGCTCTGCTGGAGAAGCCGCTGTGCGGATAGTGAACTCCATGAGACGCTTTACTCCGATATCCTTCTTTGCAGAAAGACAGAATACCGGCATCACATCACCCTGACGGATACCTATGCCAAGACCCTTTCTGATCTCATCCTCAGAGAGGACTCCCTGCTCGAAGAATGTCTCCATAAGAGTGTCATCATATTCAGCTGCACGTTCGATAAGAGCATTTCTGAGCTCTTCAGCCTCATCTGCATACTGCGCCGGAATATCAAGATCCTCGCGTTTTCCAGTGTCACCTGCAAAACGATAATACTTCATCTTTAGGACATCGATAAAACCGTCAAACTCAGCACCTACGTTCACAGGATACTGGACAACAACAGGCTTGCTGCCGAATGCCTCCTTCATTGATTCGAGAGTTGTCTCCCATGACGCCTTCTCACCATCAAGCTGGTTTACAGCTACAATGAGAGGAATCTTGTAATCCTTCGCATAGCGTGAGAATATCTGTGTTCCAACCTCAACGCCCTGCTGTGCATTTATTACGAGCACTCCTGTATCGCATACCTTGAATGCAGACACCGCACCTCCCACGAAATCATCAGCACCCGGAGTGTCAATGATATTGAATTTAGTGTCCATGAACTCAGCATAAAGCGGGGTTGCATAAATGGACCTCTGGTTGATCTGTTCAATCTCGGAATTGTCTGAAACGGTATTTTTTGCCTCCACCGTTCCTCTTCTGTCGATGACCTTTCCTTCATAAAGCATAGCTTCAGATAAAGTGGTCTTACCTGACTTTGTGCTGCCGAGGAGGACCACATTACGAATGTTTCTGGTTGAATAAGCTTTCATCAGTTTGTGTGTTATTGTGTTTGTAATTATGTTCTTCACGCGTCAATAAAGACACATCCTCGCAAATCTAATAAAACAATGTCACAATATCAATATTCCATGCATGATTTTAATACGAAAACTTGATAATCCCAGCATATAACGCATCCACGACATCCTTCCAATCCATTCCCAAAAACTCATAACATATGTTATCTATTTCAAAATCTTCCAGCCCTAATTCCGAAGAAATGACGGAAATATCCGGAATTCCTTCTGCCACGCTTCCCGCATTCAGAAGAAATGAACATATTTTTTCATACATACAATCATTCATATACACTTGCTTTTGTATGCAAAGCTTGAAAAGGATGTCTTAAAAAACAAGAATTTGTGACGAAATAAGACTGATTTTTCTCTTTTTTATAGGTTTTGAACTTTTTTTAATCGCCTTTTCTTGTCATTCATCGGTTTTTCTTGTTTATACAGCGTCCCAAGAACTGATATTTTTGCTTTTAATGAGACAATAATATCGAAGACATGGACAACTCTTCCATAAAGAATAACATCAGACGCATAAGAAAGGCACGCAAGCTTACACAAGAAGATATGGCACACAAGCTCGGCATATCCCTTACAGCATACAGAGACCTGGAAAAAGGCAATACGTCTGTAGTTAACGGGCATATAATGAAAATAGCCATGCTTCTGAACACATCCACAGAAGAGATTGTATTGGGCTACAAACCGATACAAGCAGAAGGCACAACAGTCGAAGACGTACACGAAGAGTACAACACCCGCATCACAAACTACGAAAAGCGCATATGTGATCTTGAAAAGATCATATCCATTCTGGAAGAAACCGTCCGAAGCAAGAATGACATAATCCTCATGCTCAAGAAAAGACTTGATAAGGAAAAATAGTTTGTGTATTTTTGCAGGATGCACAACGAAACGCATCTTTTACCATATCTCCACGCAGACCTTCTGGAAGCCGGCTGCGATGAAGCCGGACGCGGTCCATTGGCCGGGTCTGTATTCGCAGCGGCAGTCATTCTCCCGATGGACTTCCATCATCCCCTGCTGAACGATTCGAAGAAAATGACAGAGAAATCAAGGGAGCTGCTCCGTCCGATAATCGAAAGGGAAGCTGTTGCATGGGCTGTGGAAGAGGTAACGGCAGAAGAAATCGATACGATAAATATCCTTAACGCATCAATTGTCGGAATGCAGAGAGCAGTAAGAAGGCTTGATACAAAACCGGAATACCTTATCATTGACGGCAACCGATTCAAGCCTTTCGACGGTTATCAATACCAGTGTATCGTAAAGGGGGATGCAAAATTCGCATCCATTGCAGCAGCTTCCGTCCTTGCCAAGACGTATCGGGACGAGTATATGAGAAGACTGGCTTTGGAATACCCGCAATACGGATGGGAAAGAAACATGGGTTATCCGACAAAAGAACATGTGGATGCTATAATAAAGCATGGTTACACACCTTACCACAGGAAAAGTTTCCATCTGAAGCAGCTTGAACCGACACTTTTCTGAATTGCACACACGTCAAGGAACAGATAATCACAATAATGAACATTTTTGACAGAATGAAACCGAATATGAAAAAAATTATCAGTACCATCACGACAATGGTTATCCTTTCAGTCTCAGCATCAGCTGACGAGGGAATGTGGCTTCTACCTCTCATAGAAAAAATGAATGGAAACGCAATGAAGGAGCTTGGTTGCGAACTGACTCCTAAACAGATATACGACATCAACAACACTTCTCTCAAAGATGCAATAGTGCAGTTCGGCGGAGGATGTACCGGAGAAATCATCTCAAGCGAAGGACTCCTTGTGACCAATCACCACTGCGGATACGGAAATATCCAGAAACTGAGTTCTGTAGAACATGATTATCTGAAAAACGGGTATTGGGCCATGAACCGCAGCGAGGAACTTCCATGCGAAGGATTGAAGGTGACGTTTCTGGAATCCATGAAAGATGTCACTGCAGTCATTGAAAAGGCTGAAAAAAAAGCCAGGAAAGAATATAAAGACAGCACCAACATTGAAAGACTCGTTGACAAAGCCATTGATGACGCCGCAGACGAACTCATCAGCAAGGCGAAAAAAAACAATCCTCATTGTTCTGCCAAAGTTGAATCCTTCTACAATAAGAATGTCTACTATCTGATTATATATAAGGTATATAAAGATGTACGCTTTGTCGGAGCACCACCTTCAAGCATAGGTAAGTTCGGTGCAGACACAGATAACTGGATGTGGCCTCGCCACACAGGGGACTTCTCAATGTTCCGCGTGTATAGCGCCCCTGACGGTTCCCCAGCAGAATACTCTCCGGAAAACGTTCCTCTGAAAGCAAAGAACCACCTGAAGATTTCGCTTGCCGGCGTGCAGGAGGGAGACTACACCATGATCATGGGTTATCCCGGACGCACAACCCGCTTCCAGACTTCACCGGAACTCAAGAATCAGATCATTACAAATGACATCAGAATTGCTGCCCGCACCATAAGGCAGAACGTGCTTCTTGAAGACATGTTAGCCGATCCAAAGATAAAGATCCAGTATGCAAGCAAGTATTCGGGATCTTCCAACGGATGGAAAAAATGGCAGGGGATGAAGCTTGCTTTCGACAAGCTGGATATCATCGGACGCGCCGAACAGGAAGAAAAGGATTTTGCGGAATGGGTGAATTCATCTGAAAAAAGACAGAAGATATACGGTACGGCACTTGAAGACCTGGCTGCTGCAGCTGCCGCCGGCTTTGAAGAAAGCTGCATATACACATATGCCAACGAGTCTTTGGCCAAAATCGAACTTCTGAGTGCCGGCGCAATGGCAAACACTTATCTCAACTCCGGACTTAAGGAGGGGCTCGACACTGCTGCCGCACTAAGCCAGATGAACGAAAAGATGGCCGCCTTCTATAAGGATTATTCTGCATCCACTGACAGAAAGGTTGCAAAAGCAATGATAAAGTTCTACAGAGACAATGTGGACAGCAGATATTATCCTGAAATCGCAGACTTTGCAGATATGGATATAGACATGTATGCTGACTCCCTGTTTGACTCCAGCATATTCACCAGTCCGGAAAAGCTTGCAGCTGCAGGTGTAGCTGAAATCAGAAACGACAAGGCGATGGACTTTCTCGGAGCAGTCAGAAAAAATTTCACCAATCTTTCTCCTGCCATAAAAGAGGGCAACAGATTGACTGCAGCGGCCAGAAAGACCTACACAGCAGGTCTGCTCGAATGGAAAAAGGGCGAACCTTCATATCCGGACGCTAATTTCACTATGCGTCTTACTTATGGAAAGGTCGGAGGTTATTCTCCTAAAGATGCTGTAGTATACAAGCACTATACGACACTAGACGGAGTTATGGAGAAAGAAGATCCGGACAACTGGGAGTTCGTGGTACCGGAAAAACTGAAGGAATTGTGGACAAACAAGGATTTCGGTCAGTATGCCAATGAAAAAGGAGAGCTGGTGACATGTTTTCTCAGCAATAATGACATCACAGGAGGAAACTCAGGCAGCCCTATCATGAATTCCCGCGGTGAGCTCATAGGACTTGCTTTCGACGGCAACTGGGAGTCAATGAGCAGCGATGTGATGTTTGAACCTCAGCTCCAGAGATGTATCAATGTGGACATACGCTATGTACTGTTTATCGTTGATAAATTCGGTGGGGCAGGATGGCTGCTTGACGAAATGGATATAGTCCGATAGATTGCCTGGAACGGAATACATATATCGGGAAAGAACGAAGTTCCGATGTGAGGATATATAATAATTGCATAAGTTATGACAGATATAAACAATGTAAAGGAATGGCTTCAGGAAGTGGAGCACCCGGCAAAAGGCGACAAGAACATAGTGGAGCTGGGAATGGTTGAGAACGTGGAGATTGCAGACGGCAGCATAACCGTGACATTGGCTTTTTCCAAACATCGTGATCCTCTTGCAGAATATCTGATCGGCAGTTCAAAGGCTGCCATCATAAGAAACGCCCCGGAAGGGACTAAGGTGGAAGTCAAGACTGTCATCAAAGATGAGGCACCTAAAAAGAAACCTGGCCTGGACCTGGGATTTGAAGAAATTGCCGGTGTAAAGCATATCATAGGCATCGCATCCGGGAAAGGTGGAGTCGGGAAATCTACTGTTTCAGTGAATCTGGCCGTAGCTCTGTCACGCCTCGGATATAAGGTAGGGCTTGCGGATGCAGATGTATACGGTCCATCCGTACCGAAGATGACAGGAACGGAAGGATTCATGCCGGACGCTTTTCTGGACGGAGAGAAAGAAGTCATCATGCCTCTTGAAAAATACGGAGTGAAGTGGATGTCAATCGGATATTTCGCCAAACCGGAACAGGCCCTTATCTGGCGAGGCCCGATGGCATGCAATGCCTTGAAGCAGATGATACTTCAGGTACGCTGGGGAGAGCTGGACTTCCTTCTTATCGATATGCCTCCCGGAACAGGAGACATACACATAAGCCTTGTACACGACATTCCACTGGAAGGAGCTGCAATAGTCAGCACACCTCAGGATGTTGCGCTTGCCGATGTCGAGAAGGGTGTGAACATGTTCCGTAATGAAAGCGTGAACAAGCCGATATTCGGACTTGTAGAGAATATGGCGTGGTTTACACCTGCAGAGCACCCTGACGAAAAATACTACATTTTCGGTAAAGGAGGCGGCATTCGCATGGCAGAAAAATACAGCATTCCATTGCTCGGTCAGATTCCTATAGTGCAGAGCATACGTGAAGGCGGTGACAATGGGGAACCTGTAGCTCTATCATCACGTCCGGATGGTCTTGCTTTCATCTCTCTTGCTGAAAAGCTGGCACAACAGTGCATAAGGTAATGACATATTACAAGAATATCTCCATCCGTTCCATAGGAGCATTTTTGTCTTCTCCGCAACTGCTGACACTGACTTTTCCAATCTGACAGGGCTTTTATGCGAGTCGTCAGAACCTGTAATACGTATGCGCTTTAAAGCATTGATGGATGAGGGATGAATATGAGTGCCGGACTGAGGACCGAATGCATCCGGATCTGCTTCTTGAAGATGAAGCCTTCCGTGTCCTCGATGCGCACAGTCTGGGTTCAAGCCTTGAAACGACTGATGAGCATAAAGGCCGCTGAAGCAACAAGCAGAAGGATGAGCATGATTGAACTTGCACGTGAAATGTTTTCGCCAAGGCTGTACGAGTCAGGCTCGAAACGCATAATGAGTTCACCTTGACCTTCCGGAACTACGGCTCCACGAAGTATCCAGTCTGCACGGAAAAGTTCTATGCTCCTGCCTTCAGGAGTAGGCTGATAATGTCCGTTGTCTACATTACCATACTTCCCGACTGGTTCAATCCAGGCTTTCCATCCTTTCGGATAATAGATCTCACTGAAAACAGCAGCTCTTTCGCCCGTAGTGTCGAAACGGTAACGCAATTCATTGGGAGCATAGTATGTCAGATCAATAGTATCTGAATCAACATCATCCGTCTTATCCTGTACGGCATGCTCTCTCGCCCAGGCGAAATCCTCACCTATGACTGCTGTGGTACGAAGATCAGTACTGCCTAAAAGGGCAATTTCCTCATCAGGACTCTTCGCCGACAGCGCATCCGAAACAAACCAGCAATTTCCCATTGCATTTACATTCATCACCGGTGGATACTCGCCTCCAAGTATGATATATTTTCCGTTTAACAAAGATGTTATCTTCAGTTCCGGAAGATTATCCTCAACCTCCTGCACAGTGGCTGCATCCCCCACAACCTTATATATTTTTCTTATCTCTGAAGCAAGATATCTTTCTATAAGATCCTGATAGCGTTGAAGTTTAACAGGACTGTAACCTCCGATTGTCTTATGATGATAGCTTGGAATAGAACTATTGAATGTATTCACACTGATATCCAGGACCCTGAAATCGGAGTCTGTGTCCTCAAGAATGATTTCATCGACAGGACGAGGCTCGTACTGAGATGAAAAATCCTTTCTGGTAACGAAATGTTCTTTGTTGAGATATCTTTTACCGAGGAAGCCCAGATCACATATAACAAGAATCACTACAGCAAAGGTCACAATATGCATTCTTCCTTTCAACACAAAAGACCCTTCTTTCCCGACTGCATCATATTTCGGAGTACGGAATGCCCATATCAACAAGGCAAAAACCGCCGTTATCAGCATCATGGAACGCATTGCATCCTTTTTCAAAAGCATCTGTCTGTCTGCTGCGAGGGCATCCACAAGCACTTCCGGCTGTCCGGCATCTGATGCTCCAGTGAAAGTGCCGGCAATCCCAGGCATCAGAATGCAGAGCAGACAGAAACCTGCCGTAAGCGCATACGCAATGCTTCCGTATTTTAAGAAATCCTTTTTGGAATAATATTCCTTTGTGATTCTGTCAAGCACAAGAAAGCCAAGCAAAGGCAAAGTCACCTGAAGAACGACAAGTGCCATGGATACCGTTCTGAATTTATTGTAGAACGGAACATAGTCAAACCACAGCCTGGTAAACCACATGAAATGATTGCCCCAGGCAAGCATCACTGCAATCATTGTAGCTGCAAGCATCCACCATTTTTCCCTTCCTTTGCACATGAGCAGTCCAAGAACGAAAAGAAAAACCGTTATGGCTCCCATGTACATCGGTCCGGCAGTGAATGGCTGAGGTCCCCAATACAGAGGCATATGCTTAAGAGTCTGCTTAAGGTTGGGCTGTCCGGCCCTCTTCAACAGACGTCCAGTCTGGGAATCAACGTCCAGCTCTCCCGAAGATGCTCCCCCGTTAAAATTGGGAATCAGGAGGTTAGGCATCTCTTCTATTCCATATGACCACGCCGTCGCATAGTCCAGATCAAGACCCTTGTCATTATGACTTTCACTGTCTGCCGCAAGTTCAGATCCGCCCCTCATGGTATAAGGTGTGTATTCGTATGTCGGGATAAGCTTGTTTGCATTAGTAGCGATACCGATGCATCCGACCACAAGCAGCAGCGCAGAGGCTGCAAAGAATCTTCCCAACATCGCTCTCTTTTTTTTGTCTACAGATAAGCTTATAAGAAGGGCTGCAGCATATACGAATATGACAATAGCGAGATAATAGGTTATCTGGATATGGTTTGCCTTTATCTGCATGCTCAGTGCAAATGCAAACAACACACTTCCAAGGATAGTTTCAGGAAGCCATTTCTTCCATCCTCTCTGATTTTCGCGGAGCGAGTCAGACAGATTCCCCAATGCAGCCTTGTATGTGAATACTATTCCTGCAAGCACCCATGGAAAATAGGCGATTGCCTGCATCTTTGTATTATGCCCGACCTGTATTATCTGCATGTTATATGAACAGAATGCAACAGCAATTGCTCCTGCAATCGAGGTCATCGTACCCATTCCCATGGAAAGCATGAGCAGGAATGCACCAACCAGAGTTATGAAAAGATAGCTTGCCGGCCTGCGTCCGGAAAGCAGCAGATCGTATATTGCTTTTGTCCAGTCTCCGTCAAAATCATCTATCATGGCCGTCGTGGGCATTCCTCCGAACATTGAATTCGTCCAGGCGGTAGGATCTTCCGGATGACTCTGATTATGAGACACAGCCTCCTGTGCCATGCCCTTCCAGCTTGATATGTCGCTCTGATTGACTATCTTTCCACTTAACACCTGAGGAACGAATCCATATGCGATTACCGCAAACAGAATGATTATACCGATGTAGGATGCTGTTTTTCTGATGACGTCCTTATGCATGTCTTCTGGATTTTTTATCTGATATGATTCTATTGAAAAGTCCGGCCATTTCTATTGCCAGATGCTGTCTTGTAAATTGTGAAATATCCGCATCTTCCACTGTAAGTTCACCTTTGAGGTGACGTTCCCAGAGAATATCTATGGCACGTGATATGGAATCCCTGTCTTCCCAATCAAGGACAATACCGGTCTTGGTCCTGTTGAGAATCATGGACATGGCTCCATCAGGTTGCCCTATACCTAGAACCGGCCTCCAGGATGCCATGTATTCAAAAAGCTTACCCGGAAGCACCGCTTTATATTCCGGTTCCTTTCTGAGAGGCAGTATCAGAAAGGATGCCTTCCTTTGCAGTTCAATTGCAACAGCATGCGGCTGATAACCCATGTCACACAGGTTGTCTCCTAATCCGACGGACCTTATTGCTTCTATTATTTCTTTGTCATTCTTGCCTACCAGCTTGATTGCAAGAAGTTTTCTGAAAGTCTCGTCCGTCCTTGCTTTTTCGGCAAGCACATCCCACAGCATTGTCGGATTTCCATCAGCGGCAAAAAGTCCGGTATGGGTTATAACGAATGGTGCCGACGGTCCTCCCGCTGCCTCACTCACCTTGTCTTCCGCAAAATCACATTCATCGAATCCGTTTGTTATAAGTTCAACCGGGGTCTGCGTCATAGCCTGAAATTCCTGCTGCACAAGAGGAGATACAGCAACAACAGCGGTAGCACTGTCAAGAACCTTTCTTTCCATCTTCTTGTGCCATCTTTCAGTAAAGGCCGTCATAGAAAGATGCTTGAAATAAAATATTTTTGTCCATGGGTCACGGAAATCCGCGATCCATGGTAGTCCTGTCTCCTGTGAGAGCTTCATACCGATAATATGCATGGTCTGCGGTGGCCCGGTACTAACAATCAGATCCACAGGGTGTTCCTTCAGGTATTTCTTAAGGAACCTGACAGAAGGCCTTATCCAAAGGCAACGGGGATCCGGACGGAAAAGATTCCCCCTTATCCACATTGCAGCCTTTTGCAGCACTGATTTTTCCTGTGCATTCACAGGATTCACTTCCACAGCTTCCCTGCTATGTCCTGATCTGCGGAGAATTCTCTTATAGAGTGCATATGGTTCCAGGATTCTCGTCTTAATGATTTCCGCCTCTGCAGGCACTTCTGCTTCCAACGAAGAATCGACTGCCAGTTGTTCCGGATTTTCCGGGGTATATATGACAGGCTGCCATCCAAGGGACGGCAGATATTTGGCAAACTTGACCCAACGTTGAACACCCGAACCACCAGTAGGAGGCCAATAATATGATATGATCAGTACCCGTTTCATAAAATCTTCCAAATTTAGAAAATAATCATGAGAATTTGGTAAATTTGCACGATATGCATGCGAAAAACGCATTTGATAAAACAAAAATCTATGGCAGAGAAGAAACCTACCGAAACACCTATGATGAAGCAGTTCTTCGCAGTGAAGGCTGAGCATCCGGAAGCAGTACTTCTGTTCAGGTGCGGGGATTTTTATGAGACTTATGGAGATGATGCCCTTATTGCAAGCAAAGTGCTTGGCATTGTTCTTACAAAGCGGTCCAGTGCGACACCGGGGGCCATACCGATGGCAGGATTCCCATACCATTCTATAGAAACTTATCTGCCACGCCTTGTACGTGCCGGTTATAAGGTTGCCGTATGCGATCAGCTAGAAGACCCTAAACTGACCAAAAAGATTGTCAAGAGAGGGATAACGGAACTTGTTACACCTGGCATCGCATTCAACGAACAATTGCTGGAACAAAAGGAACACAACTATATTGCAGGTCTGACATTCTACAAAGACCGTTGTGGAGCTGCTTTTCTTGACGTATCTACCGGCACTTTCCAGCTGGCGGAAGGAAGTTTGGACTACATAGGCACCCTGCTGGGCTCCTTTGCACCTAAAGAACTTCTGGTTGCACGCGGATATGAAAAAGGGGTGCGTGAAAAATATGGAGACCATTATTATATATCAACTCTTGAAGAATGGGCATTCGTATACGACAGTTCCGTAGAAAAGCTCAAGAGACAGCTCAAGGTCGACACCCTTAAAGGATTTGCCATAGACACCTTCCCTTTAGGAATAAGCTCTGCCGGAGCGCTTCTTGTATACCTTGAACAGACCCAGCACAGCGGATTGACGAACATCTGTTCGATATCAAGAATAGACGAGGGCGCATTCGTATGGATGGACAGGTTCACATTCCGCAATCTTGAGATCTTTGCCTCAACAGCCGGAAAAGAGGGCACTTCACTGGTAGAAGTTATGGACAGGTGCTCTTCTCCAATGGGAGCGCGTATGCTGCGGACGTGGCTGGCCATGCCTGTCATGGATCTTAAGGAACTTGAAGACAGATATTCCATCGTTCAGCATTTTCTTGACAATGGCGACGACCTTATGCGCCTGCAGAGCAGGATAAGTGATATAGGAGACCTTGAACGCATAATATCAAGAGCTGCGGCAGGAAAGATAATGCCGAGGGAAGTGATGCAGCTTCGCAGAGGACTTGCGCAGACAGCTCCGATAATTCAGCTCTGTCGTGGAAAGAAAGTTCCTGCGCTAGAAGAACTTATGGATAAGATGGGTGATTGCGAAGAACTTCTTGATCGCCTTAGCAAGACAATGCATCCTGAGACCGCAGCAGCCCTAGGCAAGGGTGATGTAATTGCTTCAGGAGTGTCTGACGAACTTGATGAGCTAAGAAAAATAGCAAGGCATGGCAAGGATTACCTGCTTGATCTTCAGCAGCGGGAAATCGAACGAACAGGAATATCTTCACTGAAGATCGGCTTCAATAATGTGTTCGGCTACTACCTGGAAGTGAGGAATACATATAAAGATAGCGTACCTCAGGAATGGATACGTAAACAGACTCTTGTCAATGCAGAACGCTACATCACCGAAGAACTCAAGGAATACGAGCAGAAGATACTTGGGGCTGAAGAACGCATCTATGCTCTCGAATCACAAATATATCAGGACCTTGTAAAGCACATACAGAGCAATATTTCGCTGATACAGAAAAACTGCCGGATCATATCTCGTCTTGATGTTCTTTCCGGCTTTGCATATCTGGCCGAATCCAACGGTTACTGCCGTCCTATGGTAAACGACAGTAAGATCATTGAAATAACCCAAGGCCGGCATCCTGTAATAGAAACCATGATGCCCGCCGGTGAAGAATTTGTTCCGAATGATATATATCTCGATAATGAAACCCAGCAAGTGATCATCCTCACCGGACCAAACATGGCCGGAAAATCCGCCCTGCTCAGACAGACCGCACTGATAGTCCTGATGGCCCAGGTAGGCTCGTTCGTGCCTGCATCAAAGGCCGTCATTGGCTATTGCGACAAGATATTCACACGTGTGGGAGCTTCAGACAACATTTCCCGCGGCGAATCCACATTCATGGTTGAAATGCTGGAGACCTCGATGATCCTGCACAACCTATCGTCGCGGTCACTGGTTCTGCTGGATGAAATAGGACGAGGAACCTCTACCTACGACGGCATGTCGATAGCCCGCGCCATCGTAGAATACATACACGAATACGGCGATGGGGCAAAGACACTGTTTGCTACACATTACCATGAGCTGAACGATCTTGAAGACCTGTACTGCAGGGTACGCAACTACCACATTTCAGTCAAGGAAGTCGGCAAGAATGTGATTTTCTTAAGAAAGATGGTAGAAGGTGGCGTGGCCCATAGCTTCGGTCTCCATGTCGCACGTATGGCAGGAATGCCAAAACAGGTGCTGGAATCGGCAGAAAAGACATTAGCATCCCTTGAATCCGAGGAATCCGCAACCGACAGATCTTCTGTTCTTAAGAAAAGGAAGAATACTGTCAAATCTCACACTGTCCGCGAAGGCAGGATCGAAAGCGATGGTACACTTCAACTCTCGTTTTTCCAATTGGAAGACCCACTTTTATCTTCCTTAAAACAGGAATTGGAAAAAGCAGACCTCAACAACATGACACCATTACAAGCTTTCGACCTTTTAAGAAACCTCAAAGAACAATTGGGTATATAAGCAATATTGTGATGTAAACCAATTAGTTTCAATAGTTGATTTACATATTTTGTAATTACGTAAAATGTATTACATTTGTATCAACAAATATAAGCTTACACATGGAAACACCTTTTGTTTACAACAGACCTGTTGAATATCAGGATTTTATAGAATACGAATCATTGCAGGAACGCATTGCCGACAACATACGGAAGATGAAGAACACTGTGGTTCTTGGGGCCAAGAAAACCGGCAAGACATCACTGCTGAAAAACGCAGCCTCGAAAATTCTCCAGGAAAGATGTGATTTCAGAGTGTGCAGCATAGACGTCGGTGAAGCTGGGGATAAAGAAAACTATCTCGCAATGATTGCCGACGGTGTGGTCAGGGCCGTATCTGAAGACTTCAGTGAAGCAGCTGCATATATAAAACTGAAACTCCCGGAAACAGAACCACGTATTTCGGTTGAATCCGGGGACTCGAACAAATTTCACCTTAGATTTGATAAATCACATATAACCGCCTGCATTGAAAAATTCATTGATCTTCCTGAACAAATTGCCAAAGAAAAAGAGATAAGACTGATAGTGATCATTGAAAACTTCCAGATTATAATGGAAATGCCTGACTATGAAGAATTCATGAATCGAATTGGTGAGGCGGCTGAAAGACATGAAAACGTAGTATACTGCTTCAGCGCAAACAAACGCTACCTGATGTCGGAGCTTCTTAAGAAACACCCTATAGGGGAAGTTGTACATATGACGCGAATACCGGAGAAAAAACAGACGGAATACATATGCAGGATATTTTCTCAAACGGCAAAATACATTGACGAAGAGACGGCATCACTAATCGTTACCTTAGCTGAGGGGCAGCCATATCATATGCAGCAGATCGCGCAGGTGTCATGGCTGCGCACATACGTCGTTTGTACAAAAGAGATTGTCAGGGAGGCACATCAAGCCTTAATCGACCAAATGTCTATGGTCTTTGCCGATTTGACAGAAATGCTCACACCTCAACAGATATGTTATCTACGCGCAATCGTATCAGGCGAGCAGGTCATCAGTACTACCGATATCCTTCATAAATACGGGATAACCTCCGCGACATCAGCTTCCCGTTCAAAGTCAGCACTACTGAATAAGGACATTATTGACGTAATTGACGGGAAGACTGTAGTTCTGAATCCTTTATACACATGCTGGATAAGAAAAACAATGACAAAGAACAGTGAATGCTAAAACATATCCATATATGAATACAATCAGATTAACGACTTTTCTGGCAACAGTCATCATGAGTATAGGAACACTTGCCGCAAATGATAAAAACTATAGGATAGTGTCACCTGATGGAAAATTAGAGGTGGATATTGATGTTTCATCTGAAATATCATACACTCTGCGACACAGCGGCACACTGCTTCTCGACAGGTCTACGGTAAAGTTAGAATTGATGGACGGAAGCTCTTTTGATGCTTCACAACCTGTCAGGAGCGTGTCAAAAAGGACTGTGAATGACTGTCATGAGACCATAATATACAAAAAGAACAGGGTAAAGGATCATTTCAACGAGATAAGATTGAAATTCAAGACCTTTTCACTTGTATTCAGAGCTTATGACGATGGAATGGCCTATCGTTTCATATCGGAGATAAGACATCCTGTCGAAATCAAGAGTGAAACAGCTGTATTCAATTTTGCTAATGATTGGAAGATGTGGGCAGCCTATGTCTGCCAGCATACAGAAACACTTGAAAGTCAGTTTTATAATTCATTTGAAAACACCTATTCATATACACACATATCAGAATGGAATAAAGACAGACTGGCATTCCTTCCTCTGATGATAGATGGTCCGTCTGGGAAAAAGATCGTCATAACTGAATCTGACGTCATGAATTATCCAGGCATGTATCTTTATAACAAAGATTCTGACAGGAGCCTTGAGGCAGTATTTGCACATTATCCCGATCATGTGACGCAGGGTGGGCATAATGATCTCCAGATGGAAGTACAGAGACGAAAACCTTACATAGCGGAAAATATTGTCAATGAATCACTGCCTTGGAGAATCATAGCTGTTTCTGAAAATGACGTGCAGATGGCAGATAATGACATGGTCTATAGACTGGCTGCTCCTTCTGATCCTGATCTGGACTGGAGCTGGGTAAGACCCGGAAAGGTGGCATGGGACTGGTGGAATGCTTGGAATCTGTATGGGGTTGATTTCAAAACCGGAATAAATAACGATACATATAAATATTATATAGATTTTGCTTCGTCAAATGGGATAGAATATGTAATTCTTGATGAAGGGTGGTCTGTAAACGGTGCTGCCGATCTATTTCAAGTTGTTCCGGAAATTGATCTCAGGATGCTGGTGGAATACGCCACAGAACGCAATGTCGGCCTGATTCTCTGGGCTGGATACTGGGCTTTTGACCGCGACATGGAAAATGTCTGCAGATATTACTCGGAAATGGGTATCAAAGGTTTCAAGATAGATTTCATGGATCGTGATGACCAATATATGACCGCATTCCATAAGCGTGCAGCAGAAACAGCGGCAAAGTACAGGATGATGGTCGATTTCCACGGAACCTATAAACCTACAGGCTTGCACAGAACATTCCCGAATGTGGTAAATTACGAGGGTGTTCATGGATTGGAACAAATGAAATGGAGCCCTGAAACCGTGGACCAGGTTACTTATGACGTGACGGTCCCGTACATCCGTATGATGGCCGGCCCAATGGACTATACGCAGGGGGCAATGCGCAATGCTTCCCGTGGAAACTATCGCCCGATCAATGAAGAACCTATGAGTCAGGGTACACGCTGCCGACAGCTTGCTGAATATATTGTATTCGATTCGCCATTGAACATGCTCTGCGATTCTCCTTCAAACTACATTAAGGAAAAAGAATGTCTTGAATTCATCGCTTCTGTCCCGACAATCTGGGACGAAACATTCGGAATCTGCGGTGAGGTTGGAAAATATATAGTCCTGGCCCGCCGAAGCGGGGACATATGGTATGTAGGTGGAATGACAGACTGGACGGGAAGAACCATTGACACAGCATTGGATTTTCTTCCGGAAGGCAACTATTGTATTGAACTCTACAAAGATGGAGTAAATGCTGAAAGATCAGCACAAGACTACAGAATGGAAACTTTCCAGTATGCTTCTGGAGACAGATTTCTGGTAGAGATGGCACCCGGTGGAGGGTTTGCAGCCAAAATCACTAAAAATAAAACCGTAGATTGATATAGACATACTTACTCTTCTTTAACACACCATGATTTGAAGAGAAAAAGTCTTATAATTTCTTAAACAAATTACAAAAATCGTTACCTTTAAGGTCTGAAATCGAAAAATCAATAATCAATAACATTTAAAATATTAAGAATTATGGAATTACCTTTTGCAGAATCTTGGAAGATCAAAATGGTGGAACCGCTTCGTATGAGTACAAGACAAGAAAGAGAACAATGGATCAAGGAAGCAGACTACAATCTTTTCCAGCTCAAATCTGATCAGGTTTACATTGATTGTCTCACGGACTCAGGTACAGGAGCAATGAGTGACCGCCAGTGGGCTGCAATGATGATGGGTGATGAAAGCTATGCAGGATCATCATCCTTCTTCCAGCTTAAGGAAACTATAACAAGAATCACGGGGTTTGAGTATGTGATTCCGACTCATCAGGGACGTGCTGCAGAAAACGTTCTTTTCAGTCATCTCGTCAAAGCTGATGCAATAGTGCCCGGCAACTCACACTTCGACACGACAAAAGGTCATATCGAGAGCCGCAAGGCATTCGCTGTAGACTGTACAGTAGATGAAGCAAAGGACACTCAGCTGGAGGTTCCTTTCAAGGGTAATGTAGATCCTAAGAAACTTGAAAAAGTGCTTGCGGAAAAAGCGGAGCTTGTTCCGTTCATCATTGTCACAATTACAAACAATACTGCCGGAGGACAGCCTGTATCAATGCAGAATCTACGCGAAGTCCGCGCAATTGCAGACAAGTACGGAAAACGGGTTATATTTGACTCGGCTCGTTTCGTTGAAAATGCATATTTCATCCGCACACGTGAAGAAGGATATGCAGACAAGAGCATCAAGGAAATCTGCAAGGAAATGTTTTCATATGCAGACGGCATGACAATGTCTTCAAAGAAAGACGGTCTCGTGAACATGGGAGGTTTCATCGCTACCCGCCACGAAGACTGGTATGAAGGAGCTAAGAAATATTGCATTCCATTCGAAGGTTTCCTCACTTACGGCGGTATGAACGGACGCGACATGGCAGCTCTTGCAGTAGGTCTGGACGAAAATACAGAGCTTGAGACGATAGAAACACGTATCCGCCAGGTACAGTACCTCGCAGCAAAACTTGATGAATACGGTATTCCTTATCAGCGTCCTGTAGGTGGCCATGCCATCTTCGTAGATGCTGACAAGGTTCTGGACCAGATACCTAAGGAAGAATTTCCGGCACAGACACTTGCAATCGAGCTTTATATAGAGGCAGGAGTACGTGGATGCGAGATAGGATATATCCTTGCAGACCGTGATCCTGTGACCCGCGAAAACCGCTTCGGAGGTCTTGACCTCCTGCGTCTATGCATCGCACGCCGTGTCTATACCAACAATCACATGGATGTGATCGCAGCCGCGCTCAAGAATGTCTATGACCGTCGTCACGAGATCACCCGCGGCGTGAAGATCGTATGGGAGACAGAACTTATGCGTCACTTCACTGTAAAGCTGGAAAGACTATAGCGACATAATACTATCTTCTGTACCGGCAATATACCGCTATATGAAGGTAATAAATTCAATGCCGCTGATGTGAACTTGAAAGATTTCACATCAGCGGCATTGATGATAAAGAATCTGATACTCTCGATACGGACAAAATCGCGCTCCGGGACACAATGGATATTATTTATATTCAAGTTCCCAAACCCTGTAACCGTCCATGACTATTCGGAAAATGTCTCCATCAGAATTACGCTCGTATTTAATTGTGAGAGCTGTACCGTCATTGTTATAAACAACCGGAAGATGAAGGGAAGGAAAGCTTCCTATGAATTTCATGAAGGCTATAGCACGACTGTTCCACTTGATCTCTCCCCACTGCGGAAGGCATAAACCATCTATCAAGACATTAAAGTTATTGATAATTCCTGAATATGTAAATTCCTGTAGCTTATAGCTATATTCAAGTCCAGGATCACTTTCTTCATCAGCCTCGTCATTAATTTGTTTCACGAACATCTCCGATCTGACAATATCATCTCCGTTCCACGCGTATACCCATCTCCATCCGGTATTTTCGACTGTAGACAGATGACCATGATTATCATAATTACAGTCCACATCCATTTCACCATAATAAGCAGACTCTGACTCTACCTTGCTCAAGCGACCACCGGATCCGTAGATAAAACTACAATGTTCCTGGTCTCCGATCTTGATAGACTTCAACTTATTATCGTCATATTCAAAAACGGTCTCAGAAATTTTGTTGTATATCCCATCTGTCTCACTTCCGTATTCTACACATAAGAGCTTACCGGCAGAATCGTATTTATAATTATAATGTAAGGCATCTTCTGATATATACATTCTTGGATTTTCAGAATAAATAACCTTGCTGATCTTCTTGCCACTTACAACCGCGTATTCATCACCCACAGGTGAAACATCAGGCTCCTTCCTGCAACTTGAAATGGCAACGACGGCACATAGCACTAAATAGAATAAGCTTTTAACACTTGACTGCATAATTCTTTTTTTAAAAAATTAGTATTTTTTTTCATAACGACAAACTGGCTCAGGGATCGATATCGTATAGTAGCCATACCACTTAAATCCCGATACTGCAGAAGGTGTAAGTCTCAGCACAAGACATATTACAAAAATATGGATTCATCATATTCCAGTTCCCATGTAATACCATCGTAATCAATTCCTATGATGTTGCTTCCAGGAACGGACTCCCGTCTGTATACGACCTTTTCAATCATATCGTTCTTTGAAATCTCATAAGGAAGACTATGAGATGGATTGCTGCCCAGCAGAAACATATCGGAATCAGCTGCGAAAAAAAACGGAAGCGACATCCCAGGAACCGGCACATTGAAATTATTACCTGTGCCGGATGAACCTATATGGTATATGTCCTCCTGTATTCCATTCCTATATAATGAAGCCTCCACGATATCATATATTCCAGAACCCTCCCAAATCTCGTTAGAAGAATATCTCCACTCCGTTCCATCGGAGCATTTTATGCCTGTTAAAAATCCGCCGTCGCAGGTGTATTCATATGTCTTTTCCGCAACTCCTGATACTGACTTTTCCAATCTGACAGGGCTTTTATGCGAATCGAATGTATAATCATAGCGTACATTACCTTGAGTCACATGAGAGAGAACATCATCGGAGTAGACGTAAAGAAATTCCTTTACACCGCCCTGACCGTCGTCATAAGTGACAGAGGACAGACGGTCTGAGGCATCATATGAATACGAATAGGTAAGAGTGGCCTGGTAATCGGAACCTGTAATACGTATGCGCTTTAAAGCATTGATCGATGAGGGATGAACATGAGTGCCGGACTGAGAACCGAATTCATCCGGATCAGCAAGGTAATCTTCATAATAATACTCATCGTAAAGTCCGACAGATTCCCTGCGTTCCTTGGAAAGAATCTCTTGCAATTGAAGGACCTTATAGTAATGATCCTTACCATATCCATCCCGATATTCCAATTGGTCGACATATTTTGCGCGTATGACATATTCATAGCCAGGCTCATATGCTTCAAATCCGGAAATTTCCTCCTTAGACCAACCCGAATCATTCTGCCTCACATAAAAAAGAGGAAATGGAAGACCTGATTCCCCATCTATTGTATATCCTCTTTTCGATGCAACCGTATAGGTCTTCTCAGCTTCGCAAGAATATACAGAACATAACCCTATAACAGCAAACAGCAGTGTTGTCAAACGTTTCATGGCTTTATCTTATTATAGTGTAGAACTCTTCTTTCTGATAACGTGAACTCTCCACTTCTGCAAATATACAAGATAACAAGGCTTTCCACCAAATTCCGGGACAAAAAAATCTATCATGCCACATAAAGGCAAACCACTCAGCTTCAACACATTACGGGGTGGGACGAAAGAAAAAAATCTATCACTCCGAAAAATCAACCCGGATCTGCTTCTTGAAGATGAAGCCTTCAGTGTCCTCGATGCGCACAGTCAGAGTGTGGACCATACGGCCTTCCGGCATCTTTGCGGGAACCAGATCCGCAAGAGGAACTGGAGATTCATGTCCCCAATGCTGCCAACCGTCACATATCCCTATCATACGGAAATCATACTCATCAAGATCTGACAAAAGACCATAGACAGGTAGATAACTGCGGAATTCAGGATCTCGTTTGTCATAATAGTCATAGTAATTAAGTGAACGCATGATATAAGGCCAGTCATAATAATCAGGAACTTCTGTCTTCAGCATATCTGCCGTAAACTGATAGCCGTTCTGTATGTAACGGTACGGACTGACGGATACAAAGTAGAAACAGTCTGCCAGACTTGTACCGGCAGGATGAGAGGAGTCAAAAGGAGCGTCACTATAGACATCTATACTCACTATATCGCGCTCCGGGACACAATGGATATATACTGCAGAGGGTGTACACAAATAATCCATACCATAGCCAAAGTCTGAATGCTGGCGACACTTCTCCTCGAAACGCTTTATGTCATGTTCTGTCGTGGAAAAAACGCCATAGGAGTCATAACCGAAAACGCCGACTGCTATCCTCTTGTCATCCTTTACAGATAGGTTCAGAAGACGGTATTCTATATACTCCAGGACATAGGAATCTGATTGGACCAGTTTGTTTGGAATTGGATGGTCCATACAACCTGATAACCCTATTCCAAACAAAATAATAACCAATATTTTTTTTATTGATTGCTCCATGTCAATGTCTTTATTTCAGTAGTATATGCACCCATAGTATAGTCTGTGCCACTATGTATTGGCCAACTTCATATTACAGACGATTATACAGGAAAGAAGGTCCAGATTTCCATTATTATTCCATCCTTGATACGGTAATTGATTCGTAGATCAAAAAAATATTGGTAATAGGTATTATCGTCATGCCAGGCTGAATAATGAGGCTTCAAATCTGAATTAAGCACCTTTTCCAATGAATCACCGACTCTTATGCCTCCATCTATGTCCTTCGTAAAAACTGCGAAGTTCTTGCTGCTTATATAAAACTCAAATAGACTGCCATCGATAAACAACAGACGATCATTTCCATATATATATGTTTCATATCTACCATCTTCATAAACGGTATCTGTATATTCATCAGGCTGGCCAAACTTGGCGATAACCTGCTCCTTAGTCAACTTTGTGGAATCAATACCTTCTAAATCCTGGGCCTTGACTGCATGACATGACAGACATAAAAGTATCACTGTCAAACAATAACTGAATGTTTTCATATTGGTCAACTTCATATTACAGACGATTATACAGGAAAGGTTGTCCAGATTTCCACAATTATTCCATCCTTGATACGGTAATATATCCTGAGGTCATAATAATATTGGTGATAAGTATCTTCGTCATACCAGGCTGAATAATGAGGCTTCAAATCTGAATTAAGCACCTTTTCCAATGAATCACCGACTCTTATGCCGCCATCTATGTCCTTCGTAAAAACTGCGAAGTTCTTGCTGCTTATATAAAACTGAAATAGACAACTATCAAGAAACTCCAATAGATAGTCATCATAAACATATGTTTCATAAAGATCACCAATTTCCGGATCATAGCTTATATATTCATTCGGCTGGCCGAACTTGGCGATAACCTGCTCCTTGGTCAAGGCATCTCCAAAATCCACTCCTTCTAAATCCTGGGCCTTGACTGCATGACATGACAGACATAAAAGTATC
>JAFRZX010000063.1 GCA_017442315.1 Bacteroidales bacterium
ATCTTGGAGAAATTCAAAAAGAACACAACTCCGGCATTTGCGGATGAACTTGGAATCACTTGTGCTGATATGCGTTCAGGCGGTTATGAGGTAGCACTCATGCGAATGGAAGCAAGAGTCAATTCGCCTCAGCTTTCGGATGTTGTGAGAGGGCTTATATCCGTAATCCGAGGAGATAACGGAACAATGTATTTCCAGATGCTCTCTCATGATTTTAAACAAATAGAACTTCGTAAGCTGAAAGCAAAAGCACAGAAGGTACCCGGAAAGATAAGGGTATTCTCAATCATAATGTTGATGTGCTTCCTTGCTACATATCTGATAGTAATTGCATATCAGGTAATCAGATCAGTCGGAGTGATGTTTTAGGAGGTGTAACCAGTGAAATACAGAGGTTTCTACATAGATGAAACTGAAACAACAGATGTCCTAAGACCGACCGAGACAGGCTCAGAAAAGTGTGATGGTATATGGTTTCGATTGTATGCCGACTCCGATTACGTCATTCAAATAGATGACTTTATAGGAGCATACGGACACGAAATTGAAAACTCCGAAGAGAGTGTCGAGCAGTTTGTCAAAGGATACATTGATCAGTATTATGCAGAGTATAAAAAACAGCAATTCCGTTTGCTGTTAGAAAAGGACTATAAAGACTTTGTATACGATGTCAAACAGTTCAGTGAGGACTTTGATATCATTGACGATGCAGAACAGATTGCCAATATGAAAAAGGCATACGAAAACATCAAAAATCTCGACTCAGTGTCTCTTGAAGATATGGAATATCTTGTGACAATAAGAAGACCTTTAGAAACAATATGCAATTCTTTTTCAGCAGATGATAACCAATTCGTCAAAGAGTTCAGCGAATGCATTAAGGAAGTAGCACAGGAGAAAAGATGCAACTACGGTATGATTGAAGAATACGAAAATGCAGAGGAAAAGGATATCACAGAAGATGAACCGACAGAGTCTGCAGGAATGACAATGATGTAGGAGGTGAACGAATTGACCAGAGAAGAATTTTTTTACGACAGAATAAAACGAGAATTTGATGATTATATGGAAAAGATTCGTGAATGGGACAGCGAAGAGGTTATAAATAATGCAGAATACATTGGTGACTATAAAAGAATTTACGAATACCTTATGAGGGATAAACCAATCACTGAAAACTCGTATCTTGATTACTATGAGCGACTTAAAAATCCGCTTGAGATGATCTGTGAGAGGTATCAGGAAGACCAGCCTCCTATACACGACCTTGTTAACAGTACAATATGGGATTTAGGACGAGAGCATCTGCCTGACGATGCATATAGCGAAATCAAGTTCAGATTTCTGCAAAAGGTAGCTGATAACTACCACGATCAAAGCAATAATAGTCTCCCCGTAAATGTCCGTAATCTTCAAATGTTTATGCATGAGTATATAAGATGTCATATAGACCTTGCAACAGATGATGATCTAAAGGTACTGATGCAATTTAAGAATCCGTTGCGTGTGCTTATGGAATCACAACCTATAGACAACGCACGATTTGAATTGAGAATATCAGAAACTGCTCAATACCTTATGAACAGGGATATTATGACAATGCCGTATGACCTTGATCC
>JAFRZX010000064.1 GCA_017442315.1 Bacteroidales bacterium
CTTTCCTGTTCTGATCTCTCCGGCTTCGGAGGGAGGCTGTCGGTCTGGACCACACTGCTGGTTGTCTGGCTGATCCTCTTTGTCACTCCGGTCATATGGCCGTTTATCTGTCTGCCCAAGGTGTCCTGTTCATATTGCGTCGTGTTGATCTGTGACACAAGGGTTCCTCCCTCTCCATATCCGGCACCGACCGTGATGTCTCCGGTAAACCCGACTCCTGACTTTTCATCGCGGACTCTCTGCAGACGTGCCATCATTTCGCTGAAGTCGCTGGTTCTGAGTGCTGTTCTGACAGCATTCTCAGTCTTTGCGACTTCACTGCGATACATTCTTATAAGCCACCAGCTCTGATATGCAAAGAGTACCGCCATCACAACAATGACAGCAATTGCTATGTGTCTGAGATTGTTCTTCATGTCTTTCAGGTCATCCCCGGTCTGATCGGGGATCTTCCTGCAAAGTTATTCAAATATCCATTCCATCTGCAGGCGTTAACACTATTTAACAGTTTATACAAAAAAATGAGACTATGAAAGTCTCATTATATCTTCTATTGAATATACCCTACTCAATTTGTTGAAAGTAAAAAACTGTTCATCAAGAATTATCCAGTCTGATCGATCCTTGACAGACAAATCCTTAATATCCGGGAAAAACGACAAAGGGACAATAATCTGACGTCCGTCAGTAAGATACACCATCATCTTTCCTCTATATGATATGAAATCCAGTTTCTTGATTCCTATCTTAATTTCTGCGTTTCTGCACATATTCTTATTTTCCTAAGTCCTTTATTCTAGTCTTTTCTCCTTTGAACGTCTTGGTTATCTGCATATTAATATATTCCCAATGAGTATCTATAGCAGATAACAACATGGCATTTTCCTTGGTTGACAACTCCGAATATGCAATCTCTATGCATTTACATCCATTTGACTCTATCCATATCTTTGCTACTGATGTCAAATGTCTGCGTCCTTTCCTAAACACATGAACATGCCTTCTATTGTCATTGATGTCAGTTGGGATCGAGACCAGAAGAAACATTTTTATAAAAGCTAACTGTCCCATACCCAATCCTCCCACTGGTACAAAGGTAATACTTTTTCCTCTCGTTTCATCTCTTCGTTCCATTAATGATGACTATTGTTTCATTCGGATTAAATCCGAAGCGAACATACATCCATTAATCGAACTTGATAATAAAAAAGAGAAAAAGTTTATATAAGAAAAAGAAAAAATAATAAAGAAAAGAAAAATGTGGCATAATTCCATCCGCAGACGTTAACACTATTTAACACTGTTTAACATTCGATAACATATTTTCAATTTTGGGTTGACGACCTTTGCGGAAACAAATGGACACACTTATGAAACGGACATTATTCATTATTGTTTTTACGGCATTGTGCTTCAATGCTGGGGCTCAATCCAAGGACGAGAAGCTTGACAGTCTCTATTATGCGTTGCCGGAAGCGATGGTGACAGGTGAGAAGCCGATTGTAAAGGCTGACAAGGGAAAGCTCATCTATGACTTGCCGCATATCATCAAGGATCTTCCTGTCGACAATGTATTTGATGCTATCAAGGAACTGCCGGGAGTGACCGAAAAGGACGGTTCATTCACTCTCGCCGGAAGAGGGGTGAAGGTCGTGATAGACGGCAAGGTGACGAATATGTCTTCCGAGCAGTTGAATACGCTTCTGAAAAGTATCCCGGCTTCAAGCATTGCCAATGCTGA
>JAFRZX010000065.1 GCA_017442315.1 Bacteroidales bacterium
GGACATTGTATCTTGTCTGTTTGAATAAGGAGATGGAATCTGCCTTTGTTGTTCTTGTAAGATGACGAAACTCTTCTGCTTGTAGCTCCACCTATTGCACCTCCCACGTTACCAAAAAGCAGCCAACCCAAAAGAGAACGCTTTACCATATTGGAATTGTCCGTTTCATACACTTCATGTTCCTGTGGTATGCGTACATCCACTATATTATTCCAATCCAATAGTTGCCCTTCAAGGTATAGCATCCTTTTATCCTCATATATGAGCATATATTTGTCCTCGTATCGGATAATTCTTGAAGGTTTTCCATATTCAGCAATGGTTCCAGATAGGCGATAATTATAGTTTCTTTCTGATTCCTCCTCTTCTTTCTTCCTTTTGTTTTTCCTTATAAAATAGAAAATACCATAAATAGGAAGCCCAATTATGATTATACTTGGGCTGAAAAATATAAGTACTACTAATAATAATAGCCAAATGTACCCCATAATAAATTTGTTTTCAAATTTAAAATCCGTTTCTTCTGTTAATGTCCGCAATATCCCAATCTCTTTCCCATTCTTGGATAATTCTGTCATCATTGGTCGTTTTAGTTTCATTCCAACCCTTTCTGAAAGAATTGCTTGTAAACCAGAAGTAACCAACAACAGCAGCCAATATATATACCAAATACGGTTCAATTAAGATGAAGAATTCATAGACTCCCCACCCTGCCAATACTACACCTGCCATCAGCAGTACCAATCCGGAAATACCATGCCGGTTTCTGTACCCGACAAGAAACTTCACCAGTTTATACACTGCTTTAAGCAACAGACAACCCATCACTCCTACCAGTACAAGGACTATGATTCTTTCAATAAAAAGAGCATCCATATATACCTCCTATTCTAAAAATTCCGGAATATGCAAATGGGACAGATTACACACTTCTTTCCGCAAAGTATATTCCACATTGCAAATATACAAATAATAAATGATAGTATCAAATATTATTTCAAATATTTTATCATTATTATTTTCGGGTCAAAGAAACAAACAATTTTCCGGAATCAATACCGACAGTAACAAACAAGAATCGTTCGAACAGATATTGCAGTTCTTCCCTGTTAAGAGTTTCTTCTCTTCCTAAATGCAATATATATTCACCCAAATGCGGTTTATTTGAAGAATTATATTCCAATTCAACTATATCTCTGTTGAAATGTTTTTCCCATTCTCTGATAATTATTATGGATTCTTTTTCCATTTCTTTTCCAATTCCGTATTCCATATTTTAAGTTTACATAAATGTTTTCCCTACTGTTATTCACCTTTCTTCATCAGAATATAATAGTCCACTGTCCTATGGAAATTTTCAATGAATTCCCTCATTCCTTTTCCTTCAAAACGTATGTGCTCTTCTATCCCAAGAATTTCTCCCCAGAAAACCCATCTTTTCTTGTCCAATTTAACGGAACAACTGTAACCGTTATATTCCAGTGTTTCTTCTTTTTCCTTCATAAAACAGAATTTTTCGCAAAGATAGGCAAAACTATAGGGAAAGCAATCCCATTTGTCAAAATGCTGGACGTTTTTATTTGCTCAATTCATCTTGAATACCTACTTTTGCAACAAAAACTTGTAATTGCACAACAAAATAAACTTGTAACAGTAAAGCAATAAAAACTTGTAATTCTATAATAATTATGGCAACGATAGCAGAAAAGATGGCAGAATCCCTTGAAATCCTCCATCAATTACAGAAAGACAGCGAGCGGGTTGTATTGAGCGGTACTAAACAAATAAGTAGAACACACCTTACCCGTTTACTGAATGCCGGCTATTTACAGGAAGTGATGAAAGGATGGTACATTTCATCTAAACCCGGAACGGAAGGTGATACAACCGTTTGGTATACCTCCTATTGGTATTTCATTGCCAAATATGCTACTGAACGGTTCAATGATTCCTGGTGCTTGACAGCGGAACAGTCTCTGGATCTTTATTCGGGTAGAACTACTGTTCCTGTCCAAACCATAGTCCGTTCTCCAAACGGTAAAAATAACCTTGTCAATCTGATGTACGGGACTTCACTCTTTGATTTGAAGGCCGAACTTCCATCAATTATCCATAAGCATGAACTTTATGGATTGAACATGTACACTCTTGAAGAAGCGTTAATTTACGCTTCCCCAACCTACTTCCAGTCGAGTGAAATTTCTGCTCGGATATGTCTGTCCATGATAAAGGACGTTTCAGGTATAGTGAAAATATTGTCCGACAAAGGGGCTTCTTCCCGTGCCGGAAGACTTGCCGGGGCGTTCCGTAATATGGGTAATGAAAAGGCCGCTGAAAGTATCCTGCAATTCATGAAGAAAATCGGATACACCGTAACGGAAGAAGATCCTTTCAATGTTGCCATGAAAACGGTTTTGCCAACCAATCTGTCACCTTATGCAAACCGTTTGCGTCTGATGTGGGAGAAAATGAAAGAGACGGTGAAGAATGTCTTTCCTTCCATTCCGGAACAAACGAAGTCTGTTGATGAATATTTGAAACTGGTTGATGAGAAATATTTGGAGGATGCATATCATTCCCTTTCGATAGAGGGCTACCGTATATCCCAGGAATTGATAGAGAAGGTACGTTCCGGAGATTGGAAGCCGGACAAGGAAGACAAGGAACACAAAAATGCATTGGTAGCACGTGGATATTACCAGGCTTTCCAAGCTGTGAAAAGAACTGTTGCTGACATCATCAATGGAGATAATGCAGGGGATGCCGTAGAAAAGGCACATGGTGACTGGTATTTCGAAATGTGGTCTCCGTTCGTTGAAGCGAATCTGTTGAAGCCTTCAGATTTGGCGGGTTATCGGACGGGGCAGGTTTATATTAGGGGGTCTTTGCATACCCCACTTCCTCCAACAGCCATCAATGATGCAATGGAAACGCTTTTTGACCTTCTGAAAAATGAAGAGGATTCAAGGGTACGGGCAGTATTGGGACATTTTTTCTTTGTCTATATCCATCCTTATATGGACGGTAACGGACGTATGGGAAGATTTCTTCTGAATGCGATGCTTGCTTCAGGAGGTTATAACTGGACTATTGTACCTGTTGAAAGGAGAAAGGAATATATGGCTGCCTTGGAGAAGGCAAGTGTCAATGAAGACATTTCGGACTTTACAAGGATTATCGCTGAGTTGGCGAGTTGTTAAGCAGATATCAATAAAGCCGCCCATAATTGAGCGGCTTCATTTCATTCTTCTTCCGTGTCGTCCTGATGAAGAATCTTGTCACATACATCCTGTACTTCCTGAACTATCCTGCGATAATTGGCCGTAAGAAGTTCATTCTTTTTCTTCTCATTGCCGAACACATAGAATTTCGGAAGTTCCTTGTACATTTTCTCCTCGTTCTTGATGGCCGCCATATCAAAGTTCGTCTTGGCAAAGAATTTGGAATGCCTGAATTCATCTTCACTTTCCACGTCCACCTTATTTCTCCTTCCCAATTTCAGTTTTCTGAAACTTCTTGCGGTCATTCCACATAACCAACCTGCCTGCATGTTGGCTATCTTGTCCGGTGGAACAAGTGGCATCATTTCCTCATTCATGGATATGGTTGTCTGGTCACGAGTGACCGAAACGCCCTTTTTAATTTGTTTGATTTTCCCGAACACGTCATTCGAAAGCCATTCTACGGTTTCCTTTCCGCTGGTGGCTGCAATAACTACATTACCGAATATATTCAGCAATGAATTGGACTGTTCCTTTCCATAGTCCTTTTCCAGCTGTTCCTTACTCTGGAATCCCAATGCCACCGATACTTTATTAGAACGTGCCGTACCTTGTAAACGGTCAATTCTGTTGAAATAGAGTGTCGGAAGTTCGTCCACGATTATCGAACAGGGATTGTTCTTTCCCTCACCTGTATTCACTTCCGAGACAAGACGGTTTAGAATGACTGCATTCAAGGCGGTAATGATTTCTTCCATTGCCGGGTCATTGGCTATCAGCAGATATGAAGGTTGTTTCGGGTCGGAAATTTTCAGGTCAAACTCGTCACCTGAAAGGATCCAGTACGCTTCCTTGGTAATGAGACGCCCAAGATATACACGCAATGTACCCGCCATACCTTCAAGCTGGTCCATGGCCTTGTTTTTGAAGGCTGTGATATAAGGTGCCATCAACGGTGCTACATTCTCATCCGTGTCAAGGACAGTAAAGATGGTCTCATACTGTTGAAGCAGAAAAGTAAGTACATGGGGGAGATCACCGTATCTTCCGTTCCATCGGTAGAGTTCCTTTTCCACATCATTTTCATCCGTATAATATATCTCTTCCTTTCCATCCACAACCCGTTTCTTTTCTGTCAGGATATTCCAATCCTTGTCATATGGCTGCATGTCATAATGCACCCAAAAATAGATGGATGCCGCAAGAAAGTTTTCCGCCGCTTTTTTGAAGAAGTCATCCGCTCCTCCACCACCGGGTTTTCCTCCTTTCATAAGTGCCTGAATGAGAGTTACGGCTGTTTCCGAAGCCTTTCCGACAGAATCGATATATTTATGTTGGATGGGATTCACTCTTTTGGAATATTCCACATCGACGAAATTGATGACATTGAATGTTGCGTGTTCAGGTATTCTTTTCAATTTTTTGTTTTTTTCGAAATGATAGAAAAGTTTCCTCGCAAGTGTCGGGAACTTATAGTCATAGACGCACATTGACCATCCTTTGGCCGCTTCCTGACGAATGAGGGGTTCAATGATGGAGAATGTCTTACCGGAACCGGGAACACCTACTACCCATATACCTCTGAACGGCTGCTCAATGTTTATCCAACCGTTGTTCATCTTTTTATTGTAGTAAAACAGGGTAGGAATGTTGATTGACTCCGGTGTTTCCACCTTCTTCCGTTCCTGTTCGAACGCTTCCCCATCCCAATTCATTCTGTCCTTCATCAGTCCGTGTTTAATTGCCTTGGAAATATTGTCCAGTGCCACATGTACCGCAATCGTTCCGACAAGGGAAAGAATCATGTAAAGTGTGTAATTTGTCCCAATTCCGAAGAGGGGGTAATCAATAACCATCCTGTACATCCATACGGACAGGATGGTAATGATAAGCCCGGATATGAACGGTACGGCCACATGCCGCTGTGGGTCAAATTCCAGATCCTTTTTTGCCTTAGTTCCAATACAAGTGACACACACCATAAGGATGATGGCCAGTCTGCTATATATGAGATTGTCGTATATACCGAATCTGGCTATCTTTCCGACAATGGTATGGAAGAGTGTTCCCGGTTCAATGAACGGGAACGGTACATACACAAGAAATTCCAAAATCAACATGATATAGACAGTAGTCCTGAATATCTTGTATATCTGCTGGATTTCCTTACTCTCTTCCATTTCTTTTTCACTTGATGGTGATGAACGGTCTCACCGGATAGGATTCATTTTTCATGGCATATCTTACCCTTCCTTCCTGCATGGAAACACAGTACATATAGAGAATCTTGGTGTTCTCGCTTGCCCCGTCCTGTGTGGATGATATGTACCATTCTTCTTCCATCGGTTGGCCGCCGATAAGTTCCAGTCCTTTCTTTATGACAAGTCCGCCCTTTGAAACTTGCAGAAGTTCTCCACATGATGGGAGGTGCCATCCTGTCACTCCGGCCGTTCTATATGATGAAGCAGCTTCTGCTGCCGGAACACCAATCATTTCTTCCATATAGAGGTTCATCAGAGCAGCCGTGTTCTCCTTCCCGTCCATTTTCGTTATATCGGACCCTACACCCGCAACATTCATCAATGAATCGCAATAGCAATGACTACCAATGTCTTCTTTTCCTACGGCTATTGCCTTGTATGCATCATTTTCCCCTCCGGTCATCACTATAATCCCGATTCCGTTCATGCTGTTTCCGTCATAGGCATCCTGCGGTACTATCCTACCGTCCGCACATAATATGTTTCCCGTTTTCAGGGAGTAGTCAATTTCCGGTACATGTTCCTCACAACTGCTGATGGCGAGTGCCATACATGCCGCTAATATTGCTGTAAATACTTTCCTCAATTCCATATTCTATATTTATTAAATTTACAAGGGAAAGCGTATGCCTACAAGAAGCCCGTTCTTGAATGTCGGCTTTCCCCAAAAAGTAACTTCATTTTTCTGCTGGAGTACAAGTTGCACCCTGTTCTTCAGCGTCATCACATATTCAAACCCAAGTTCCACGCCCAAGGCGAAGTCCCTATTGCATGAACCCAGGTCAACACCCATGCGGAATCTTCCTACGCTGTTCTTTCCTCTCTTGAAAGCCGGTTTGTATGCCAGCCCGAAAGCATATGAATATCTCTCCTTCCAAAAGGAATCCATACATACTTTTTCACAATCCGGACATTCGTCCCATTGTGTGGCATAGTCAACATATGCCTCCCATGCATTGTGATATGCCGTTTCCAGTTCATAGGAAGCGGTTATGTTGAAAATTCTCGGATACATCACCCCTGTATGTATTCCAAGGTATCTGTCCTTTTCTCCTGCCTGTACCTGTATCAGTCCGAACAACAGGGAAAGGATGACAATCATTCCTTTCTTTCCCATATCAGTACCTCCATTTTAAAGATTTGTCAAATCCGTCGGCGTTCAGTACGTCGCTGTAATCCACTTTCAGGGTTATCGTTCTTCCTGAGATGGGCTTTTCACTCATGGTGAAGGTCAGCACCTTTTCATCGGGGAAGGTAAGCTTTTCCATTACGAAAATGTTTCTGTATCCTTTCTTGAATTTCTTGATGTTCTTCATCTCAAGAACCGGTTTCAGTTCTATTTCCTGGGAGCTTGTCGCCTTGGTCTGTTTCTTGTCACAAAGCTTGATCCGTATTTCCTCTATGTCAAACTGTATTTTACTTCTGTTGTCCACGGACACGTCAAAGAAGAAGTAATTTCCGACGGTATAGAGATTGTTCAGACGGATGGAAAGTTTGTTTTCCGTATTCGACACGTCATAATACTTCTGTTTGGAATCCCAAATCATCCAACAGTATTGGAACATGCTCTTCATGTCCATGTCCACGGCCGGGTTGATATAGCTTTTCGTTTCCTCCTGTCTGATACGGTATTCCGTTGTGGCCATATTCTTGTTTGATGTATAAATGATATTGTACTGTACGATGCTCCTTTCACCTATGATGGTCACTACGCCGAGTTTCTTTCCGTCTTCATGCTGTTTCACGGCTTTCATACGGACGATGTTATCCCCCGGTTGATTACCTACCACATCCGTTTCCTTTGCTGAAATGTCCATCATTTTTATGTTTTCTCCGGCAACGATAAATGTGGTTATTTCTTCATGTACATACATATCCCCTTTCGGGTAGATGTTCTGTGCCTTCACTGTAACTGTTCCTGCCAATGCAATCATGCACAGGAACGCTTTAACTAATGTTCCTTTCATCTTTATATGATATTTATTGTTTACTGATAAGATATACTTCCGTATTGTATTTTATTTTCGCCTTGTTTTTACGGATATTCTTTGATATGGCCGAAGTCGTGGCTTGGAAAGCCTGTTGGAGCGACTGCATGGCTACGCTTTCCAGGCTCTGGTCACCTGTAGAGTTCATGTTCAGGTTCATGTTCATGGCCCCGGCTCCTACATCCTTCGCCAAATCCCTGAAAGAACTGCTTGGAACAAAGAACCCTTCCTGACAGTCGAGGTCATATACATTCAGTTCCACTTTGGTTATCTCTCCGCCCACCATCATGGACTTGACCTGAGCCTTAACTCGCTGTGCGGAGAATCCGGTTACATTGGCATATACATAAGTTCCTTTCGGAACAATCGTGCCGTCTATTTCCACATCATCGGAAAGACGTATCCTCAATCTGCTTCCGTCCTTGACTTTCACCATCTCATCCACTCTCGCCCTTATAAGCTGCGGTCTGTTGTTTCCCTCTTCTACCGTATTGAAGAATCGTTCGTTCGCCCTATCCACTTTGGTAACTTCTGCCGGAGCATTGGCCGCCGCTATGCTGTCCGCTATCTGTTTCCTTAATTCAGCCAGTTCAGCCTTGCGTATTTCAGCCTGTTTTTCCTCTTCCGTCAGGATTTTTTCCCCGTTGGCCATCCGCTGTATAAGCTGCATCTGTTTGGTCAATGCATCCATTTCCCTGTTGTTGCTGATTTCCGGTGTAGCCACGTTCACTCTCTTTTCCCGTTGTCTCAGTCTCTCGTTCTCCCGAATCATTTCCTTCATCCGTTCTTCTTCAATCTTCCGAATCTGGTTCAATGAATCTATCAGAGCCATTTCCCTTTCATCATAGGAACTTTCCAGTTCCGTTTTCTTGTCCAGTTCCATTTCCACGCTTTCCACTCCGGTATAGTCCGTCACTTTTCCGTAGTCATCGAGCATTGACTGGTATTTGGACTTTATCTTCACCTTGTCCAACTGCACTTCCGGCAAAGAGGTGTTCACATCTTCCGTAATGACGGTAGTGTCTTCCTTTGCCGTAAAATCCATCATGGCGAAAACTTGATATGCGATGAACAATACCGGCAGTATGCTTGCCGCCGGAATGATATATTTCATCTTTCTGAAATTTATTTTCTTCATTTGTTTTCCTCCTTTCTTTCCATTTCTTTCGTATCAATGAGTTCCATAATCAGTTTCATCCTGCTTATGTAGGAATTCAGTTCGAGAGAATCCTTTCTTGTGAGTTCCTGTTTTCTCTTCAGTTCCTCCACCTTTGTTCCGAGTATTTCCATCTCTTCATAGAGGGAGATTTCTTCTTCTTCCTGTCTGACGGGATTTCTTTCTATCATAATCTGCTCCAGTCTTTCCATCTTTCCGCAAATTTCCATGATTTCAATGGAATCCTGTCTTGTCAGGCTATCCTTACTGAATTTTCTCTCCAGCTGCTTGTCAAGGCTCATGAATTCCTCATACAGTGCTTTCATTTCCTGGTTCAATGCGTCCTTGCTTGTATCTTTCGGCATGGCCACGGTCTTGATGTCTTCGGCCGTATCGCTGAAGATGTTTCCAATGCCTGAAAATATGATATTCAAGGCCAAGCAACCAATGATAATACCGAACAGCAGGGTGAAGAATGTCTTCGGATAGTTGTTTGCGAACCGGTTGAGATTTCTAATCCTGTCATCGATGCGGATTTTTTCCCCGAATCGTTCCCCTGCCTCACAGCATTTCTTCGCCCATTCCTGTTCTTTCCTCTGCTTTTCCTCCAGTTCTTCTGGAGTAAGCTTCTTCTTGAAATTGAATAATCCCATAATTAGAATGCGTTTTTCGTTTTATACTCCAGATCCTTGTTCTGCAAGGTCCGGTAATTGATTATCATCAACCCGTGCGGATTATTTTCCGTTCTTGTTGACTTGCTGATTTTCCCGGTTGTAACCAGTTCTCGGTAGAGGATGGATGTTCTCCTCTCGATGCGTTGTTTCCCATAATAAATGAACGACATATCATCCTTGTTGAACTTGATGGAATCCGTCATGATGGCGAATGTCGCTGATGCGGAAATGATGTTTGAATAGAATCCTTTTTCCTGTAAGGTATTCTTCTGTGCCAATCCGGATTCATCAATCAGATACATGGATTTTTCTATGTTGTGGTTGATATACTTGTCGTCCGGTGCAAGGGTGAAGAAAAGTTGATGGAAGAGGTTGATATGTGCTTTCGCTTCCACCTCTATTGTCAGTTCCTCATCCACTTGTTTGGCAAGAATGGGTGTATCCTCGTCCAATACATAGATTCTTTTTCTCTCCGCCTGTGCGAAGGAGAAGGCCTTCAGTACCACGAGCACACAGAATATGAATGCCCCTACGATTGTTCCGATGGTAACGTATGTGTTCCATCTCTTCATTTTGTCTAAGTCTTCAATGAATGGCATAATTGATTTCTTTAAGTTTATAATATTCCCTTACTAACTTTTCCAGTCATTTTTGCTGATGTTCCTTGGATAAAGGAATTTGCACCTTGGATTAGATTTGATGGTATTGCCCAACTTGCAATCTCCGGAACGGTTCTCAAAGCCCATGCACCGACAATCATTCCAATCAGTGTTTGTATTCTTGTTCCCATCAAAGAACCAAAATAATTAGTTAATCCAGCATCCCCTGCATCTATTTTCGTCAATACCGCAGTATCAACCTGTATTCCGTATTTCATCAACTGCATGGAGAGTATCATGACGAGATACGCCATTGCCCCGTAAAGCGATACCGATACCATTTTTCCGACCCATTGTGTCCATGTATCTTTCCATGCGGGGAGGATGGAACATACGATATAAATAGGTCCGAACATTACAAGCACAGTTGTATAGATGGCTTTCAAGAGAAAGATGAAATACACATGACACTGCCAGAATAATTCCCCTATCCAGACGAATAGATTTTCCAACAATGTTGAGAAGTATGATTCAATCACAGCAAGACCTCCTGTTGCAATTTCTACCATTTCCTCAAATCCGCCAGTTACATAATCAATAGCTTGTGTCCAAAGATTTTTATCTTCGCTTGCTTCAGAAGCTTTTTCTTGTTCTTTTACCGCTGCCGTTTTTTCCCGTGTTATTTTCATAACATTCCAAGCAGCTTCTTGTCTTTCATCCCTTAATTCCACAACCCTTGTCTTTTCCTGTTCAAATTTTTGTTGGAACCAGTCTTCTATCAGATTACCCGGAGCACAGACAATGGAAACGACACCGGTCCATTGGCTCAGAATAAAGGCAAACAGTATCGGTCTTGCGATGGTAAGTATCTCAAACTTACCGTTCAGTGTCATCATTTTGTAGGCTTGTATGGCTGCAACTATCAAAGCGAAGATTGCACCCAAACCGGATGCAGCACTTATCAGTACGGTCATGTTTGAATTTGCAAAAGTCTCAAGGTAATTGGCCAGCTCTATCATATGGTCATTGATAAAGTCCAGACCTAATGTTGCGTCCAGTGGTGTCATTCTTCAGTTCCTCCTCTAATAAATTTGTCCATCATTTGAATCTTTGCAACCTTGCCGGTCAGTACCGCCAATTTTTCCAAAGACCTGTTTTCATTCTCATAAGCCACAATCTTCTTGGCATTGTCCATATGCGTGTTCCGTATATCGCTTACATTGTCAAGGATTCTGTTATATTCCATCCGGAAATTGCTTGCCGTCTCTCCGTCCATGGCTTCAAGATTGTCGGTAATCTGTTGTTTCAGTCTGTCCCTTGTATCTTTTGTGATGCTGTAGGAAACTTCCAGGCTCCTGTCCGCTATTGTAGCCAAATCCCCCTTGTAAACGGTGTTCCAATATTCATCCTCTTTCTTTGAATAGGAAGATTCAAGGATATGGGTAACGGTAGCTTCGCTACGGAGTCCGGTCATTTGTCTCCATTTCTCATTCACATAGTTGTCTCCACCAATGCCTATACCTCCGGGACCGTTGTCATGCACACCCAATCCCGGTATAGGAATTTTGATTCCCAGAACACGCTTGTAATCCCAGGAGTAGTAATACGACCTTGGAGTGAATTTCCATTGTTTGTACTCCATTGAAGCCCATTGGTTGTAATTGTCCTTGTCATGTTGGGCGTACATGTGCTGCAACCCCAACGTTGCAGTCATAAGGACGAGGATCATTTTCCGTCTCATTATTTCTTTCTTTTCCTTTTTCTGTTTTCCAGTTCCTTTTCCAGTTTCTCCAGTTCTTCAGAAATATTCCTGTACGAACCGGTATCATATCCCTTTTCAATCATGTATACATCCAAATATCCTTCTTCCATGGCCTTTTCATATTCCTCCAAGTCCTTCTTCAGCTTTTCTCTTCGCTTTTCCTGTTCCTCGTCATCCTTGAACCATGAAGGATTGTCTTCTTCCCTATCGTTACCATTCTTTTCCTCCTTGTCTTCTGAAAGCTTTTCCTTTGCGTCCTTTAATTCATCAGTATTCTTTTCCGTAGCATCTGAAGCAGCTGCCTTTCCATTTGATGTTCCTGTAGCGGCAGTCGTTCCAGCTGTCGTTCCGGTAGAAGCTCCGGTGGAAGTTCCGCTTGCTCCTGCAGCCGAACTTGCTCCGGCTGCTGCACCTGCTCCCATGGTAGCAACGGCTACCGCTGTCTTTGCGGCCAGCTTGACACTTTCCTTATAAACTTTCAATCCACCCCCGATAAAGCTGTTGACGCTTCTTGCAACCGATGATGGTATTGCCCATGTCGCTACCGACGGTACCATATACAAGGCGGCTGAACCGGTGAACAAGGCTATCAGATACAGTGAAAGCGTACCCAACAAATCACTTTTGTACTTGATGAAGGAATACAGTACCGTTTCTTCCCTTCCTGCCTGTTCCAATGTGGATATGTCAGTGACCAGTCCGAATTCAATCAGTTTCATGGCAATGGTCATGATGAGATATGTCATTGCCCCGTACAGCGACACCGATATCATCCTGCCTATCCAAGTGGCCCATTCGTCTTTCCATACAGGAAGTATGCAACAGGCTATCGTGACAGGTCCGAAGAATACCAGTACCGCAAGGTATATATTCTTGATAAGGAAGATGAAATAGCAGCTCACCTCCCATGTTATTTCCCCTATCCACATGATCAGCCATTCCCAAAACTGTGAATCATAGGAATTGGTGATGATGAGTCCGCTTGCCGCCAGTTCCATCCCGTCGGGATAATACATATCCCCGAATTTTTCGGAAAGCGTGTTTGACACGTCATCATCACCGTCATCAATGTCCGTGTCCGCCGTATTCTGTGCTTCCACGCTCTCTTCCGTCCTGTTCATGACTTCCGCCTTTGCCGCTTCCGTTCTCAGTCTGCCGATGATGTCAAGAGAAGCCGCACTCCTCTTGTCCCTTAACCTGCCCAGTTCATTCGCCTGGTATTCGTACATGTATTTCATGCTGTCCTCTATGGGTTCCGTCAGGGAATGGAGGCAGGTCGTTACCCAGTACCAGTTTGCCAGTACGAAAGCTACCAAAACGGGCCGTAGCAGGGCAAGGATATCAATGCCCTCTTCCTGTATCATGGCACGATAGGCTATCCTTGCGACAATGACCAATGAAAAAACCGCTCCAAGTGCCAGTCCGGCATCCTGGAGTGTCCCCCACAATCCACCGTCCAGACTCCAGATATAGTTTTCCATTTCCTCGTCGAATTGCTGCATCGACGAGAATATCAGTTTGCTGTCAACCTGCAATGGTAGTGTCATAGTCCGCCAATCTCCCTTTTTATACCGTTCAAAATCCGTGTATCATCCACAAGTTCCCAAAAGAACTTCCCTCTCTCGAAAAGGTTGGCTTTGCCGAGGTGCATCATCGCCTTTGCATAGAAATTGAAATTGCTGAGTTTCCGTCTCATGGCACTCAGTTCCTTCTGGATGAAGTTGGTGAAGTCTTTTCTTTGCTGCATGGTTGCCATGGTAATGTCCAGTCCGGCACTGACTGTAAAGACACTCAAGGCCACTATCTTGCCGGTCATTTCCCCGAATTCCTTATGCAGTTCCAGTGCCTTCTTTGAAATTTTCGGGTAATCCAGCCCTGCCTTCAGCGAAAGTTCCACCGCTTTCGTTTCCATTTCCACCACTTCTTTCGTGAGTGCGGTGATATGTACCATATCCGCTGCAAAAGTGACATATGAATACACGTCCCCCATTCTCTTGCTTGTCTTTTTCACCAGTTCGCTGAATGAATTGGATTTTGCACTTTCATTCAGTGACGTGGAAGCTTTCAATCCGTCGTACTCCTCTCTTGTCCTTAGCTTGTTTGACAGCGACTTATGTGTGGAGATTAGCATCTCCAGCAAAGTGTAGTCCGTGGCGTGTATCTCCTGCACCGAAAAGAGCATGAGAACTGCCGTCAATATGTATAGCTTTCCTTTCATGATAATCCTTGGCTTTATCGTTATTTCCATGGTGGGTTGTCGATGCTGTACTTGAGCTGCTGCAGTTTGCTCTGCATCCCCATTGCCCAATAATAGTCATATCCCAGTGAAGAGTTCCTTATCAGATCCCTCCATGTATAGTTACAGTTCAGCTTGAACGCTATGATATCCACTGCCCTTCTAAGGCGGCGAAGTCCGTAGAAGGTATTGTTGCATATCCTTATCCTTTCATCGGCCAGTATAAGGTTCGTTCCGTCCTTCGTGTCGAATGCTTCCGGATTCACCACCTTACCCTGAAGCAAGTCCTCTATGCTTGTCTTGAATGGGTTCGGTACCTTCCCGTTCATGGCGATGACCACCATCTGTTCGACCAGTCCGGTAGCTTCCGCAACCACCTCCGCCCCTTTCCGGTAGCAGAAGGCGGCATTCTCCGGATGATTCCTTGCATTGTCTATCATTCTGTTTATCGACCTCATGAGTCTGCCGATTTCAACACACACCGCCTTATAGGCCGCCCCTTCCCTCTTCAGGTTTCCCAGGCTTTCCCTTGCCAGCATGTCCGCTGACTTCATCACGTTCCGGACAGTCACTTTACTGAGGAGTTTCTGTCTGTTGCTTCTTGTGGAATCCACCTGTGCCGTATAAAGGATTTCATTCCCTTCCGCCACACCGGTATTGCTGATGACCTGTTCGGTTGTCTTCTTGTCGTAGACGACCTTGTATTGTCCGTACATTGTTCCGCATCCAGCACAAAGAATGAATGCCATAATATAAAATAGTTTCATACTACCTCCTTTCCCTATTGTTTAAGCACCCTTTCATCCCGTACAATCCGGTATGCGAACACGCCCTTTTCATGTTCCCCGTAATATTCCCAGTCTTCATAATACTTTTTTGTCCCGGTCTTCTCGTCACCGTAATGGGAAGCATATATTTCGATGGCCCGGTTCATTATGCGGGCATATTTCTCCGCCTTGGACTTTTCCCCGCAACAGGCAATCCAATCTTCACAGAAACGGCTGATGGCCGTCTCGTAATCCCCGTATTTCTTCAGGTATCGTTTCAACGCATCCTTTTCTATGCGTTCGGTGGTATATGCCATATACGACTGAGGAGATTCCTCCACACCGAACACGTCACCCTTGTTCCCGCGTCTGATATAGACTTCCTTGAAGAATCCTCTACCTGCCTTGTTGTCAAGCGTGTTTATAGTCCATATCTTCCGCTGTTCCACTTCCGACAGTCCGAGCATCCTTGCAATTTCTTCGTATCTTTCCTTGAACTTGGACTGGTCAAGCAAGATGGTAATGTCCGAGTTGTTGACGATGGCTTCCTTCACGGTCGGGTTTGAAATGATGTCGTTGACTTCCTGCGTGACCACTCCCACGATACCCCAGAATTTTCTCACTGTCTTGTACAGGTAGAGGATATATCCTGCCATCATTGGCGAGGATATCGCTTTCCAGGCTTCTTCGATGATGAGTGCCTTACGGTTGCTTTTCAGTCTCATCTTCTGGATGAACACGTCCATGATAATCAAGGTCACGATAGGGAAAAGGATGGGGTCATCCTTTATCGCATCGATTTCAAAAACAATAAAGGACTGGTCGAACAGTGAGCCTTCCATATCCTTGTTCAGTGTCTTCTCGAACTTTCCACCCTTGTAGAACGCTCCCAGTAGATAGGAGAATTCCTTCATATTGAAGCTGATGCCTTTCGTATCGCAAAGGATCGGGATGTACCGGATGGAGAAGTCATAGAATGAGTTGAAGGACAGTTCCGTTACCTTGATGCTTTTCAGCCTGTCTTCAAGGAGCTGTATCTGCCTGTCAATTTTCTGGTCTATCTTCTTCAGCTTGGCTTCTTTCGGGTCATCCAGTTCCGCACGGGTAAAGCCGTTTTCCGAGAGGATACGCTGTATCGCTGTAGTGGCGTTTATCTTTTCCCCACCTTCCCCTTTTACTGCGAGCTGTTCCAGCTTCTTGACCTTATCGGCTATCTTCTTCCTTTCGGAGAGTTCCTCCTCCGACAATTCATAGCTTTCGTTGGAAAGCTGTAGGCTCATGAGTTCCTTCATCTCCTTGCGTTTCTCTTCAGTGTAGCCTTGGAACGGAGTGAAGTAGAAGTCATAGTAAACCTTGATGGTCTCATCAATGATGCTGTCCTCCAGTTTGCTTACCGCACCGTTTGAACCTTTCCATATCAGGAGTATCAATGATTTCAGGAAGTTCTGCTTCTCGATGTTGTATTCCTCCCTGTTGATGTAGAAAGGATTCATCGTTATCGGGTTTTCTTCCGAGTAGGATATGTATGTACCCTTGAAATATTGGCACAGTGCCTCATAGGAATTACCGGTGTCAATCATGACTACATCCGTCTTCTGCTCATGCATCTGTCTTACGACTGAATTCATATGGAATGACTTTCCGCTTCCGGAAGGTCCGAAACAGACGAAGTTGGAGTTCTGTGTAAGCTTCAGTTCTCCTTCCTTCCCGGTGATGTCAATGAAGATGGGTACGCCCTGCCGGTCCGTATAGCTGATTTTAAGAGGTGTGTTTTCGGAAACTTTCATTCTTTCCTTGGTGAGAAAGCACACTGCCGCATCGTGCAGGCAAAGAAACTTGCTGTACGATTCAAGTGAAAAGGCGTTTCCGGGGAAATTGTTGATGAACAGTTCCAGTTGGTTGTAGGCGTTCTTGTTGATTGTAATGCCCTGGTCATAGAACTGTTTCTCCAGATAATTGAATGCCTTTTCCATATGATGTTCATCGTTGTCTGTCACTATCATGACAGTAAAGTTCGTATAGACAAGCAGACGGTTCTCCACAGCGATGTCATGGATGACGTTCTCGATATCCTTTGCGGCCAGCAGGTTTGCAGGATCCGGAAAATTCTTCTTGCGGTTCATGTTGGCATTCAGTTTGCCGTTCTCTTTCCGTTGGTTGGGAATGATGATGTTCTGCGTATATACGACGCATTCCGCTTCCGGTACCGTCCCCATAAATGAGAACAGGTCAACCGGCAGTCCCTTGTTCATGGAGAAAGGCTTTACCTGCGGTGGAAGCAGCACTTCGTCAATGTCCACCAAATCAATCATCTTGATAATCTTTTCCCCGCATTTCACATGGTTGTCCATGTGCTTGAAATTGTTCAGTGAGAATTTTCCTTTCTTGAAGGAAACACCCAGGTATCTTTTGAGGTATTCCGTAATCTCCCTTGAGTCGAGGATATGGAAGGAAACCTTTTCCCCGATAAGTATATCCTGTATCTTCTGGAGCTTGTTCCAGAACTCGCCCCATTTCTTCTTGTCAAAGAGGTAGAAGGAGGAACGTTTCAGTTCCTGTGTGATGATGATGTAGCTTGTCAGTGCCGTATATTCCCTGCCTTCAAAATAGCTCATGTATGACCGGCTGAGGAACGGAGTGTTTTCAGGAAGTTCCGTGTGGAAACTCTGCTTACAGAATATGTCCTGTTTCTGCAAGGCATAACCGTCGCCGAGTGTCTTCAGCAGACTGGTGTAAATTTCGCAAGCCTTGTAGTACGCATCAATATCCGCACAATACTGTTCTACCGGGTTGTCAATCCTGATAATGACGGAGAAATTGCCTTTGCGGGTGTAGGCTACCCCTACTCCCGGCATTTCGTCCTTTACCGCCTGGTACAGTCCGTCAAACTGTGTCTTCTTGTTCTTAGCCATTATAATCTCCTTTTCTTTTTTGTATATTTCCGGTAACTGTCCACTGTATAGCTTATTTCCATGATAATTCTTGCCATACCCTCCTTTGTCCTATGGACGGAACTTGTCCGGATCTTGACTTCCACTTTATTTTTTTTCATCTTCTTATATCATTATAGCCGCAAATTTCGTTTGTGTTGTTATCAAAAAATTCACTTTTGAGAAAAAGGTGTAAAAAAAGTCCCGTGATTCACATCACAGGACTTCTCGTTTACTTTTTTTTCATATCATTTATGAAAAAGCATTTCTATTCTTCCGCAAAATAAATCCATCTCGTTATCAAAAAAGTAACCTTTAGGAAATAATTATAAAATTATAAATGGATATATTTATATAATTATATATTTTTATATGTATATAAATAAGAAACCCCGTGTTTCACAACACAGGATTCCAATGTTTTACTAATGTCTTATATGTAATTTTCTACTCACTTTCACCGTTCTGGTTTTCATAAACTAGAAGCGGGTTATTTATTGTTGGACTATATGTAAATCTTCTATATATTCTTTTGCGGCTACCTTCCATTTATTGGGAATTTTTCTGTCAAAGTCACCTTGGATAACTTCTGTCTTATTGTAGTTTATCCCCAACCAATATTCTTTATTTTCATCTTTTATAATTATATCCAGAATATTTCTATAATTAGGTAATACGGCAGGTTGATGACTTATATTAGGATATTTTTTTTTAATTCCGGGGGTAACATCAAATGTTATAGCATTTTTTATTGATTCAGTTCCTAAATATAAAACTTGTTCGGGTATAGGTGTGTTTTTTTTAGGTTTAGGTACATTTGGTGTAGATTCCCGTTTTTCTGTTTTGGTATATTCAAATATTCCTTTTGAGTTGTTGAATTTGACTAGTGTATCTTTTTTTTGAATGTTAGGGGGAAAAATATAATTTCTAAATTCTCTTCTATTATTTATATTTATGTTTGAACATAAACTATCTGTAATATCATTGTCTTGACATGAATTTAGATTAGTTTTAGTAATAAGATTATTATACTTTCTATTTTCATTGAAATTGTAAAAACGTATTTCGTCTCTTTCTTTTAAAGGAGGAGTAAACAAATCCATTAAATTTCTTTCTATCTCATCACTATCAGTATCTTTATTAAATTGAGGTATTCGAATTTCTATAATTGGATAACCTTCATTTAATTTATTACTTGATACTTGGTGAGTATAAAATATTTCTATGAAAATATCCTTCTTTTCATCATTTACATGTTTTAATAAGAGGTCAGCGGTATATACCCCTTTCCTACCTTCAACAAGACATTGTTTATATTCATCTTTTAAGTTTTCTTCGCAGAAAGAGTTTTTAATCCAATATGTCGCAGATTGTTCATATATTTCTTTAAATAATTTCTTGCTAAGTTTGTGGAAATAACTTTCTGGATTACAATTATTTGTTGTTTGTTTATGAGCAAAGTGGTGTTTTCGGGAACCTCCTTTTCTTGCTATCATGATTTCACCACATGATATACATTCAAATTCTGTTTCTTTACAGAATTCATCATTGATGTTAACAATTTCTTGTGTACCTTTTTTATATGCTTTATTCCAACGTACCATGTAATAAATTTTATATCTGTGATGATTTTATTCATCACAGATATATGATTATTGAATTACCAACGGAATTTCCTCCAGTGTCCAATCCTTGATGGAAACGTTCTCAACACTGATTTCCTCTCCGTTGAAGATAATGTTTATATCACTTAGTTTTCCCTGTTCCCAGTAATTGGCTTCTTCCGGAAGAACCAATGAA
>JAFRZX010000066.1 GCA_017442315.1 Bacteroidales bacterium
ACCGGATTATTTTCGTTGACAAAGAACACGAATGCCTCCAGACCGATGGGCACATAGACCAGCTCTACACCCTTATCTTCCGCATAAGCCTTCTGCTCTTCAGACGGTGCAGCGCAGAACAGGATATCAGTTGTGCCGTCCACGATTGCCTGATAACCCCGAACTGTGTTCTTATATTGCATGGCACTGTCTTCTGCAAAATTATCGCCGTAGTAGTTATCGTCCGAAAAGGTTCCCCCTTCGTATGTAACGCAGCCCTCGGGATAGACATTATGAATGATGGATGCATATACCGGTACAAGTGCCGCAGCACCATCCAGAACAGGAAGATTGTCAGAGATCTTCAATGTGGATTCGATCATAGGAAGATCGGACTCTGTCTCATGAGGAAGATAGCTTCTGACATCGATCATCTGTGCCTGCGTAGCACCGCTGAAATTATTGGAAAGGCGCCGGGTAAGCAGCTGATACATACTCAGATTGAAAGCAGCAAACAGCGCCACAACCAGGCACAGAATCAGAATTTGCTTCTTTAGCTTCACTTATCCCCACAGCTCCTTTCCGATGAAATAAATAATGGAGCAATGCTGATAAGCGTAAATTGCATAGATAAAGTGCGCGATTGTGAGCGCAAGGCAAATTCCGATGACCGTGCAAAGCAGAATAGTAAATGTACGGTCTTTCATATACATACCTCACATAAATGCAACTGCCATAAACAGAAGTGCAATGAAACCGATTACCACAGCCACGAGGACACCTGCAGCAACAGAAGCGATAATCAGCATGATTTTACGTCTTTTGATTTCCTCTGTTGAGTATGTACCGGGCACTTCATCATTCTGCTTTTTGGCTGAACGATAGCGATAAAAGCTGATTCCGATGAACAAAATGAGTATGGCAGGAATCGCAAAGAACAGGATGTCATAAAGCAAAACACCAAACATGGACTACCTCCGTAAATTACACGCCGTCAAAAGGACGCCTCAAAATAATACCAATGCTCCATGATCTTCATGGTCTTACCGGTATTATCGCCCTCTGCAGACCACTTCCAGCTATCATGACCACACTGATTCAACTCGGCTTCCGTGTTTTGGAATGCCAAGGGAACATCGTCCGGCGAGTAATAGCAGCCGTAATAAGTATCTCCTCTGGTTGTGATCAGGAATTCGACCATGGAGTGCTCACCTTCCCAGGTGTTGACGTACTTATAGCCAAACAGTACAGCATCATTTGCAGGAACACCAGCATTGATTCGGAGGCCTTCCTCGATATCATCATGATACAGCCTGACAAAGAGATTTGTCCGAACCTGTGGATTAACCAGCAGAATAACACTGACAACGAGGATCACTGCCAGCCCGATCCATATCCATTTTCTTTTCTTCATAGCAGTACATCCTCATCCTATATTACGATGTACTGTACCGATTTCCGACATTTGATCCAGGATCCGGTCAACAGCAGGCTGTTTCTCACGGATCACCTTGGATATGATGATCTCCGTTCCATAATGCTCACTATGAAGCGTATCTCCGAAGACGATAGTAAAGAACGGAGTCATCTTGTTATAGATCTCAGTATCCGTAGGTTTCTTAGCTTCAGTCAGCAAGGAGAGAAACTCCCTTGTGATTCTGCCACGGATCACAGTACCACCGGACCAGGACGTCTTGACCTTTTGGCCATACCGGAGAGCAGCCATGATCTCTGCAGTTTCATCAGACCAGC
>JAFRZX010000067.1 GCA_017442315.1 Bacteroidales bacterium
ATCCTGTGCCTTGATAAACTCCGAAGCTTTATCCGCATCTCCACGGAACACAAGGGATAAATGGATTTCTCCCTCTGCTTCCAATCTGGCAAGGAGTTTACTCTGCTCCGGTCTTACCAGAATGGTTACCGTGGAAGGCAGTTCTTTCTCTTCCTCCTCTGACAGTTTCTCCCCGGTGTTGGCATCATAGCCGGACTTGGCTGTCACTGCGATGACCTCCACGTATTTGAGTTCCACAGGGATTATGGTTTCTCCACTGCCAAGATAATCCGGTGCAATGACGGATACGATATCCCCACTCTTTAACTTGCCGGACAATCCTCCCGCAAAGGTATTGATGGTAATGGACATGGCCTGCTTTTCCCCATTTAAACTGTAAAGGTACTTATTTTCTGCGGCAGGCTCATTGGAAATCTTATCCGTAAGAATGTAATCTCCTGCATACACAGTTGTGGTCAGATATTTTCCCTCCACATCTGCAATATTTCTTATCACGTTTTCCGGCAGGTTATGATTTCCTACCTCCACCTCGTCCAACATATTCCTTGTAATCTCTTCGCCCTCATTTACCTGCTGATTGAAACGGACAATGGTCACCTTCTTGGATAAGCCTGCATTGACAAGGGGTGTAATGGCAAAGCAGATAATCAGGGACACTGCAATACAGAAAATCCCCAGCACGGTTCTGTTCTTAAATAATTTCATTTTGTGATTCCTCCTAATAATTTGTTCTTACCTTTGTATATTTCTTGCGGTTCTTGCATACTGCAGCCACCACACCTGCAATGGCTGCCAGAATACCGACTACTACTAATTTCTTTCTCACAATTAACCTCCCATCCGGACGCTTATTAACATCCCAAGCAGTAAGAAAGGAACAAGCGGATATGCCTGTTCCTTCTCTGCTACGCAATTTAGTTTTCTTATTTTCCTTATGCACTTCCTTGCTGCATGAAACAGTAACAGAAGACTCAGTGCCATAAGAAGTCCTGCAAGGGTCCGTTCAAACCCAAGCACCAATCCACAGGCTCCTGTCAGTTTGATATCGCCTCCTCCAATACCTCCTACAGTGATTCCTGCAATGAGCAGCGGTAATGCCACAAGAAGTCCTGTCAGATAAACAGGCTCCGGTGGAAACAGACTTACCCCAGCAATCAAAAACGGCATCCAGTCCGGAATCATTCGCTTTCGGATATCAGAGACTGCCGCCAAAGACAGAACGAGAAAAAATAGGGTAAGCCTTATCATCCCTTCCACTTACTGCATTCCCATGCTCATGCCGGCGTCTTCTTCCTGCTCCATGCCCTCTTCCGGCTCATCCTGTTCCATTGTCTGTGTCTGAACACTCTCCTGATAAGCTGTTTCTACTGCCATGTCAAACTGCTGTTTCATGGACTTGTCCGCAAAATACACGGAGTCCTTATACTGCTCTGTGTGAGGCATCTTGGTTCGGGGCATGGTCACGGTAAGACCATAGTCATCCTGCTTAATCTTCACGTTGCGGATCGTCATAATGCCTGCCACATTTACATCTGCATTGGCAAGCACACCTCTCTCCGG
>JAFRZX010000068.1 GCA_017442315.1 Bacteroidales bacterium
AAGACCTATACACTCACAGAAACAGCAGCACCCGATGGTTATACTATCGCAAACTCCATTGATTTCACAGTCAATGCAGACGGTACGGTAACACCTGTTGTGATGTATGACGAGCCGATTCCCGATACTCCCGACACACCTACAGGCGATACCACAAGCAGACTGCCCGGAATCCTGATGATTGCGGCTGGTCTTGTAATGGTTCTCATTGCAGGCATTGGCAGAAAGAAAAAGGACGAGTCTGACGATTATGCAGCACTCTGTCCCGATTTTATTGAAAGCGAGGAATAAGCATGAAAAAGAAACTCATTGGCATTCTGGCGGTTGCTTCGGCAGCCGCCCTCCTTTTGGGAGGAGCGTATCTGCTCACAAGAGATGACATTGCACAGAAAAACGCTGAAGAAGAACTGCAACCCTTTATGCCATCGGCTGAAGTACAGAATGCTTTGGATTATTCGGAGGAAGATCTGAATACTGAAGAAACTACTGTTACCACTACGACTACAGCCGGTATTGAGGTAGGATTTGCTGTAGAAACTGTGAATCCGGAAACGTCTGTGGCAACGCAGACAACGCTGCCAAGAGAAGTCATGGAGGAACTGATGGAACAGGCACAGGAGATGCAGGAAACCTATCCCGATGCCATTGGCTGGATTTATGTTCCTGATACAAACATCAACTATCCGATCATGCAGGGAGAGGACAATGACTTCTATCTCACGCACGGAACAGACGGACGCAGTCTGAAATGCGGATGTATTGAACTGGATTTCCGCTGTGAAAACCGTTTCCAGAACAACTTTAACATCCTGTACGGCCACAACATGAAGAACGGAAGTATGTTTGCCAATGTGTGCAGATTCAAGGAAAAGAGTTACTATGACAGTCATCCTTACGGCTGGGTGTATACTGCGGATTCTGTGTACAGACTGGACTTTTTCTCTGTGGCTGTGACGGATTGGCACGACGAAATCTACAATGGCTATCGTGAAGTATCCGAATGGATTCCCAGACTCAAGGAAATTTCACGAATCTATGAGAATATGGAACTGACAGAACAGGACAGGCTTGTGCTGCTGTCAACCTGTTCCTATGAATTTGACAATGCCAGAACTGTGCTGACAGGCAGGCTGGTGGAAATGGAGGGTGATGTGAATGAATAAGCTCACAAAGGTCAAAAACAAGGTCATTGCGACGGTCATCAGCTCTATGGCGGTTGCCAATATGATGGCGATGACTGCATACGCAGACGGTGATGTGTCCAGTGCGATTCAGTCCACATGGAATGATGCGAAGTCGCAGATCAAGTCCATTGTGGATAATGTGGTGTTTCCTGTGCTGGATGTCGTACTTGTAATCCTGTTGTTCGTGAAGATCGGCACACTCTATATGGAGTACCGCAAGCACGGACAGTTCGAATGGACGCCGGTGGCAATCATCTTCGGATGTTTGCTGTTTACGCTGACTGCACCTCTTTATATCTGGAACGTCGTAGGAATCTGACAAAAAGCCCGATTTTCGGGCTTTACATATTGAAAATCAAGCAAATATGTGGTATAATGATAAAAAAGTCTGGGAGGGAATGTTATGAAACGAAAACTATCTGCAGTTCTGCTCTCTCTGATGATGATGCTCAGCTCAGTACCGAATGTTTTTGCAGAAGCAAATTCGGAATACACGATAAAGGATGAAATTCATGGAGTGAATGATTCTGTATTCTATATTGCAAGACCTGATGAAGCTTCACTGACTGTCATCAATGCGTCACAGTTTGGATTGTCCGCTGATGCGGAGGACAACACACAGGCGATGCGAAACGCATTTGAATATTGCAGACATCATCCCAACACAAAGCTTGTGATTGATAAGGGAATCTACCATTTCAGTCCTGAGGAAGATATCTATCTGAACAGACTGAAAAACACGCTGGTTGATGCCAATAACGCTGAATTTATTTTCAGCACACCCCATTATTTCAAAGTATATGCTTGCGATAATGTCGAAATCAGAAATATGATCGTTGACTGGGACTGGGATACACTCCGGCTTGGTTCTCTTGTAAAAATCGAAAATGAAAATGATGCAGACAATACTCTCGAAATAGAATTTACCGAGCTTGATGAGGTTGATGCGAATATTCCTCTTTTAAGCTTTATGCAGTATGATCCTGTCGATCTTGTTGCAGGGGTTCATGGAAGCTTTAAGATATACAGTCCTTCTGTGGATACGGAATGTATCAAGAACGTTGAAAAAGTGCAAGGCAAACCAAACGTGCTGAAGGTCACCCACAGCGGTGCATTGGATTATTTCCGCAATGATGAGGTGTATCTGCTCCGTCATTATGTTTACGGCGGACAGGTTTTTAATACTGTAGAGGAATCAAGCAATATCACCTACAACAATATCAGCATCTACGGCGCCTGCGGTATGGGATATGTCTTTGCATACGGCTCAAATCACTATCAGATTATCAATTCGTATATCGGCTTACGTCCCGGTGCAGAAGATAAATACAGAA
>JAFRZX010000069.1 GCA_017442315.1 Bacteroidales bacterium
CCGTTACGGCTTATTCGCCAACGGAACGGTGTTGCACTCATGGACACACGTCCCTTATACGATGGTACAGCAACTCTACGGTGATTATGTGACATACAGTTATGCCGACAGCCCAAACGATAGCAAAATGTTGATAGCATTGGGTAACATCGGCAAGACACTCGATTTCATGCGTGGAAGCTGCAATATCAATGGCTCTTTCAGACGCAACGAGTCACACTTGTTCTCTCAGTCGAAAGCAGTAAACTCTGTAAGCAGTGGCTGGAGTGTCGGTGGCAAGATAAACGGCAACCCTTGCAGTTGGTTCAGTTTCGATTATAGCATAGATTATTCAGACAATCTCCTGACGATGAACGGGCAGAGCAAATCGTGGCTCTCCACATTGGAGAACGAATTGAGTCTGATATTCGTTCCCCATAGTAAATGGCAGTGGACTGTCACCGGCGATCATTACTGCAATGAAATTACTGAACACAATTTTAAGAACGTGGTGATGCTTGACACAAAACTGACTTATCAGCTCAACAAGAGGATAGAGTTTTCAACTAGCATTACCAACATACTTGATAAGCGGACATACAACTATACGACATACTCAGAACTGACTTCTTTTGAAAGTCAAAGACAACTCCGTGGTCGTCAGATCCTATTCTCAATAATACTGAAGAAATAAAAGTATAAGATATGAAACATATATTCTCACTTATCTTTTTCGCTTTTGCCATAACGGCACAAGCACAGCAACAAGCTGTAATAGAAGTCGGCTATGATTATCATTTTTTCGACCCTCGGGGAATCGAAAAACATCATGATTTTATTCTTCTCGCAGGTCAGGATTGCTCGAAATTCTATAATAATCAGTCACATTGGCTTGATTCCTTACGTTGTACAAAAGACGGTGATAAATGGTATAATCAGCAAGGACTTATTATGATGGGGCTGTTGATGGACAAATCCCGAGAAGAAAGGGAAGCCATTCTAAATAGTTCATCCATAGGCCATGAGGTCAATATGTATGTCGTACGCGACAATGATAAATTCAAAGTATGGGATATGGTTTACTATGAGTATCGCAAATATTCAGAACCCATTGAAGAACGCAATTGGACAATTATGGGCGATACCACAAAGAATATTTTAGGTTACGAGTGCATAATGGCAACAGCAGATTACCACGGCCGTCATTGGACTGTATGGTTTACACCTGAGATACCTGTTGATGCTGGTCCTTGGAAACTGTTAGGATTGCCGGGATTGATACTTGAAGCATCCGATACTACAGGACACCATCATTTTACCGCCAACGGTATTCAATCTACCGATATGAACATTACGCAGGTATATGAGCCATACCCCTATGAAAAAACCTCAAGGAAGAAATTTCTGGAACTTTGCCGTTTCAGATATGATAATGTTCAAGGTATGAGTGATCTGCATTTCGGAGGAAACGGGCCAAGACTTACACCCGAAAATATTGCCTACGAAAAAGGCAAGGAAGGATATGATCTACTTGAAACTGATTACAGATAAAAACTTGATTATATTTGTAGTCTGGAACGAAAACAAACGGTTTTGCATCTATATAAACAGTTAAACGAACTTATATGAAAAGGATTTTGTTATTTCTTCTGATTGTAATGTCTTCTGTTGTGACCTCCTGCGAGAGCATCGGAGTAGATGCTGATGCTATGCCTGTCACTTTGGAGATATTCGTGAAGGATACTGAGGGAAACAACCTTCTGGATTATGGATGGCTTGACGGAAAGAACGTCACAGCATCATTCAGGGGTGAGACATACGAATTGCAGAAGGATGTGCCGACAAGAGCGTATATGCCGCATTTCTACGGATTCAAGGTGTCTGGCCGTGATCTTAGAGCAATGTTGTATTTCGGTGAACTTGACGGAACTCACGATATGAACGATGAGTTTGTCATCAACTGGGGAGACGGCACATTCGACACGATCGTCATATATAACGACTGCAGGACCACAATGAACGGCGGATATGACATCAAGAGGCATTATGTCGTGAATGGTGTGAAGACAGAAAACCACAGGATTACCATAACAAAAGAGACTGTTGCACCTTCTGAGCCGAAGTTTCCTACACTGGAAATAACCGGAGCCAGTCTGAACACTTATACTGCCAATATATTCGAACCTGTGCATTTCTATCTTGAGGGAGACGATTATATGAACTGGAGCCTGTCCCAGCTTTGCGATTCTCTTGTATTCAGCGTTATGGGAAAGGAAGGAAACCGTAAGGTGTATAATGATGAGAAGGGACATTCTGAACTGATCGCCGGATGGGATCATCGTTTCTATCTTCCGCAAAGTTGCTTATGCAGGATTCGGGCATATAAGAATAATGAAGTGATCTATACTGATGCCATCGAGGTCAATCTGACAAATGACAATGATTTCCTGATGTACGATTGGGATGAAGTCGCTGATGCATCGAAGCTTGGAACTGTCGGTTTCAATAATTTCATCGAACCTCAATATAGCATTGTTACGGCAGCCTATTTCAAGGAGAATACTCCATCTGTAAAGGTTACTGTCGAGAATCCGGAAAGTCTGGAGGATGCACGAACCTGGCTGTATGAGTATATGAAGAAACTGTACAAGGATCCTGTCTATAGTGAGAGTGCCGAGGTGAAGACGAAATATGCAGAATTATTCG
>JAFRZX010000070.1 GCA_017442315.1 Bacteroidales bacterium
CAAGTCTGGCAGCAAGACGGCCTACCACCAAGTCGGTAGCATCGATCACAACCCACTCCTTCTTGATATCGCCTGCCTTGAGGGATACCGTTTTGTAGCTCTGTGTGTCCATCTTGTACTTTTAAATGGTTAATACTTAATAATAATTGCGATTCCCTATACTACATAGGGGGCGCAAAGGTAAGAATAATTTTCGGTTTGACAAAATTTATGAAATTTTCCATACATCGGCAATGCTAACGACAAAACGGATGATGCCATTGACGGGCATGGCAAAAAACATCCGGCAGATCTTCAGACAGACCTGCCGGATGAACCATAACCCTATTTATTAACAACTAAACTAACCGTACTGGGTTTTATTGCAAAGGGTGTGCCATTAACATCAGATCGAAAGTACATTCAGCACATTTATCAGTTCCCTGTCTATCGGCTTATCTATACGGATGGCTTTGTTGAACGGGACATACACTATCTGATCGTTCTTTACTCCTATCATTACATTGCGCTGCCCATCTTTCAGTGCTTCAATGGCAGCTACCCCAAGCCGGCTTGCCAGAATCCTGTCCTGCGCTGTAGGGATTCCGCCTCTCTGAAGATGGCCGAGGATTGTTACACGAGCCTCGAATTCCGGATACTCATGCACAAGGCGGTCTGCATAATATTGAGCTCCGCCTGAACCATCCTTCTTACTCTCGGAAACGAGGACAATGGAACTGTTCTTGCTCTTGCGGACTCCCCTGCCGATAAAAGTGGCAAGCTGGTCTACATCCGTCTTGTCTTCAGGAATGATGGCTGCCTCAGCACCTGTAGCTATGGCCGCATTCTGAGCAAGGAAACCCGCATCACGCCCCATCACTTCGACAAAGAATATGCGGTTATGGGAATTTGCGGTATCCCTGATCTTGTCCACACAATCCATTATGGTATTGAGCGCGGTGTCATAACCGATTGTCGTATCAGTTCCATAAAGGTCATTATCAATGGTGCCCGGCAGTCCTACGCAAGGAATATCATACTCTGATGCTATAATCTGAGCTCCGGCAAGCGATCCGTTTCCTCCTATTACTATCAGAGCATCCACCCCATGGGCCTTAAGATTTTCATGAGCCTTCGCCCTTCCTTCTTCATTCATGAAATCCTTGCTGCGCGCAGTCCTTAATATTGTGCCGCCACGGTTGATCGTGCCACTGACACTTTCAGATGTAAAATCCTTGATCTCATTGTTGATGAGACCTTCCCATCCTCTATATATACCCTTTACCTTCCAGCCATTGTATATTGCAGCTCTGGTAACGGCTCTGATTGCCGCATTCATTCCTGGAGCATCACCTCCTGAGGTGAGCACTCCTATTGTCTTGATCTTTGTCATATCCATATTCATTTCGCCTGCAAACTTACAAAATTCCGCCCACAAAATACTCTTTTTAAAAAATTGCTTCACACAAACTCATTTAGAAACCGGCAAAGACAGAATGTGTCTGGCACTTTTGCTCGTATCGTAAGGATTTTATATTTTTGCAGGTCATTATGAATATAGGGAACATAGAGTTGGGAGACAGGCCGCTTTTCCTTGCGCCGATGGAGGATGTGACAGACGCATCCTTCAGATTCATATGCAAGGAATTCGGAGCAGACATGATGTATACCGAATTCATTTCCTCCGACGGACTTATACGCGATGCACGGAAATCTCTGGAAAAGTTTGTAACTTATGACTATGAGGCTCCGATAGGAATACAGATCTACGGCAACATTCCCGAAGCGATGGTGGATGCCGCAGTCATGGCAGAAAAGGCTTCAGAGATTGCCGGAGGTCATGGGGCCGACCTGATAGACATCAACTTCGGATGCCCTGTCAACAAGATTGCACGCCGAGGAGCCGGATCTGGCATGATGCGCGAACCCGACAAGATGGTGGAAATCACCAGACAGGTGGTCCAAGCTGTGAAACTTCCGGTGACAGTAAAGACCCGCCTGGGATGGGACGAGGACTCCAAGATCATCGTAGAACTGTCTGAAAGATTGCAGGACGTGGGGATAAAGGCGCTGACAATACATGGACGTACAAGATGCCAGATGTACAGCGGAGAAGCAGATTGGACGCTTATAGGGAAGGTCAAGGAAAATCCACGCATGAAGATTCCCATAATAGGGAACGGAGATATAAATTCACCTCAGAAAGCACAGGAATACTTCAACAGATACGGAGTGGACGGTATCATGATCGGCAGAGCGACTTACGGACACCCTTGGATATTCAAAGAAATCAGACACTACCTGGACACAGGTGAGCTGCTGCCACAGATGAGTGTAGCAGAAAGGGTCGCACTGGCAAAGAGACATCTTGCTAAGTCTTTGGAAATAAAAGGAGACCGGGTAGGGATTCTTGAGATGAGACGCCACCTTTCCTGCTATTTCAAAGGACTTCCGGACTTCAAGGAGACAAGACTGAAACTGGTCACACTGAATGATCCCGGACAACTGTTTGATATATTGGATTACATTGCCGAAAGATGGGGACAATCTGATGCTCCTGATGCCGGCAATATTTACGGAATATGAGCATGATAGACAAAATCTTACTTTTCCCATACTGGCTGGCTCTCAAACTGAGGCACTTCATGTATGACAGCGGAATCAGGAAGACTTACAGACCGGAAGTTCCTTCAATCTGTGTAGGCAATATAACAGTCGGAGGCACAGGAAAGACGCCTCATACAGAAATGATAATAAGGACTCTTCTTGCCGATGACGAATGGGGCAAGCGCAACATAGCCGTCCTATCCAGAGGATACAAGAGAAAGACCAGAGGCTTTCAGCAGGTCGTGTCCAATGGTACGGCTAAAGAATATGGAGACGAACCGCTTCAGATCAAAAGCAAATTCCCGCAGATAACCGTAGCGGTAGACAGTTCAAGAACAGAAGGATGCCGCTTTCTGACCGATCCTGAAAAATTGCTGACATCCAAGAAAGCGCGCAAGTGCAAGCATAAGGAATTGCCTAAGGCTGATGTCATCATCCTTGACGATGCTTTCCAGCATAGGGCAGTAAAGGCAAAGGTGTCAATAGTGCTGGTGGATTTCAACAGACCTGTATTCAAGGATCATCTTATGCCTATCGGCAGGCTCCGGGATCTTCGGGAAAGAATCGAGGCGGCAGACATGATAATAGTTTCAAAATGTCCGGCAGACATCAATGCATGGGACAAGAGCAAGTGGGCTGAAGCGCTGGGACTTCAGCAATACAACGGTTCAGAATGTCATGGAACACGTCGTAACGGCAAGAAGCAGCATATATTCTTCACGACCATATCATATGACACCGCTGCGCCAGTATTCCCTGAAGGCGATGCAAGATATCTGTATGCCAAGCGTCTTATCCTGTTCTCCGGAATTGCTGACGATAGCCCTCTAAGGCATTTTCTCAGCAGCAATTACAAGATAGTCCGCCATTTCAACTTCCCGGATCATCACAAGTTCAGCAAAGCTGATATCCTGTCCATCAGAGATGCCGCAGACACTTTCCCTACTTCAGTAGTGATGACTACAGAGAAAGACAGCCAGAGAATGCGCGACTGCAGCAATGTACCCGCCAATCTCAAGCAAAGAACGTTCTACTCACCTATAAGGTCGGTGTTCATGTCTGAGAAAGACCAGGCAACTTTTGCCGCTACTTTGAACTCTTATCTGAAATAATGTCGTTCTGAACCTCCACCGAGGCCTTGTAGATGGCATTGAATATTGTTGTTACAAAATCCTCCGGAAGCCCGTATTGCCTTCCCTTGGCAATAACACCCGCCAGCACAGCATCCCAACGGGAGGTCTGAAGAATTGTCACATTACTGCTTTTCTTGTATTCACCTATCTGGCGGCTGACATTCATTCTCGAACCCAGAGCATATAGTATGTTTTCATCGATAATGTCTATCTTGGCTCGCAGCTGGTCTATGTTATCCCTCCATTGAGGTGAGTCGGAATCCTGGTTTCTTACCTTAAGCTGCCTATGCAGAAGATCATTCAGTTCTTCCGGTGTAATCTGTTGTCTGGTATCACTCAACGCCGCGGAAGGATTACAATGAGACTCTATCATAAGTCCCTCAAATCCCAGATCAAGGGATCTCTGACTTATTTCACGTATATAGTCCCTGCATCCAGACATGTGACTCGGATCCACAAAAAAAGGCAGTCCCGGATAGCGGTTACGCAACTCTATAGCCACCTGCCATTGAGGGTCGTTACGGTATTTTATCTTTTCAAATGTAGAAAAGCCCCTGTGTATAACACCCAGCTTCCTGATACCGGCACGGTTCAGACGTTCAAGTGCACCAATCCACAGGTCAAGATCCGGATTGGCCGGATTCTTTACCAGAACAGGAATATCTGTATTCTTCAGAGCATCTGCAATCTCCTGGACAAGAAACGGATTTGAGGTTGTCCTTGCTCCTATCCATACCAGGTCGATACCATACTCCAGACATTCGGCAACATGCTTTCCACCTGCCACCTCAGTCGCAGTCTTCAACCCATACTCTTTCTTTACCCTCTGCATCCATCTGAGGCCTTCTGTTCCAACACCTTCAAAAGATCCCGGATACGTCCTAGGCTTCCATATGCCGGCACGATACACATTTATTCCCATTTCCCGAAGTCCTTTTGCCGTCTCCATCACCTGTTCTTCCGACTCTGCACTGCAAGGACCTGCCACAACACATGGTCTGGGTTCCGTAAACAATCCCCACTCAAAAAGAGGCATTATATCCAATTCCATATCCAATATAGATTCCATCAAACAAAAATGCTGTCCGGCCCTGCCGGACAGCCATACTTCAATATTCTGCGGAAAAGCAGACTAAACTGTCATTATCTCTTTCTCCTTTACGGAAACGAGTTCGTCCACCTTCTTTGTAAATGCGTCCGTCTCCTTCTGGACAAGCTGCTCATATTCCTTCTGGAGATCTTCAGGCATTCCTTCCTTATTTGCCTTCTTGAGCTGCTCGATAGCATCGCGACGGGCATTACGCACACTTACCTTTGCATTTTCGCCAGCAGCCTTAGCTTTCTTTATGAGTTCCTTACGACGTTCCTCGGTAAGAGGCGGAACAGTGCAACGGATGCTTTCTCCATTATTGGATGGAGTCAAACCGATATTTGCGTCAAGAATAGCCTTCTCAATTACAGGAATCATCTTCTTCTCCCACGGCTGAAGCATAAGTGTCTTTGCATCTGGAGTTGTAACGGAAGCTACCTGAGGAACAGGTGTAGGGCTACCGTAATAATCAACCATTACATTATTGAAGACCATAGGATTTGCCTTTCCTGCACGATATGTCTTCAATTCCTCATCAAGGTGAGTGACAGCATGCGACATCTTGTCCTTTGCACCTGTCAGAATTTCTTTAGCTCTTGTAATCATAGTTATGTTATTGATATTTTCTGTTCGTTTTGAGTGTCGGGTCATGTTTACCGCAACAGACAGGACAGCTTGCACATCTGTAAAAGTAATGACAATCCCGAAAGTTCCTCTCAGTCTATACGTGAACCAATGTACCGACCTTTTCTCCCTTTACAAGTTTAGTAAGATTGCCTTTCTGATTCATGTCAAAGACAATTATAGGCATATTTCCTTCCCTGCAAAGAGCAAAAGCTGTCTGATCCATTACCTTAAGGCGGTCTTCCATTGCCTTGTCAAAGGACAGCTCATCATATTTCACCGCAGCAGGGTCCTTTTCCGGGTCCGCTGTATACACACCGTCAACGCGCGTACCTTTCAAAAGAGCATCCGCACCGATTTCAAGTGCACGTAGAGCCGCACCTGAGTCTGTAGTAAAATATGGATTGCCTGTGCCTCCGGCAATGAGGGCTACACCGCCCTTTTCCATAACCGCCACGGCATCGTCCCTCATGTAGTAACGGGCCACCGGCATCATAGGAGTCGCCGTAAATACTTCAGCCTCAACTCCTGCAGAACGTATTGCCATTGCCAGGCCAAGGGAATTGATCACTGTGGCAAGCATGCCCATCTTGTCTCCGTTGACCCTGTCAAAACCTTTTCCTACACCTTGAAGTCCTCTGAAGATATTGCCGCCGCCTATTACGATGGCCACCTGGAGTCCGTTCTTTACGGCAGAGGCAACCTCGTCAGCATATGCAGCAAGCCAGTTTTCATCAATACCTTTCCCAGAAGGGCCTCCAAGACTTTCCCCACTCAATTTCAAAAGAACGCGCTGATATGTTCCCATAATAATTAATGTTTTCTGTTTTCAAGCAAACAAAAGTATCGAATTATTATGAAACTTCCAAGAAAGAATATATCTTTGCAAGGCTTAAAAACAGATTTACACCCGATTATTAACAATAAAAGATACGTTATTATGGCACTTTCTTCTATTACCAAGAAACTTATCATGAGTATAAGCGGTCTCTTTCTGATCCTTTTCCTCCTGCTTCACACTACAATCAATTTCTTTGCAGTTGTTGATGCTTTCAAGGGAACCTGGGGTGCTCCTGCAGGAGAAGGATGGTATGCAAGCGGCTGCTGGTTCATGGCAACTCCTGTCATTGACATCATGGTTCCGATCCTCGCTCTTGGTTTCTTTGTACACATTGCATATGCATGCATCCTCACTTATGGCAACATGAAGGCACGTGGTCCGCAGCGTTATGCTGTAGCTCACAAAGGCAAGGCAGAATCATGGGCTTCCAAGAATATGTTTGTACTTGGATTGATCGTCCTCGGTTTCGTGGTATTCCACATGTCGCATTTCTGGGCTGAAATGCAGTACGTAGAGTGGTTCAAGGGTCAGCATGTAGCACCTGAGTCCGTATATGCTCTTATGGAGATCACATTCGGCAAATGGTGGATGGTAGCCATCTATATCGTTTGGTTTGCAGCTCTGTGGTTCCATCTTACCCACGGTTTCTGGAGTGCACTTCAGACAATCGGATTGAGCAACAAGATCTGGGAAAAGAGACTTGAGATCGCTGGTAAGGCTCTTGCTACATTGTTCTTCGTATGCCTCACAGCAACTGCAATCGTTGCATGGTGCGTAGCTAACGGATACATTGCAGGCAGCGTACTCGCATAATCGGTTTACCGACAAGATACAGCCGTCCGGTCAGCAGTTTCTGTCCGGACGGTTTTTGCAATAGAAAAACAGAACACATGAAACAGGAGATAGTAATCAAGGATATAACAGATCTGGACAGGGCGGCAAGAGAATTTCTGGCAAAGACTACCGACCACCGGCTTGTGGCATTCTATGCCCCAATGGGTGCAGGAAAAACCACCTTTACTACAGCAATATGCAATGCGTTAGGTGTCACAGATCCCGTCGGTTCTCCGACCTTCGCCATTGTAAACGAATACTTGTGCTCTGACGGAGAACCTATGTACCATTTCGACTTCTACAGGATTGACGACCCTTCAGAAGCCATCAGCATAGGTCTTTATGAATATCTGGACAGCGGGAATCTCTGCATCATGGAATGGGCTGAAAACATAGAAGAACTTCTTCCTGAAGAGACATTGAGAGTCCATATATCCGTCAACCCGGATATGTCCAGAACTTTGAGTTGGGAGGATTGACGTCATTCCGAAACCGAACCGACAGCTGTAACATATCCGTTTATGTTCAAAGTATCTGCATGACCTTCTTTCCAGACTATGGGACGACCACCGTGCTTATGCGACAGTCCTACCGTCAACGCACCGTTTACGACAGCAGACGAACGTCTTCCCATCAGGAAGTATTTTTCAGGAAACCAGATCGAAGCTCCATCTCTCAACGCATACGAGCCTTTGTCCGAATTAAGGATACATATCATTTCCTTGCCATCTGTACATAATGATGATATCGATGTGCCGTTCGGAAACATTTTGACCAGTTCAGTATCTTTCCATAATCCATAACGAATACTTTCTCCTTCGACGGGAAACAGACATTCAGTCCATATGCTACCGGATGAATCATAGAGTCTTCCTGCTTTCATAGTCAGATACATTGACTTCATCAGAACCCTGGGAACGCCATCTGTAACAACTACAGGCTCGTTTTTCTGATTCAGCACACCCAGATATGAGATTTTCCCATCATGAAATATGACATCACGGATGTCTATGACATTATACAAAGGCTCCAATCTGTCCACAACTCCATCCTCCACTGTGAAATACCTCTTTGAAACACCTTCCGCCAAACGTATAGGCTCATAAAAGGCAAAACATACTTTTACACTATCAAGTTGCAGGTGTTCAAATGCATAACCTTCTTCACGCGAAAGAACAACCTTCCCGTTCTGCCTGAATACGAATCCGTCCTTATTCCGAATCTGCCCCAAGGTATAGACAGTATCCCCTACGCACAGCATGTCCATTATCAGTTCTCTTCCCGGATATCTGAAGAGCAATTCACCATTCTTCTTTATGACAGTCTCATTATCTGTAACAAAATCAGTAAAGATATTTCCTCCGGCCAATCTGTGCATGTCTGGGTCTGAACTGACTTCATACTCATCCCCGACAGGTATCCTTATCATCGGTGATCCATCCCAAAACACTACCAGCGAACACCTTACGGTTCCTTTATCCGGATCCGAGTGCCAATCATAACCATCCGGATAATCAACTCCAACCACATATGTCACTTCAGAACTTCCACCATTACCCTGCCCGACAACAGGACTTATCCATGCTCCGTTTCGTTCATAATCCGAAACTCCGTCAAGATTCCTGACCCCACATCCGACACATGATGCCAGCAGAACAATCAACGCAAAACGCTTCATATCTTTTTTCTCCAAAGGAAGGTATTCAAAAGAAAAATCCGAAATGCATTCATCCCGCATTTCGGATTTTAGTCACTTTTTTCTTTTTTTAAAAGGTTTTTAATCTTTTTTATATTCATCTTGCCTGTTCTTTTTCATACACTGCGAATAAAGACGAACCGGAGCCGGACATGCTGGCATATACAGCCCCAGAATCATAAAGGGACTGCTTTATTGCCGCCAGTTCCGGATGCTTCGCAAAAACCGTAGCCTCAAAGTCATTGACAAGAAGTTCCTTCCACCGTTCTACAGGTCCTGATAGTACTTCACGAAGCGGAACTTCAGGAATATGGGGTACAATACCACCATATGCATCTTTGGTTGAAACAGATATACCTTCCGGGGAAACAACCTGGATATCTAATCCGGCAGGAGCATATCCTTCCGCGTTGAATCTGATCACATCTGATGTAAATTCCGTCAACACCTCGCCTCTTCCTTCTCCAAACATCGGACGATTATATATAAAGAATGCGCAATCACTTCCAAGTCTGGAAGCATATGTGGCAAGACTCAGTTCTGACAAACCAAGTTCGCACAATTCATTGATCATCTTCAATGCAAAGGCAGCATCAGCAGATCCACCTCCAAGACCGGCACCTACAGGGGACTTCTTTTCAAGAAAAATCTTTACCGGAGGAAGTTCAAAGTCTTCAGCAAGAACACGATAGGCCTTGACAGTCAGATCTTTCAGCGGATCCCAGTCCACACCTTCTGCGCGTGCTATGGTTATCATTACCTTGCCATCTTCAGACATTTTCTGAACCAGTCTGTCAAAACCAGACTCCTCTGTTTCCGTTCCAAATACACCTTCCGGCTTGACAGCTATCTGAGATTCAGGCCCATCGGTACCATATCGGTTGAACAGATATGCAGATGTACGGCTGTAATCATCTCCTATAACGATTTCCAATCTGTCACTTATACCAAAATATGGCACAAAAAGGGTCTCCAGATCATGATAGCCATCCTCACGCTTGCGCAGGATGTTCAGACCAAGGTTTATCTTGACATTAGGATCTGTTATCATTTCGATCAGTGTTTCAAGAAGTCATCAAATTCCCTTCACCAGGTTCCTGACAGCCTCTTCCAGACGGGAAGCGACCTGCTCCTTCTTCTGTTGATCCGATATATTATCCACCACAGGAGATATGAATGATATCATCTGCAGCACTTTTGCGTCCTCCAGACTTATACCCCTTGAACGCATGTAGAACTGTTCTTCCTCATTCAATCGTCCTATTGTTGCACCGTGCGAACATTTGACATCGTCGGCATATATCTCCAACTGTGGCTTTGTATCTACCTTAGCGTAGTCAGAAAGAAGAAGATTGTGGTTTTCCTGATAAGCTTCCGTCTTCTGCGCATCCTGCGCAACGATTATCTTTCCATAGAAATCAATCCTCGACGACCCACCTGCAAGACCTTTGAAAAGCTGACGGGAAGTGCAGTCAGGCACCAAGTGATACATATCTACAGCAATCTTCACTCTTTCTTCTCCACCACAGAGGTATGCTCCGCAGATATTCGCTTCCGCCCCCTCACCCTCAAGTCTGACTTCCATAGACACCTCGGCAGAGACTCCCGGCATTACAAAAATAATGATATCAACTCTTGCATCTCTTTCCACCACTATGTTTTGAGGAAGTGCCTTACCGGCTCCTGCATGTGAATCCAGAACATATAGTCTATGCTCCATACTTCCACTTCGTATATGCAACTGCTCCATATGCTACAGATTATCGTAACCCTTCTCCTCGATTTCCGCAACCAGTTCCTTTCCTGCCGTCTTTACGATTCTTCCGTCCTTGAGAACATGAACCACATCCGGAACTATATAGTCAAGAAGCCTCTGGTAATGGGTAATTACAATTGCCGCCTTATCCGGAGTGTGAAGAGCATTCACTCCATTTGCCACAATTCGCAGAGCATCTACATCCAGTCCGCTGTCGGTCTCGTCAAGGATTGCAAGAACCGGGTCAAGCATGGCCATCTGAAATATCTCGTTACGCTTCTTCTCACCTCCCGAAAAACCAACATTAACCTCACGTTTTGCGAATTCAGGCTTCATCTGTACAAATGCCATCTTCTCACGCATAAGCTTCAGGAAATCTCCGGCCTTCAATGGCTCAAGCCCTTTTCCTGTGCGATGAGCATTGACTGCTGTCTTCATGAAATTGGTAATGGTTACACCTGGGATTTCAACCGGATATTGGAATGAAAGAAATATTCCGGCCCATGCTCTCTCTTCCGGTGACATCGCCAGAAGGTCCTGTCCCATAAATTCAACCGTTCCTTCCGTTACCGTAAACTGAGGCTTGCCGGCAAGTACAGCGGAAAGGGTACTCTTACCAGCTCCGTTCGGTCCCATAACTGCATGGATCTCCCCCTTGCGGATAATCAGATCCACTCCTTTAAGGATTTCCTTATCCTCAACCGAGGCTCTGAGACCTTCTATCTTCAATAATATATCGTTTGCCATAAAACTGTTGTTTTTTCTTTTTCCAAACTCGTCCACAAAAAATCCTGTTTTTTGTCATTATGTCCACGTTTCGGGCCGTTTTTGTGGACGGCACACCGTCAGGAATTCCTCCTGTAAAGTTTATACCAGGTGAACAGCGACCAAATGCCGTTGACCAGATAAAGACTGCTGACTATAGGCATGAAAACCAGTCCTGCCTTCAGATAAAGTATAAGATTGGCTATATTCACAAACAGCCACGCAATCCAGCAATCCCACTTCTTCAAAGCAGAAAGTGTCTGGGCAGTAAGTATCAAAACCGTAACCACACAATCCAGATAAGGCAGTGGATTAGCCGGAAAGTACCCGACAAACCATCTTGTTCCCATCATCGACATCAACCAGCCCCACACAAGAGCAAGTACAAGCACCAGTCCCACCACAAGTCCTCGCTGAGGCCATGAAAGCATCGATACCTTCAGGTCTCCTGAGTCGGTTTCTTCATCTTTCTTCGGATGACTCCATCTGTACTGCCCCATGATATTGATGCCTAGAGATATCGGTTGAAGTATCAGATTGGCATACAGATTCTTTTGCCAGAACATGAAGAACAGCAACACCGTATATATATAACCTACATAGAAATTATATTTACTGTTACGGCCAGCAAGAAATACGGTAGTAAGACCGAACAATGCCGACAGAAGATCTGTCAGCAGTACCGGTTTGCCTCCAAGTTCGAACAATATTATATTCAAGAATTCCATTTACGTTTAATTTACATATGTGCAACCATGCATCATCCTACAGACCCCTCCAACGACACCTGCAGAAGTTTCTGTGCTTCAACGGCAAATTCCATAGGCAACTTGGAAAGAACCTCGCGGGCATATCCGTTCACTATCAGTCCAACTGCTTCTTCCGGACCTATACCTCTCTGATTGCAATAGAAAAGCTGATCCTCACTGATCTTGGAAGTGGTAGCCTCATGTTCTACGACGGCAGTTCTGTTTGCGTTCTCTATATAAGGAAATGTATGGGCTCCGCACCGGTCACCGATAAGAAGGCTGTCGCACTGGGAATAGTTACGTGCATTGTCCGCACCGGGAAGCATCTTTACCAGACCTCGATAACTGTTCTGACTGCGGCCTGCCGATATTCCCTTGCTGACTATACGGCTCCTGGTATTGCGTCCGATATGTATCATTTTAGTGCCGGTATCAGCCTGCTGCATATTATTGGTAACCGCCACTGAATAGAATTCAGATGATGAATTGTCTCCTTTCAGAATCGTGGAAGGATATTTCCATGTAATTGCAGAGCCGGTCTCCACCTGAGTCCATGACAGATGGCTGCCTGAACCCCTGCATATTCCCCTCTTGGTCACAAAATTGAAGATGCCTCCACGTCCCTGGGCATCTCCCGGATACCAGTTCTGTACTGTGGAATATTTTACTTCCGCATCCTTCTCCACTATAATCTCGACTACAGCTGCATGAAGCTGATTCTCATCACGCATTGGGGCGGTACATCCTTCCATATAGCTGACATACGACCCTTCATCCGCTACAATCAACGTCCTCTCGAACTGACCGGTCCCGGCTGCATTTATACGGAAATAGCTTGAAAGTTCCATTGGACAACGCACTCCCTTCGGGATATAGCAGAATGATCCGTCACTGAATACAGCCGAATTCAATGCCGCATAGAAATTATCCCCTACCGGAACCACTGAGGCCAAATACTTGCGGACAAGATCCGGATATTCGCGTACAGCTTCGGAAAAAGAGCAGAATATTATGCCTTTCTCAGCCAATGCAGCACGGAATGTTGTTGTAACCGAAACCGAATCAAAGACGGCATCAACAGCCACACCTGCCAATGCAGCACGCTCGTGAAGAGGAATACCAAGCTTGTCAAAAGTCTTCTCCAGTTCAGGATCTATCTCCTTAGGACGGTCCTCATCCTTCTTAGGAGCCGCATAATAGATTATATCCTGAAAATCAATCTCCGGTATATCCAGATGAGCCCAATCCGGCATTGACATCTTCTTCCAGCGGCGGAATGCCTCCAGACGGAACTCAAGCATCCACTCCGGCTCATCTTTCTTTGCCGAAATAAGTCTTATGATATCTTCATTGAGACCTTTGGGTATGAATTCCTGCTCCACATCGGTTATAAAACCATGTTCATACTCCTTGTCTGCAATACTGTCTAATATTTCCTTATCCTTACTCATAAAAATGCTATCTCTGCAATGTCTGAACCAATTGGTCCAATTTGCAAAGATAGCACTTTTATTGATTATTCAAGGTCTGCTAATGAATCGCTACAGTGAGCATTGCCATCACGATAGACACCATGCTCATCAGCTTTATGAGAATGTTCAAGGATGGTCCAGAAGTGTCTTTGAACGGATCACCGACTGTGTCACCGGTAACAGTTGCCTTGTGTGCCTCCGAGTTCTTTCCACCGAGATGTCCTTCTTCTACATATTTCTTGGCATTATCCCATGCACCACCTGAATTCGACATGAAGACAGCAAGTACAAAACCGGATCCGAGACCTCCGATAAGAAGACCCATCACACCTGCAGGTCCAAGAATGAGACCGACAATTACAGGGACAATGATCGCTATGAGTGAAGGGAGAAGCATCTCGCGCTGCGCACCTTTGGTAGATATTTCAACACAACGTGCATAGTCTGGCGTAGCCTCTTTGGTAAGGATACCCTTGATCTCACGGAATTGACGGCGCACCTCTGTAACCATGCTCTGTGCAGCGCGGCCAACAGCATTCATTGTAAGTCCGCAGAAGAGGAATGACATCATTGCACCGATAAAGACTCCGACCAGAACCACCGGATTCATAAGGTCCACATGATAATAAGACATGATATCCGGAATCGTAGCCTGAGCTGCGTCTATCAGCTCACCTGAAACATTATAGATCTGCTTGCCGAGGTGTGTGAGGCCTATCTTTATTTCCTCAATATATGAAGCAAGAAGCGCAAGTCCAGTAAGAGCAGCTGAGCCTATGGCAAATCCTTTTCCGGTAGCAGCTGTTGTGTTACCAAGAGCATCAAGCACATCGGTTCGTTTGCGTACTTCAGGGTCAAGTTCACTCATCTGGGCATTGCCGCCTGCATTGTCAGCGATTGGGCCATACGCATCGGTGGCTAGAGTGATACCAAGAGTAGAGAGCATGCCGACAGCTGCAATACCGATTCCGTAAAGACCTATAGAAAGACTGTCTGCCGAGAACGAAAGGTCAAATCCGTTTGCGCATAAGTAGGCGAGAAGAATCGCCACAGCGATTGTCACGACAGGTATGGCAGTTGAAAGCATACCGAGACCTACTCCTGAGATTATCACAGTTGCCGGACCTGTCTCAGCAGATTCTGCAAGTTTCTGAGTAGGACGATATGAATGGGATGTATAATATTCCGTAGCCTGACCGATGATGACACCGGCTGCGAGTCCGACAACCACTGAGAGCGAGAAGCCCCACCAGTTCTCCATTCCGAGGAGATACATTATGCCGAAAGTCGCTGCAGCTATGAGAACCGAACTCAGGTTGGTTCCGCGGCCTAAGGATTTCAGAAGCTGATCCATGCCTGCGCCTTCCTTCGTACGCACTACGTAAATACCGATGATCGAGAGTGCCACTCCGATTGCCGCTATGACCATAGGGGCCAGAATAGCCTTCATCTGAGCCTCTGTTCCTACAGCCGAATAAGCTGCCGCACCAAGAGCCATTGTAGCAAGAATGGATCCGCAATATGATTCATAAAGGTCAGCACCCATACCTGCAACGTCACCCACGTTGTCACCTACATTATCTGCAATTGTAGCAGGATTACGAGGGTCGTCTTCAGGAATACCTGCCTCTACTTTACCGACAAGATCAGCACCGACATCTGCCGCTTTTGTGTAGATACCGCCACCAACACGTGCAAAAAGAGCCTGGGTAGAAGCACCCATACCGAATGTAAGCATCGTAGTGGTGATGAAGACGAGTTTCTGAGTTCCTTCGATATCAACGAACTGATTGAGGATAATCCACCAGATTGCGATATCAAGAAGACCGAGACCCACTACCGTAAGTCCCATTACAGCACCGCTTCGGAAAGCGACTTTCAGACCGGAATTCAGAGACCTCTGAGCTGCATTGGCAGTTCTTGCTGAAGCATAGGTTGCAGTCTTCATGCCCACGAATCCGGCAAGACCTGAGAAGAATCCTCCGGTAAGGAATGCAAACGGAACCCAACTGTTCTGCACTCCAAGAAAAGCAAGGACCGTAAAAAGAGCAGCTAGTATAACAAAGACGATAATAACGACCTTATACTGCTGCTTCAGATAAGCCATTGCTCCCTCTCTCACGAACTTTGCGATTTCCTTCATTGTCGCATTTCCTTCGCTTTCCTTCATCATCTGACGGAAAAACAGGTAGGCGAACAGTAGAGCCACCACTGCCGCCACCGGCACAAGATAGAATAGGTTAGTCATAATATGTTATGTTAATTATGTGTTTTCCTAAAATCGGGAAGACAAATTTATTTATATTTTTGAAAAAACCAAGCCCTCTCGTGTCAATTTTCAACACAAAAGGGCTGTCAGAGTAACAATGTAGAGGTATTTCCCACCTAAATAGACACCGGACTCATCTTAGCGAATACACTTTTATCCAGTCAACCTTCATTTCTACTGGCAGGTCTTCGTCATCAGCCGGACCTACCCAACTTCCTCCTGTCTGCATATCAATCAATATATAGTATGGAGTACCGAATGGGAACTGCAGCATTTCCTCATATTCCTTGCCTTCAATTCTAGGATATGCGAATGTTTCTTTTCCGTTGATGCTGAACACGATCTTATCCTGCAGGATTTCCACTCCATATACGTTATATGACTCCGACCTGATTTCCGATGTCTTGTAATTCGGAGGATCGGTCTTGTGCTTAAGCATATGTGTATAATATGTATGGACTGTCTGATAGACAAATTCATCGTGATTGAGACGCTCCATTATATCTATTTCTCCCGAATCAGGCCATTTTCCTGTCTGAGGCAGCATCCATATCGCAGGCCAGACACTCTTCCCTGCTTCCAGTTTCACACGCACCTCAACCTTTCCTTGTCCTATGGTAAATTTGCCTTTCGTGCATATTCCGCATGTCAGGAATGAGGCAGTATCCCCGGCATCAACAGCATCATTCGCTACAGCCCGTAATACCAGTTTTCCACATTTAAGATCATATAGAGCATCATTGTCCGACATATATCTGTTCCAGTCGGATGTGCCTCTCGATATCATAGACCAATAAGAGGTATCTATCTTATGCTTCCGGAATTGATCTTTCCAAACCAGTTTGTAATTCCGGCCATGCAGAGGAATCATTCCGACCATCAACAGCACTGACAGCACCATTGTCATCATTACCTGTCTCATATACATAGACTTCATATCAATAGAATTTTACATTACAGAAGGTCGTAGGAAGTGCCTCCGGATATACATCTGAAATATAATAGCGGATCCAGTCGACCTCCATACGAGGAGTCCTGTCGTCCGTACGGCTTGCAGCATACGAAACAGAGGCAAAACCGCTGTCCCATCCTGATGGAGGGACTTCTGAATAACCTAATGCCCATTCACTTGGAGCTGGATTACCCATAGTGAGCACCAGATGCAGTCCGTAAGGATTTGCATTCATATCAAACGGCCATATTGCCCCTTCAGATACAACTTCCGGACGCGTAACTACAAGGTTGGTCTGACCGTTTATTCCCAGACGGATACAGTCCTCGTCTGTCCATTCCATCCAATAGATATTCCACTCTGAAGGATCTACGCCTGACACCTTTCCGGCAGACGGTGCATAGACGTCCTTCCCATCCTGCAAAACGTTGCCGAAATGACATGCCTGCCATGCCCCCTTGCCAGTAACAGGACCTACAGGAATCTCGACTACATCTATTTCTCCGCAAGTCGGCCAGCCTACCGCACCGGAATGTTGTACATTGCTGTTCCCCATCAGCCATATGGCAGGGTTGAAGCCATATAATTCTCCCTTTGCACGCATTCTGAACTCAATCCTCATTCCAGGAAGTATGTGACAGTACATAGGCTTCGCCGTGTTGCTGTTGTTTCCTGCAGGATTCTTGAACTTATTGCTATATAAAGCAGCTACTCCATATCCTTTAGGCTGGGTGTCATCCTTTGCCGCCCACATCCTCAGATAACCTCCCGGACATATTGCAGAATACTTATCGTTGTTCACCGTCATATACCGGCCTGTTTTCGGCGTAACCTGATCCCAGAAAGAATGAGGTCTGTCCTGTCCACCTGCATTATGCTGCTGTCCAAGTGAATAATTATTATAAAGCATCGACTGTATATAATGGAATTCCACCGCATTATGGAATTTCCATCCGGACAATGAAGGGTGAAGTGTAACATCAGGAGTAACTTCAACATAGGACTGTCCTGCCCATGATTCCACGTCATGCAGGTTATCGGATGAGACGAAAGCTATGGAAGGGTCATCATACAGATGACGTTCATCAGCCACCAGACTACCCAACGGAACATCTGCATCCACTCTCTCAATGACAAGAACATCTGCTGCCATCGGGATAGATTCTGATGAAGAAGTGAATTCAAGGCTTAATGATATGTCCTGATAAAATCCTTCGTCACGAACCATCAATACAGGTCCGCTTTCGACACCGGATGTTCCAGCCTTGATCATCATCGACTCCGGCAATCCCTTAAGATATTTCTCAGAATCCCTGCAAGATATAGTTATCTCAACATCTTCAGTCACATCAATTCCAGCATCGGCAGATAGAACGAAAGAATCTCCTTCGACTACTCTCTTCTCCCAATTTCCTTTTAAAGACATGCTTATCCTGTGAAAATCCGAAATGCTGACATACACCGGAGTACCACTGATATTGTATCCGCGTGAAAAGGCGGAAATCTCCACTTCATGTATTCCTTCTATCCCCGAATGCTTTACCGGCAATGACACTGAAACGGAAGAACTGCCTTTCTTCATTTCAACGGAATGTGGGAAATCTTCAAACAAATGTGAAGCATCCTCTTCGCCTTCTTCTGCATAAATCCTTATATCAAAGTCTTCATTTACGCCTTCCTGTTCATCTTTTGTCTTGAAGCATATGGTCAATTCATCTCCCATGACCAGATCATACTTTTCCGTGTCCATTATCAGGTCTACCGGTCTGGGCAGAGGAGACAGGACTGGTTCATTTTCACATGATGCAATTACCGATAATGCACATGCATATAAAATCATACGTTTCATACTCACCTCATTCGTTTACCAATTCGGATTCTGTTGCAGCAATCTGTTCATATACATATCCTCAGGAGGTATAGGAAGCAGATAATCCCTTTCCGGTCTGAATCCATATCCTGAAGGCAATGTACTCTTCAAAGGATCTATCCAGCCATGTTCGTCGACAGGTATGTCGGCAAGAACCTGCATGATCTGCGCATCATTCATGTTGAACGATCTGTATAGCACTCCGTCTTTACCAAGATAAGCTCCACGCCCTCTCTGACCCGTCAAGACCTTATGACCTCTCCATCTCAGGATATCATCCAGACGGAAGCCTTGCAAGGCAAGTTCTGAACGACGCTCGCGCCGTATTTCCTGCATATTGGGAGTAAGGGGATATCCGTAATCTGTAAAATTCGGGTCATGGACAGGATCTTTCCATTCCACTCCGGACCTTGCTCTCAGAGGCTTTATCGTTCCGGACAAGACCTCGGAAGTGCAACGGCCAAGTTCTTCGGCTGCTTCCGCATAAGCGAGCAAGGCCTCCGCATATCTTATCAAAACCAGTCCCGTATCCCAGAATGTACTGCTGACATAAGTGGTATCAACCCCTAAAGCCGTATGGTATCCCGTAAGATTACGACTGTTGCCGTCTCCATTGAATCTCGGAGGATTGATCGTCCTGTCGTATTGCTCAAGTTCATCGGAAGGGAGAGCCCCATCGTACAGGTATTCAGCAACCTTCATCGGTCTTGTAATTGAAGAAGATCGGAATTTATGTCCTGTACTCATCACCGTCTCATACAGTCTGCCGTCACGTTTCTCAAAAGTAAGATTGAAATCCCTGAATCTGACATCTGCGGGATTGATGAAGTTTCCATCTGACATAAGATAATTGTCAACCAGAGACTTTGACAATCCGGCAGCACCTTCACTATCCACAACTCCTGAGCCCAATAGTACTGTAAGGCTGTGCTGAACTCCCTGAGACATATCATATTTCTTCCAGAACAAAGCCTCAGGAACTGCAGAATAGTCCTTCTGATTGAAAAGATGTGCAAACGATTCTCCCGGAGCTGTTGCACCAAAAGGGTCATTCCACATTGTATTCAGTCCTTCCGAACAAGGCATCATAGCAAAAAGCTTGTCCCCGTAGTCCATAACCTTTTCATAAAAAAGGACGGGGTCGGCATTGTCAGCGGCAAAGACGCTTCCGGCATGATATTTTTCCCATGATCCTTCGAATAAAGCTACATTCATAGCCAGCACCAAGGCCGCTTCCTTATTGATCCTGAGTCCGTTATATATGCTGCGCTCATGCAGAAGGTCTATCGCATTTTCAAGATCGGAAAGGATGAATAAAGCTACCTCCTTTCTTGACTTTTGGGGTATCTGAAGACCTTCTGTCGTTGCATTGCCATCCCAGAAAGCATCCATCACCGGAATATTTCCGAACTTCTTCAGCAGTTCAAAATGCCACCATGCCCTCAAGAAGAAGACCTCACCTCTTAACGAAGCCGTGTTCCCGTTTTCCTGGGACTCAGGAACCATATAATATGCAAAGAAGTAATTTACATCACGCAGGTTCTGATAAGCCGTAGACCAGTCTGCATAACCGCTGAAAGCCGTATATTCCCCATTGATGCGTACATCATATTTCTCAGAAAGGATATTGTCGCTGTTCTTCTCCACTGCCCTTACACCGCTTCCATATTGGGTGAGTTTCGGTAAAGCTATGTACAATCCGTTGACATAGCTCTGAACCTGGCTCTCGGAAGAAAGATATGTTTCATTGGAAGGTTCGGTCAAAGGATATCTGTCAAGAAAGCCTGCGCAGGAGGAAAGCAGCGCAGCTATTGAAAAAAAAGCCGCAAATCGTACAATCATATTATTTATCTTCATATCTCTTAAAACATTACATCTATTCCGACCACGAATGTCCTTGACAAAGGATAGACTTTTGCATTTCCGTTCTGTACCATTGCAGAAGTGAGTCCGGGAGCAACAGCCCTGCTGCCTCCCGCCCATGTATTCACAATATTCAGGGTTTCAGGGTCAAATGCATCTGGAAGCGAGTCCAATGTAAACACATTGTCACATGAAACATATATCCTCAATCCATCAAGGTGTATTCTGTCAAGAATCCTGTGACTGAAAGTGTATGAAACCGTTATGTTCTTCATCCTAAGATACGAGGCATCCAGAAGATACCTCGTAGTATTATATCCGCTGTTGACTTTCCAATCGATATCTCCGGCTCCCGTTCCGTCGGTAAGACGAGGGAGCCATCCGGAGGGGTCATCATAGCTGAAATGGTCAAGATGGTCCTTGAAATAATTGCGTCCTCCGAACAGGTATGTGCTGCCTGACATAGGAAAGTCACGCTTTCCCACACCTTGAATCAAAGCCGATACTTCAAATCCTTTATATCCTAAAGCAATATTCACCCCATAAGTAAAACGTGGAGTCGCATTGCCTATTACCTTAAGGTCTCCATGGTCATCCAAGGTTCCCTTCCCCGGATTGACAGCTCCGTCACCATTGCTGTCTACATATTTCACATCACCTGCCAACCATTGGGATCCTGGCTTGAAGAAGCTGAGGTCGACTTTTTCAAGGTAGTCATCTATCTCTTTGTTTGACATGAACAGCCCGTCAGTCTCATACCCCCATATTTCCCCTAAATCCATACCTTCATAATATCCTCTGTTTATGGCAAGTCCCGTATGATTGTTGAAGATTATACCTTCCGGATTATTGTATTCCGTCACTACGGCTTTGTAGTCAGAAAGATTGAAGCCAAGTCTATAGAAGAATCCGCAGTCAAGCATATCATCCCAACTCATGGACAGTTCCCATCCTCTGTTCCTCAATGTAGCATTGTTGACCTTTGCCCTGTCTGCGAAAGCGATGCCGCTTATCAGAGGAATGGCTTCTGCCGGACCTATCATGTCCCTTGTGGTACGCTGATACATATCAAACGTAACATTCATACGGTCTGCAAACAAGGACATATCAAGACCTATATCCGCATTGTCAACTTTTTCCCATGTCACATACGGACTGATCATGGATGGAGTCAGAGCCACAGTTCCTCTTGAGGCAGAAGACGATGAGCCGGGAAGGATCCATGCATCAGCATTGGATGAACTCAGATTCATTACACCCATGTAGTCATAAAGTCCTGCACCATTATGATTGCCGAGGCGTCCGTAGGAAAGTCGTATCTTAAGCTGGGAAAACGGGGTTGTAAGCTTCTTGAAATAATCCGTAGATGCAATATCATAGCCAACAGACACAGAAGGAAACAAGCCCCATCTGCACTCTGGGGCAAAACGTGAAGAGCCATCCACACGCCCACTCAATTCTGCAAAATAGATTTCCTTCCAGTTCCAGTTCATTCTGGCAAAGCATCCTGCTGTCGCCCAATGGTCACGATATTCATCCGCTTTAACAGTTCCGTCGGCATTGGCAAATGAAAAAACATCTTCACTTAACATACCATCCTTATAGGTAAAACCTCTGGAATTCTTCTGAAGTTCCGCCTGGAATCCAGCCATCACCATGAAATAATGTTTTCCCCACGTGGCTGAGTAGGAAGTCCTTATTTCCGGTGAAAGATAATGGTTGAAGACATTTCCACGCGTAAATGAGCCGAAAGCAGTATTTTTCCAATGCATTCCCGGATACTGGTATCCCTGTTTGCCACCTGAAACACCAACAATACTACCATCCGGCTGCGAAGTCTTTGGAAAGCCCATGATGAAACTGTTGTCCTGGACATCCAGACGGGCTTTCATTTCAGCCACAATGTCCCATCCCTTCAACGGGGTTATGGTCATGGAAAGGGACATTGCATCTGAAACGGATCTCTGCCGATATTCTGTCTGCTTAAGGTACATGACTTCATTCCATGAAGGAATGCAATAATCGTTTCCGACAGGAAGCACAGTCGTCTGAGTGGGGAACTTGTCCGAAATCTGTGCATAGAATATGGTCTGATCGGCCAAAGGCCTTCTCAACCCTATAACTGTCAGATTGTTATTGAAATCAAACCTCAGCCATGAAGTGGCATCGATAGAGAGTTTTATATTGACGTTGTATTTGTTAAGTCTGTCATCCACATGGTCGATCAGACCATCCTGCATGACATATCCTGTTCCGACATAATATCTTACCTTATCTGTTCCTCCTGAAACACTGAGATTATGTGAATGACGAAGAGAGTAGTCTTTGAAATAATAATCGAACCAATCCGTATCGGCATACTGGTTATAATATGCTGACGCCCATCCGTCTCCATTTTCATTTACAGACACACCAGGGTATGACGGAGAATAAGGGTCATTGATGAATCCGTTCATCCTGTCAAGAGCTGTCTTGCCGAAAAGTATGCTCTGACCGGTATTTTCCCTCATTTCATTAATATATCCTGCAAACTCCAGAGAAGACATCATTTCCGGCATATTGATGGGAGAACTGAATCCGACGGATCCCCGATACTGCACCCTGGCTTTTCCTTTTCCTCCGCTTTTTGTTGTAACCAGAACCACTCCATAAGCAGCCCTTGCACCATAGACTGCAGAAGATGATGCATCCTTTAGAACTGTAATGCTCTCCACATCAGAGGGATTCACATTCTGCAGAGACTGCTCCACCCCATCTACAAGGACATAAGGCTCGCCTCCGTTTATAGATCCTGTACCTCTGATATTGAATCTTATTGCTGCGCCCGGCTCACCTCCGACTCCGCTTTCCGAAGCATCCACATTAAAACCCAGACCGGCCACATTTCCCTGAAGAGCAGATGTAAGATCAGTCACAGGTCTGTCAACCACTGCATCAGATTCTACAACTGCAACTGAAGATGTTATGGTATTCCGCTTCTGAGTACCCATTCCGACAACAATGGCATCCTTCAGTTTGAATGAATCTTCTGACAGGACCACATTTATCTTTGCTCTTCCGGAGACTTTCACTTCCTTGTCCTTGTAACCGATGCACATGAATAGCATGACAGCATCAGCAGGAGCCTCTATGCTGTAATTTCCCTGGAAATCAGCGATAGTTCCACGGGAGGTGCCTTTGACCACAACAGCAACACCAGGTATTACCTTATTATATTTATCATATACTGTTCCACTCACATTCATATTCTGTGCAATCAACGAAGATTCGGCCAGCACAATAAACAATGCGGCAATACACCATATTTGAATATCAAAGATTTTCATTTTCGGTTTCATAATCCTATCTGAGTTGAGAAGCTGTTTAAAATTATCCAAAAGATTCTTTTACTGTTTCTGATTTACATGATTACAGCTGGTTTCCTTTGCAATTTCTACTGCGAAGATACATTCAATCCAGCTTGTTTCAATTCCAAAAATCAATTTTAGGTTTTAGATTTCGCTTTTTTATTCGTTTTATCACGATTTTTTAAACTTCTTTAGACATTTTTGAAAAAAACATACATGATTTGTATCTTTGTATGCAAACAGTTTCCACCTATCGACTGAATAATGAGACGACTATTCCTGATTATCATTACCATCCTGTATGCTTCGACAGGACATATTTTTGGTAAAGAGCAATTCATCTATACCCAGATATCACAGAAAGAAGGCCTGACTTCAACCGTAAACTGCATATACAAAGAGAAGAACGGAGAAGTCTGGATCGGCTCTCCAAGCGGACTATATCATTTCAACGGCAACACCCTTAAGCATTGTACTGATTCTTGTCTGACCGGTAAACGTGTGTTCCAGACAAGCATGGATGCCATCGGCAATTTCTGGGTCCTGACCAACAAAGGAGCCATCCGCAGAAAACCTCAGGAAAACACCTTCCGCCAGGTAACTGCCGATAATCATGAAACTGAAGTGCCATTCTACAGCTTATGTCATGACGACGAGGGCATCTGGTTTGGAAGCAACAACAGGATATTCAGATATACTTACAGAACAGACTGCCTGAAACTGTTCTGTGACATATCATCCCACACCTCTTTCTTATGCCGCAACATATGCATCCTTGACCATCGGACGCTTTTATGCAGTTCACATAATGGCATAATATTGATAGACACCATTACAGGGAATGTATCAAAAGCCCCATACGGAACATATAATGAAGTGTCATCCTTGTTTGTTGACAATAAAGGTAGGATCTGGGTCGCTTTCTACAATAACGGCATAGAAGTGTTTCAGAAAGACGGCACGACTCTGAAACGGTACACTACAGAAAACTCGTCATTAAGCAATAATGTCGTCTTATGCATGAACGGTCTCGGATCTGCAATATGGGCCGGTACTGATGGCGGTGGTATCAATATCATAAACCCCGATACAGATGAAATAAAAGTTCTTTCCCATGTGGCCGGTGACCCGTCTTCGCTACCGGCTCACTCCATAAAGAGCATTTACATTGACGATTATGACAATATCTGGGCAGGAAGCATACGTGAAGGCCTGATAAGAATCAGCTATAGCGGGATGAAGACCTATTCTGACAGTCATATCGGGTTGAAGACAGGTCTCAGCAATCCTACAGTGCTATGTCTTTATCAGGACAGATTGTCAAAACACATCTGGATAGGCACTGATGGAGAAGGACTAAACAGATTCAATCCCGAAACCGGTGAATTCACCCACTATTCCCAGACACTAAAAAGCAAGGTTGTATCGATAGCGACATACTCAGATGAAGAACTTGCCCTCTCGATCTATGCTGAAGGCATCTGGCTGTTCAATAGACACACAGGAGATGTACGTCCTCTCCAAATTGAAAACGACGAAATAAACTACATGCTACGGTATGCTGGAAGAAGTATGAATCTTGCCAATGACAACAATGGCGATATTCTTCTGATAAGCAACATAGTCAACCGTTTCGACAAGGATACCCACACATGTACAACCTTGGACATCGACGTCGGAAATAAGGCAAACGGCAATCTCCTGATCATTCCAGCTACAGGAAAGGGACTATGGATGCACGACTACTACAACATCTATCATCTTCCGGAAAACAGTTCAACCCTCATACGTAAAGGCCATACCAACAAACACATGATAAACAGCGGACACATGGATGCTGATGGACTGATATGGCTGGCTACAGACGAAGGTCTATGCCGTTTCAATACAGCAGACAACAGATTCTCCCACATAAAGACGACACTGCTGGACAATGCATCTTCCGTCGCATGCGACAGACATTCGCGAGTCTGGGTAGGGACTGACAACGGACTATATGCATACCTGAAAGAATCTGAAAGCTTTACTCTCTTTGGAGAATCCGATGGTGCATCTCCTAATGAATATCTGAGCAAACCGCACCTTCTGTCAAAAGAAGGAGATGTCTATCTCGGAGGAGTACAGGGATTATTGTATATAGACAATGCCTATATGATAGACATGACAGACATTCCATCTGTCAGTCTTTACAGCTTCACTGTTGACAATCAGTCCATGGATATAAACAGTCCAGATGTCTATAGACTGCCTCGCAACAGCAAGACCATGGAAATAAGTGTGGCATCGCAGGAAAAAGATATTTTCAGAGAAAAAGTATACAGATTCATGATTCCTGGAACAGATGCAGAATATGAGAGCAAGTCACCGACACTCAAGCTTCAGCAGATTCCTGCACCGGGAAAATATGAAATCCTTGTCACCTGCACAAAACGAAATGGAGAATGGAGTGACCCCATAAGTCTTATTACATTCATAGTTCCCCAGCCATGGTATTTTTCGGCATGGTTCATAGCATGCATGATATTCTTGTTCGTGATTTCTTTCATAACGGCACATGTTTCCATTACCCGAAGACGTAACAACAGATTGCAGCTCGCACTAAAAGAGCAGGAACAGAAAATATATGAAGACAAAGTGCAGTTCCTGATAAATATCAGTCATGAATTAAGGACTCCTCTGACCCTTATCATTGCTCCTCTTAAAAGACTTCTGAAAGACAAGAAGACTAAACTTGAAGAAATTTCTACTCTCAACAGAATCTACCGGCAATCCCGTCGGATGAGCGACCTGCTTGACATGGTACTGGATCTCAGAAAGATGGAAGTCGGAAAAAACAGACTTAAGTTGGAAAAACTTGATTTTAACATGTGGATAAATGATTCCATAGAAGATATCAGGAATGAGGAAAGCGAAGAAGGTATCACCATTGTTACAGAACTTGATCCGGATGTAGGAACCGTTACATTTGACAAAGGTAAATGCAACACAGTACTTACAAATGTTCTGATAAATGCAATAAAGCACAGCACTGCCGGAGACAGGATCACAATAAGGACTTCACTTCAAGACAACCGGATGGTACGTGTCAGCATTTCTGACGAGGGACCAGGTCTGGGAAATATAGATATGTCAAAGATGTTCACAAGATTCTATCAGAGCAATAATGAGCAGTATGGAAGCGGAATAGGACTATCCTACTCCAAGATTCTGATAGAAATGCACGGGGGCAGGATCGGAGCAGAAAATAATATTGACAAAGGTGCGACATTCTGGTGGGAACTGCCTCTATGTCTTTGTGAAGAAGATACGGTGCCAATCGAGGGACGGGCTTTCCTCAACGAATTGCTTGGACATGATGCGAATGCTGACATACAATGTACGGACACATTCGATACTACCGGAATGACCCTTATGGTAGTAGACGACAACACAGATCTTCTTGATTTCATGCGCGAGGCATTGAAAGATGATTTCTCGGAAGTCATCACTGCTACCAGCGGCAACAAAGCCTTGAGTATTATTGCTGCCGGAAGACTGCCGGACATTATTGTAAGCGATGTCAATATGCCGGACGGTAACGGATATCAGTTGTGCAGCAATCTGAAACAGAACGAAAGATACGGCCATATCCCTGTAGTGCTGCTTACAGCCCGTGGTGAAGACCAGAGCCAAAGCGACAGCTACCGTCTGGGAGCAGATGCATTCATGGCAAAACCATTTGAGATCGAAACCCTTCTGGAACTACTGAAGAATATACTGAAGCGTAAAGCTGAAATCAAAAAGAAGTATCTTGATATGGACGAAGAGTCCGTTTCTGAATATGGTTCCAATGAGGAAAGCTTCATTCTGAATCTCAACCGTATAATAAGCGAACATCTGGATAATCCGGATCTTGACCAGCAGCTCATATGTCAGGAACTTGGAGTCAGCAGAGCCCTGCTGTACAACAGAATGAAATCAATTACAGGATCCGGAGCCAAAGAATACATCACAAGAATCCGTCTTGAAAAGGCAAAAACATTGATAGAAACGACATCGCTTCCTATAGCAGAGATTTCAGAAAAAACCGGTTTTGCCAGTCAGAGCTACTTCAGCACCGCCTTCAAAGCTTATACAGGGCTTACTCCAAGCCAATACAAAAGGCAGTACATAACCTCAAAAGAATAAAAGTTAAACGTGGCTGACTCTTTAAAAGTCAGCCACGTTTGCATGCAGCATACTGATGCTGCGTATGTTCTACCGGATTACTCTGCAGCCGGAGTCTCAACTGGAGCTTCTGCTGCTGGAGCTGCCTCGACAGTCTTCTTGGAACTGCGACGGGTAGTCTTCTTAGCTGCCTTCTTAGGAGCTGAAGCAAGTGCTGCCTCGTTGAAGTCTACAAGCTCAATGAGAGCCATGTCAGCACCGTCACCAAGACGGAAACCGGTCTTCAATACACGAGTATATCCGCCTGGACGATCTGCTACCTTCGGAGCAACTGTACGGAACAGTTCTGTAACAGCCTCCTTGTTCTTGAGGTAGCTGAATACGACACGACGTGAGTGAGTCGAATCCTCTTTTGACTTTGTGATAAGAGGTTCTACATACACCTTGAGAGCCTTAGCCTTCGCTACTGTTGTCTGAATTCTCTTATTAAGGATAAGAGATGTAGCCATATTAGCAAGAAGAGCCTTACGATGTCCGCTCTTGCGTCCAAGGTGGTTGATTGCTTTATTGTGCCTCATATTTCTTAAAGGTTCTTTTTCTTAGGTTCAATATTATACTTGGTGACATCCATTCCGAATGAAAGCTTCATCTTCTCCACAAGAAGATCGATTTCATTAAGCGACTTCCTTCCGAAATTCCTGAACTTCATCAGTTCGGAACGTGAATAGGAAACAAGGTCAGCAAATGTATCGATATCAGCAGCCTTCAGACAATTGTATGCTCTCACAGAGAGACCCATATCTGAAAGTTTGGTGAGAAGAAGATGCCTCATATGGAGTGATTCCTCATCAAGCTCCTTTGACTCAGACTCGATTGCACTTTCAAGAGAAAGCTTCTTATCGTCTGTAAACAACTTGAAGTGATAGATGAGGATGTTTGCAGCCTCCTGAAGAGCTACATTAGGAGTAATCGAACCGTCTGTTACGATCTCCAGATTGAGCTTTTCATAGTCGGTCTTCTGCTCTACACGCCAGTTCTCTACAGTCCAGTTGACATTCTTGATCGGAGTATAGATTGCATCCACCGGAATTGTTCCGATAGGAGCATCCATATCTCTGTTCTCATCAGCCGGTACAAAGCCGCGGCCCTTACCTACTGAAAGAGTGATTTCAAGCTTGACAGCTGGTTCAAGAGAACATATATGCAGTTCAGGGTTAAGCACCTTGAAAGAAGACAATCCTTTTGAGATATCCTCTGCGGTAAACTCCTGCTTGCCGCTGATCACGATATTTGCTGTCTCAGAGTCAACAGTCTCGACCATTCTCTTGAAACGTACCTGCTTGAGGTTGAGAATGATGTCCTGCATACCCTCGATCACGCCAGGGATGGTAGCGAATTCCTGATCCACACCTGAAACCTTGATCGATGTGATAGCAAATCCTTCCAGAGAAGACAACAGGATACGACGGAGTGCATTACCGATAGTCTGTCCGTATCCAGGCTCCAAAGGTCTGAATTCAAAACGGCCTACGGTGTCTGTTCCTTCGAGCATTATCACCTTATCCGGTTTCTGAAATGCTAAGATTGCCATATATATTCTTTTTAAGGTATTAATTATTACTTAGAGTAAAGCTCGACGATAAGCTGCTCATTGATAGTCTCAGGAATCTCTGTTCTGACAGGGACGTTGAGGTATTTGCCTGTAAGTGCCTTTGCATCGAACTCGATCCATGAATATCTGGAAGCTGATGCTACACTGTTATTGATAACCTCAAGACTCTTTGAACGCTCACGGACAGCAACAACGTCACCTGGCTTTACATGAGCTGAAGGAATGTTGCATACAACGCCGTTGAGAGTGATGTGTGCGTGTGAAACCAACTGACGTGCTGCAGCTCTTGTAGGAGCGACGCCCATACGGTACACGATATTGTCGAGACGAGACTCAAGAAGGATGATAAGATTCTCACCTTTCTGACCCTTCATGCGTGAAGCTTTCTCATAAAGGTTACGGAACTGTCTCTCAAGAAGACCATAAGTATATTTAACCTTCTGCTTCTCCTTAAGCTGAATACCATACTCTGACTTCTTCTTACGCTTGCTAGCAAGTCCGTGCTGTCCCGGAGGATAATTTCTCTTTTCAAAGTCCTTATCTGCTCCAAAGATAGGCTCGCCGAACTTACGTGCGATCTTGGTACTTGGTCCAGTATATCTTGCCATAGTTATTTCTCCTTATAAAATGCTACAAAAATTAAACTTTACGACGACCTTTTGGACGGCAGCCATTGTGTGGCATTGGAGTAACGTCGATGATCTCTGTAACCTCGATACCTGCACCATGAATAGTTCTGATAGCTGACTCACGTCCTGCTCCAGGACCCTTTACATAAGCCTTTACCTTACGAAGTCCAAGGTCATAAGCTGTCTTTGCTGCGTCTTCAGCTGCAACCTGAGCTGCATACGGAGTGTTCTTCTTTGAACCTCTGAAACCACTCTTACCTGCAGAAGACCAGCTGATTACCTGACCGATATTGTTGGTAAGGGTAACGATAACGTTGTTGAAGGTTGATGAAATATGGGCTTCGCCATAAGCTTCAACCTTTACAACTCTCTTTTTAGTTGATGTAGTTTTCTTTGCCATAATTCATCTCAATTATTTAGTTGCCTTCTTCTTGTTTGCAACGGTCTTCTTCTTACCCTTTCTTGTGCGGGCATTGTTCTTTGTGCTCTGACCGCGTACAGGGAGACCGATACGATGACGGATTCCTCTGTAGCAACCGATATCCATAAGACGTTTGATGTTCATCTGGATAGAAGAACGGAGCTCTCCCTCGATCTTGTACTCGTTTGCGATTACGCTACGGATACCAGAGATCTGCTCGTCGTTCCACTCTCCAACCTTTGTATCGAAATCTATATCGAGCTGAGAAAGGATCTTCCTTGCTGAGCTGCGCCCGATACCGAAGATATAGGTAAGACCTATCTCTCCTCTTTTGTTGTTAGGTAAATCAACACCGGCTATTCTTGCCATAATTATCTTAACTTAATTTGTTATACAACTAAAAATTATCCTTGGCGCATTTTGAACTTAGGATTCTTCTTGCAGATAATGTAAAGACGACCTTTACGTCTTACAATCTTGCAGTCCTCGCTGCGCTTCTTGATGGATGCTTTTACTTTCATTTCCTTAAAGTTTTATTTGTATCTGAAAGAAATTCTTCCTTTGGTTAAATCATAAGGTGACATTTCCACCTTTACTCTGTCTC
>JAFRZX010000071.1 GCA_017442315.1 Bacteroidales bacterium
AAAGCGAAGATTACATGGATAAGCACAGCGTTACCCGCGACAATGAGACCGGGAAGTATTCTCCGATCGATTGGCGCAGAACGGTTGACAAATTCATTGATGACGCAGACGACAATGTCGTATTCGTCGGCATTGACTATCATATGTAGGAGGTGCCGTTATGATTTACGATATCCCCGGAGACGAATTCATCTATGAAGGCGTCACCTACCGTGTAGGAGCTGAGATTGTTGCAACCGATGGAAGTGATTACTCCGGTCTTAATGGGTTTATTCGTGAGATAAGAACCGGAGATGACAGGGAGACCGACAATGAAACGCCGGATATCTACTGTTACTTCGATCCCCCTTGTCTTCCGAGAGACCTTGAAGAGCTTGAGGAGCGCTTCTCAAAGCTGTACGGCAAGGAAATGAAGGCTGATGACATCACCCTAGACCTTGTCATTATGGCGCCGGATATGTTACTGGTGCTTGGCAGTCCCAGAAAGACCTTGGATATCTTTGTTCTTGAGGAAGATTGGGCAGCAAATGATGACTACGGTCATTCAGTCCTTCTCTTCTCAAATTACTATGAGGCAAAGGCAAAACTAAATGTCTTGTTAAATGAAGAACTCACATTAGGCTGCCTTAACGACTGGAAAGACCGAAGCGACTACCAGGTCGATACCGATGACGATTCCTTCGAGGGCTGGATTGATGGAGAACATTCGTCCAGTCACTACAGTATCTCAGTTAAGAAGCTGACAGTAGACCTCACCAACTATATCTATGGAACCCTCGGTCGCGAATTCATTGATTTGTGTCGCGTTGAGGACTTCGTTGAACAGATTGAAAGCTGGGAGGAAGTTGGCAGACTCTCTGATGCGGTGTACAAAGAAATGATTGCTGATAAGACCATCCCTGAGCGCATCCACAGTAAGCTCGGCAAGAACGACGGTTACTGGGAGCACTATTGGGAGTCGGTTTCCGAGGTCGGCCACGACGTTGTTCGTGAGTATTCTCTTAAAAATACGCATTCTGACGGTAAAAACGCTAAGAATGATGCTCAAGGAGGTGTGTAAATGCCTTTCAAGAGCGAACCTTACAGACCGCTGACCAGTATCGTTTCCTATCCGGAACGAGGTTCTGGCGGCAACAATCGTTACAGGGGTAATTGCTCCCCTAAACTTATAGAAGACCTGATTGCTTTCTTTAAGCCGGAGGAAATCTGTGACTATATGTGTGGCAGTGGGACAACAAAAGCAGCTGCACAGAAATCAGGTGTTCGCAGTCATCTTTACGATCTGCACAGCGGATTTGATATTATGAACTGCGATATTCCTGAGCGTCCAGAATTTATTTTCTGGCATCCTCCATACTGGGATATAATCAAATATTCTGATGTGATGTACAAAGCATCGGATGTACAGCAAAAGTATGGCTACGATCCGACAAAGTTGGATCTGTCTCGTATTGCAGAGTGGGACGACTTCGTCAAGGCTATGAATTATGCCATGATGAAACAGTTCACCGCATTGGAGAACGGTGGCCGTATGGCTGTACTGATGGGCGATATCAAGAAAAAAGGCAAGCTCTACAGCATGATTTCTGAAATCGTCAAGCCCGGCACGCTGGAAAATATCATTATCAAGGCTCAGCATAACTGCTTTTCTGACAATATTGAGTACACAGGTAAGTTCATACCGATTCTTCACGAATACGTTATGATTGTCCGCAAGGATAACCCGATGCTCATTCCGGTTATTATGGCAAAGAAGTCTGAGATGGATATTCGTGATATGCCCGGTGCAACCTGGCGTGATGTGGTGGCAGCTGTTCTGGAGAAGAATCCGGCACCTGTTTCGCTTACTTTTATCTATGAGCAGATAGAACCACACAAGAAGGCCCAGTCAAACCAATGGTGGAAGGAAAAAGTCCGCCAGACACTGCAGTGCAATCCCGATCATTTCGACCACGTCGGTCGTGGGCTCTGGTGCATACGCAGGACAGCATAAGGAGGAGCATATGAAAGTTACACGCGTTTACTATAACGACAACGAAATTCTTATTGCCGGACATCTGATTGAGGATGTTCTGGAGCATCCGGTATTCTATCCCTTTGAAAGAAGGCGCTATGAATGTCAGGAGATTACGGATGAAAGTCTCATCATCGACTGCAACAGTGAGTCCTACAGGAAGTTCTACAAGGAGCATTATCCTGAAGGTACAAGAATTGTATTGTTCAGTATGAAGAATGAGCCGAATCCACTCCCGCGAGGTGCAAGAGGCACTGTGAAGCACGTGTGTGATGACCCGATGGTCCATGTCACCTTTGACAACGGACGCTACCTCGGTCTCATCCCTGATGTAGATCAGTTCGCCAAGCTCAAAGATGAGTAATCATCACAGTTAGTTTTACGGAAAGGGCGTTGCTTCGGCAGCGTCCTTTTCTGTTGGGTAGAAATTTTCATAATTTCGTGTTATAATGTCTGCAGAAAATTTGAATTTTACGGTCAGTAAGGAATGAGTAAAGTTATATGATTGTATTATAAGCGATTTGTTAAAATTTTTGTAACCACTTGTATTTGCCTGCAATTTATGGTATAA
>JAFRZX010000072.1 GCA_017442315.1 Bacteroidales bacterium
ACATAGTCTTGATTCTCTCCATCACGAGCATGGCCGACTGCTTGCGGGCCTCGACTCCGCGATGATCCATATGCAGGTTGAACATCCAGAACTTCTTTCCGGTCCTGCGGTCCTTGAACTGGCCCCATGTGCAGATGCGGGGATATTTGGCATCCCAGCCTTTTGAACCGACTATTTCCGGAGTTTCGGAGAGCCAGAAATGACCGCTTGACAGACACTTGATCCGGTCCATCTTATAGAATATCGCAGCATATTCTCCTTCAGTCTTTCCATCGTTGCGACCTACACCGACATAGCCATATTCAGGCAAAGCCGCCAAAATATCCTCCAACTGATTATGCAATACCTCCTGAGACCCGAAGATATCAAAAGACTCAACCTTCAGGATATCACACACTACCGGACAGCGCACCTCCCAGCCGTCGCCTTGTTCTGTATCTTTCTCATTGTCATAGCGGATATTGAATTCGCCCACATAGAGGGATTCAGCAGATAAAGGCAAAACTGCAAAAAGTAGAAATATTGTCAAAAATTTAAAATGCTTCATTTCTCTGCCATTAATTACCAGGAAACTGTTTCAGTAAAGACATTGCCGAACATATCGTTAACCCTGATCTCTCCTTTCTTTACTCCAGGAGTCGGTGTCACCGTAAAGATGTTGGCGTTGTCAGCAGGTGTACAATATTTCCTTGTTGTCTTGTTAGTGACTGAATTAAATATTTCAAGATATGCAGGATCCACTCCTGGAGTAAAAGACATATCCGCCACCTTCACCCCATTCTCATACCATTCAGGAGTGCTCCAACCCTCGGACCAGTTCCAGATATTGACCTTGACAGTTGCATCTGAGGTCTTTTCAGGAGTATAGGCACGCATCTGGGTCTCCTTACCGGTGCCGACGCCTTTGTAGTACCAGCTCAAAGAATCCCCGCGGACTTCCATGACCATATAACCCTGAGGCTCTCCCTGAGCTGCAATCTCTCGATTCAGACGAAGAGCACCTGTACAGCGCGCCACACTGATACACTGGATGTTAGGAGCACCATGAGGTGTTTTCTTACCCTCGTAATTATAATAGAAGTTCACGTGATTGTGTCCATTCCATGCATACACAGCCTTATACTGCGCGAACAATGACAAATACTCCTTATAGTTCAGGCTATAAGCATTATGAGACCCGTGTGGAGAAGTATTCGGAGTCTTGAACGGATTGTGATGCGAACAAGTGAGGATGACCTTATCCTTAGGGACATTCGCAAGATCTGCCTTCACCCATGCGAGTGTTCTTTCATCAAGACCATAGTAGTATCTTCCCGTAGGACTCTGACGGTCATACAATATGTCATTGAAGACCATATAATGGAAATTACCCAAGTCAAACGAATAGTGTGTCGGACCCACATATGATTCATAATAGACATTTCCCTGTTCCGTCTCGAACATGGTTCCCTGGTCGTAGTCATGATTACCGATGACATTGAAGGTCGGACAGTTGATCTTTGCCGCTCCATCCATATAGTCATCCCAAGCAGGCATCTGATTATAAACAAGGTCACCGAGATTGATGCAATAGACCGGCTCTGAGCAAGATGCACGGAAAGCCTCTGCATCTGGGGCCACAGTCTCATGCCAGGTCTCCATAGACCCATCCACACCAAATGTCCTCACCTGCGGATCGGCAATCATCATGACAGTATAATTCTCTGCAACATTCTGACGGTCAAGAATAAAATGAGCCTCTGCTGCAACTGCATGACGAGGAATCCTCTTATATGTCTGAGGGATACCGTTTCTCATAGGGAATGAAGCATCAGATGGCACACTGAGATATACGAAATTGGAAGCGTCAAGATCAGAATTCATAGCAAAACGTCCGTTCGCATCAGTCTTGACATACTGAAGGCCATCTGTCACCATAACACCCTCCCATGGTTTTCCGGACGAGTCGAGCACAGTTCCGACAAGGTTTCCATCAGCAACTGGAGCATCGAGAGCCTTTGCCCAATCTGAAGGCGCAGCACCTCCGGTAGTTGTTGACACAGCTGATCCGCAAATGCTGCCTGTGCGCCCTCCTTTGGAGTTTATGGTACCGTAGTTTGCACAGTCAATCACGCATGAGCGCAGATCCTCGCGTCCTTCCATATAAGCAACGATACCTGCCGCATGAATGGCGTTTCTGTTATTTGAATCATACTTGTTTCCGCCAGCTCCGGCTGAAATGTTTCCATAATTTATACAAGAGCGAACATATGCTCCTGAAGTGGCTGCCTTCGGCACATATACATTACCGACAATACCACCTGCAGTACTACGATTACGCGAACTCACGCCCTCGAAGATGACATCACCATAGTTGATACATCCGTGTACATGCACAGGACGGCCCATATTTCCGACGATACCGCCAGTCTGAGACGGAAGGTCTCCTGTAGACTTCACCGTACCATAATTCAAGCAATCAGCAACCACAAGCAGCTCGTGAGGCATACCGACAATACCACCTATATTGGCACTGCACGCACCCATTGAAGTGATTGCACCGAAGTTTTCACATCTTGCCATATCACCTTTTGTCTGGCCGGCAATGCCACCCACGCGCGCAACACCTTTTGTCTGGCCGTCTTCTGACTCGCGTATATCAGCTACGACCTCACCCTTGTTGGTGCAGAACTTCATTGTTGCACGTCCCGGATAACCTGCTACTCCTCCGATATACAGTGACATCAGACTTGAGACAGCAGAAACCTTACCCTCGTTGACACACCTTGAGACTGTAGCCACGACAGGAACCTTACCAGGTGTACCACCGCAGATTCCTCCTACGGCAATCAAGACAGTCTCCTTCAATTCACCGGAAGTGTCAGATGTGACTTCGCCATAGTTCGCACAGTTATAGATGATCATTTTATTATATCCTACCAGACCTCCTACCCATGACTGAGCAAGAGCATAGCTGCATGAATGGGTTACATTGCCATAGTTAACACAGTCACGGATGACTCCGTTATTGTTATCGGCAATAAAACCCGCATGATGTTCATCTCCCTTTCCCACAGACTTCAGGCTGCAGGACGAGTCAATTACAAGATTCTGCACAAGGCCTGTTGCCGCAATGTCCAGAAAGAGGCCTCTGGTGGCCTTCCAATTACGCAGACGAAAGCCCTTACCATCAAATTTACCCTTGAATGAGCTGATCTGAGGCAGGTTCTTGACCTTTGACATATCTATATCTGCGCTCAGGCAGACAGTCGAGTCTGCATCGCACCACTGCATCACGCTTTCCCCATTGTTATAGGCCTGAATGAACGCCTGAAGGTCTTTAGCAGTGCCGATACCTTGTGCGTATGCAGCCGCATACGCACAAAGAACGGCTAATATTAAAATGATTCTTTTCATTACCAAGTTATTGAAGCTGTATGAGTATTGCCGAAACGGTCCTTCACGCTGACTGTTCCGCTGCCATGTTCGCTGTCGACGTATGCACGGAACATCGAACTGTTGTTATTCTTATCCGGTACAAAATTTTCATTTACCCATGTCCACTCACCCTGAGTATGGTAGAAATTGGTTATATCCCAGTCACTGTATGAATACCGGTAATCCTTTTCCGTTACTCTCTTCATCACAGAAGGAAGACCATCGACAATAAGACGGGGAGTCTGCCATAGTTCATCCCATAGGAAGACATTGACATAGATATTCATATCTGTGGGACCATATGTTTTCGGAGGAAACACCTGCATCTGATAGGTCTCATCCAGAGGCTTGCCGGTGGACTTCATCATAGCCCTTCCGCTTTCATCATAATCCCAGTCACGCCAGGTGTATTCAGGAAAGTCACCTCCCATATTCGCACCGCCATAAGCACCTCTCTGATAATACATCGGCTTGAACTTCCAGGAAATCTCTCCATTATTATAATCGACAACCACATATCCGCGAGGTGTCCCATTGGCTCCCAGATACTCATTATTCCACAAGGTTCCTGTAACACGCGATACTGTATGGGTCTCAATAACAGGATCGGCAGTATCCACATAATTGAATGTGGTGTGGGTATGGCCCGCCCAGACATATGCCTTCTTGTATTTAGAGAGAAGATACCTCAGGTCATTAAGATGGCTTCCCGTACGGTTGCTACCGCTCTCCGTCATCATCATCGGAGAATGTGCACAGACCATCAGCTGTGTATCAAAAGACACATGAGCCAAATCGTTCTTGACCCACTCCCATATCTCATCAGTAAGACCGGTAGCACAGTTATCATCAGCAGGACCATTACCGGGAGAAATCATGTTGTCAAGCATCAGATAATGAACCTTACCCAGATTGAACGAATAGTTCACAGGTCCCATCTGCTCGGCAAACGGTTTCCACGACTCAGAATCAGGCAAAGTCTTGTTGGTCTGGTCATGGTTTCCGATTACGTTATAGGTGGTGACACCTGTAATGGACATACCGTTCTTATACTGAGCCAGAAGTGTCAGATCCTGATGCACGATGTCACCAAGACCGATGCCATAAACAGGATATGATTTGTTGGCCGCCACATACTCCTTCATATCGAGATACATATCCTCACACATATCAAGCGAACTGTAAGCGAACTTATCCAGACTGGCCGATCTCTTACGTGGCTGAGGATCACCGAACATCAGGACCTTGTAACGATTAGGATTGGATATCTTCTCCAAAGTGAAATCGGCAACATACTTGCCGTTCGTATCCTTGCTGCAGTCCTTCAGCCATTTCCAGAAGGTCGCATGACCGTCCTGAACAGGAGCCGAGTATCCAGAAGGTGTAGAAACCATCACATACTCATGCTCTCCTCTGGAAAGATTTGAAGGAAGATAATAGCGTCCCTGCTTGTCTGTCTTCACGCAATACTGTCCGTCCGAAACCACGACTCCCTCAAGGAGAGCGCCATCGTTTCCTTTAACAATACCGCTGATTGTCCAATCCTTAGGTGTGTCAGAATCTCCACCACCTCCTGCTGGGTCGGGCTCCTTGCCGCAAGAAACAAGGGCAAGAAGTGCGACCAGCATCAGAAAATATTTACAAAACTTCATAATCATTAAAGTGTTCCGTTCCATAGAGTTATACCTGAAACCTTACCATGTCCGTTACCCACGGCAAGAGATTCCACATTGTTCGTGCTTACCTCAATACCGTTCACCTTGCCACCGAATCTGCATTCTTCCACAACAGTATCATCTTCAGAAACAGCAACAATACCTCCGCAAGCAAGAGGTTGATCTCCCTTATTGACGGTAAGATTACCATAATATGCACAATTCTTTATATTTACACCTCCTCCTATAGCAAGTCCTAGTATACCTCCCGGACTCTGGATTTCAGAAGCCGGGTTAGAACAGAACACATCACATTTGGCAGTACAATTCTCTACCTTTGAATCAGTGAGAGCACATGCAATTCCTCCCTTATATGCAGAATTGTTGCTGTTAGTGCTGTTCTGGCCTAAAGATCCCCAGTTGCTACATGAAGATATTGAAGCATTTCTTGCATATCCTACAACACCTCCTACAGCTCCACGATAAGCTACTATCATTGAATTATTTACACAAGAGGTCATCGTAAGTTTTCCAGTGTCAAAGGAAGTTCTGTTTTCATATGCACCCAGAACACCGGCAGCGATGCAGGAGTTGTACCACCCGTTTGTAGCAGTCTGTTTAGGATGACAGTTTGAATAGTGTTTGTTTGTAACCTCAGCCTTGTTCTCGCAGGAAATGAATTCAGCATCACCACCGACAACTACGCCAGCAATACCACCTAAGACAATGATATAGTTCTTTGTGTTTGCACAGTTAGCACCTGATGTAAGTTTACCTATCTCAGCATTGTTGATACACGACTTGAATGATGCTGCTCCATTGATGAATCCTGCGATACCTCCTATGAATCCACGTGAGATCTGTGAATTAGCACTTGTATTGTATGATGTAGAATATATACCGTTGTTTGACACATTCTCAAAGCTGACTGAGACGGCAGCCTCTTCCAGATCGCAACCTCCGAATACTCCGCCCAGGAAAATATTTGACGCTGCACGGGTGACAGACTGATCAAGTGCAATATTGGTCTGGCACTCATAGCCCTTGAATGAGAGTGTAACACCTGCTTCCGCCTTTCCGACAAATCCACCTGCATATATCTCAGTAGTATTGGCACTTGCGTACGAATCAATGTTGATACTACCTAGAGTAGCCGACTTATCTGAAACGATATCAAAACTGCGATCACTTTTAACACTTCCATAAAGTCCTCCTATAATAACATTGGATGAACTTCCGCCAAGTGTCACTTTCCCCATGAACGAGTTGTTGCCTGCAACAGTCTCCTCTGGAAGAACACTTGTAATACCACCCACTACAAGATCAGTGATTCCTGAAGAAGACTTCAGTTCACCGGTCATCTCATTACCGGTAACCGTTCCCTCAGTCAGTCCGACAAGACCTCCGACATAGCCGCGCATCTGGGAAGAAGCTGAAGACAGAGAGATAGTTCCAGACATCTTTGATTTTGTCACGGTAGTTTTATCATCAGCATATCCGACTAAGCCACCTATATATGCAGGTTCATCATTGTCATTTGTTGCTGCAAACTCCATATTTGCAGCAACCGTACAATCTGTCACTTTTGTTTCTTTTGCAACGGAAACAATTCCACCGAAAGCACCTTCAAGCCCAGTGTATTCCTTCTTATAATAGAGAGAACATCCTTTGCCAAGAACCACATTCTGGACAGTAGCTCCTTCGCAGTATGCAAAGAGGCCGGCAGCTTTGCTCCTGAGGTTATCGATTTCATGTCCGCCACCGTTGAACTGTCCTTTGAATGGAGACTCTTCAGTACCGATACCTGTCCAGCCTTCAACTTCAGACATATCGATTTCACCTTTAACAGTCACCACACCGTTATCTTCCCAATCGGTAGTAGGTTTTCCTTCAGCAACAGCCTGAGCAAAAGTAAGCAGACCCTTACCTGTAACAAGACCATTGGCAGGAATATAATTCTGGACTATACCTGGTAGTTCAACAACAGATGAAGATGCATTGGAAAGCAGCAGAGACAACTCTACATAACGATTCTCAGAACAATCACTGAGATTCTCTTTGAAAATAAAGTTCACTGTCGACGTACCATCCTCATTCTCGATCAATGTCGAACTCACATAATTTGGATTCCTGACAGAATCGATAGTATATGCTGGGGCGGTAAGAGTCAGAGATGATCCCTCCGTCCCCTCAAGAAGGATGTTGTTTTCTGCATCATAAGTCAATTCTGTACCGAACTGGTAAACATTGATGTATCCTTTGTCTTCACCGGCAGAAAGTACTATGGATCCGTAACGTGATACACCATCGTTAGCCGATGACCTGATTGTCATGGCAGTAGTTGTAAGATCCGAATCAGAAAACGGTGTGTCTACGGTCACATCCATCCAATCTTCGGCTGTAAAGTCCCAGTCTGTTCCAGCTGGAGTAGTCACATTCACCATATAGGTATTGCCATCTATTCCTGACACGAAATAAGACTGTCCGATGATGAATGATGCAGCATTCTGGCTCACCGTAATCTCGAATCCACGGTAGTCACCTGCTACGAATGTCAAGGTAGCAGGCTCACGGGACTCGAAATCTTCATTTGCCGCTATGTTCAGTGTCACAGTTCCGGATCCGCGATGATCTTCAGGAACTACCTCGCACCAGTCTCTGTCACTCTCAAGATTCCACTTGAGGTTATCATTGTTCACTGTCACCTCAAGAACTTTCTTGACAGAAGCACTGGCTACTGTCAAAGACTTCACTTCAGTCCCCGCCAATGCATAAGATACTTCTATTGTGGTCTTCCCACGTCCGGCAAGAATCTCTTCGTCAGAGATTTTCTCAACACAAGATGCAACCAGCATCAAAGTTGAAAGAATAAGGATATAACGATATATAAATTTCATAATCTTCAATATTATTGTCTTCCTTTAAGTCTGTTCTGATAGCTTTCTGAAGTGGCAGCCCACCATACGTCAGATTTATTGTTATTGGTTCCACCGAGCCATCTGTCAAGTGCCTCCGGATATGCCTGAGGATTACGGTAGAGCTCGTCAGAAGGATAACGCATACGTGTAGGGAGAATCTGATCGTTTGCCGCAGCAGGACCATTGGTCTTAAGAAGAGGGTATCCGGTACGACGATAATCACACCATGATTCTATACCAATGAAGAACTGAGCGAGCCACTTATGGGTAAGAATAGCTTCCAGAGCATTGTCCGAATTGAAGGTCTGTCCGCTATATAGAGCGCCATTGACACAGTAGTTAAGATACTCTACAACCATCGGATCCTCTGCTGTCACATAAGGATTCCACTCAAGAATACTTTCTATGATACCCTGCTTGAGAAGACTCATATAACCTCCGATACCGGAAAGGCTGCCGATCCATCCTCTTGCCCCAGCCTCTGCATAAATAAAAGCAAGTTCAGAATACTGCATAAGAGGATAAGCACTTGCATTCTGGAGATCATAGATCTTACCCCAGATTGCACTAGGTTCCTCTATTCCGGTAGAAGGATTCTTTCCTCTTACCATTCGGCCTACCCTAGAGTTACCAGCCTGGGACTTATGTTCATCGCTATCAAGGAAACGGACTCTTGCATCATTGAGAAGATGCACCGGCAGACCATTAGCTTTACGCCACCAACTGTCGTAACGCGGATCCTCCACGCGACCTGTACCAGGCGAAAGTACGTTATATGGTGACGGCTTGTATCTGTGATATGTAATACCGTCACTGTCAACAAGTTCATCTGTATCGAGCATTCTTTCCACCAGAACATCACTTACGGCAAGAGTATTCCAGTTACCGCTGGTCATTGTAAAGAACGGAGTATGCTCGGTCTCATTCAAAGCGCTGAACGGAACCATAGGACGGTCTGCCCTTGAACGCATCTGAGGGTAGTCTCCGCTACCGTTCTGATAGCTGTTGTAAAGCTCACCGAGTTTCTGAGCGACAGCTACCGCCTCCCATTTCTCATCAAGTTCAAGAACACCGCCATCTTCCTCTATAACCTTCATACCTATACGCATCAGAACGCGGGCATAAAGAGAGTTTCCAAAACGACGCCACTTCTCAAACTCGCCGTTATAAACCTTGTCACACACAGCAGAGAAGTGCAGTCTTTCATTTGCAGCAAGCATTTCATTTGCATCCTCCAGCATACAGATGACCTCACGATAGATATCCTTCTGTGTATCGTAGGAAGTAGAATAAACGCCTTGCTCATCAGTAAGAACCAGCTGTCCAGCCTCATAGAAAGGAACATCACCATAAGTATCAGTGATATGAGTAATCAGGAATGACTTGATGATAAGAGCTACAGCCTGCATAGCTTGATCACCTTCCTCGATTGCCTTCTGATGCATCCGTGTCGCATTACCCCACTGAAGATAGAGAGCAGACCATATATCATCTGTTGTTGCCTCTGGAATATTATAGTTATCAATTACACGTGATGATACCTCGGAGTTGGTAGATACTCCATACTGCATCAGCAGTGCAGTCGTAGTCCTGAACACACTGATAAGATTGTACTGCGTCTTGAACATTATCGGATGAACAAATGATTCTGACGGAGCATCATACAGCGCATAAGGGTTCTTACCCATATCTTCAAACTTTGAGCACGCTGTGCCGAAAGAAAGAAGTGTCATCAAAATGACCGACGATATAATGATAAATTTCTTCATGATGTTTCCTCTTTGTTAGAATACAAGATTAAGTGTTGCACCGAACTGAGCTGTAGACGGCATCTGCAGAATTTCAAATCCTGGGATTACTGCACTACCTCTCATTGTAACGCCTTCCGGATCCCATGCAGGGAAATCAGACCAGCAATACAGATTGTTTCCATATACGGAAATGCGCGCCTCGCTAAGAATTTTGGTCTTTGCCATCCATTTCTTAGGAAAAGCATATTCTATGCGTACCTCACGTAACTTAAGGAACTGTGTGCTGACAAAATTAGCTTCACCGTTCGTCTGATCATATTTATTGTGGTAATATGTAGCGATATTTGCCGGATCTATTGCCGTGGTATTGATGACATAATTACCATCTGCTGTCTGGCGTACACCTGTAGGAACCAATCCTCCCTCACGTCCTTCAATGGTATTTATACCTTTACCACGATAATTCAGAACCCAGTTGGTGTATGAGAAAACGTTACCGCCAAGCTGACCATCGAAAGCGATATAAAAACTTAATCCTTTCCACTTGAATGATGTATTGAATCCACCTTTACAGATCGGTGCACAATCACCCAGATACTGAAGGTCCGTTGTCGTCTGAGGATTACCCTGCTTATCAAGAACAAGCATGCCGGAAACATCGACCATATTACCGTCTGCATCAATGGCAACCGATCCCTCCGGAGCCCTTACATAACCCTTACCATACATTGCAGTCAAGCTGCCGCCCTCATATGCCGTCATGTATGCATGTGAACTATACTGAGCGACAATCCAAGAGTCGATACCCTCGCCCAACGAAACAACAGTATTACGGTTCATTGTGAAGTTAGCGCCTAATTTCCACTGCAGGTCACGAGTCTTTAACAAGGTTCCGTTTATCGAAGCCTCCACTCCGCGGTTTCTGATTGAACCTGCATTGACATAAACGTAATTTACACCATTTGCATATGAAACCGGCATCTGTGAGATCAGATCATCCGTAACCGAGTCATAGAATGCCGCATCCAGAGAAAGCCTGTTCTTGAACATGCGTAATTCAAGACCAACCTCCCATGAAGACACGATCTCAGGACGAAGATTCTTGTTGGACTTGCTGGACTGAATGGCAACAGTACCAGGGAAACCAGTACCTTGATAGTAGTTGCTGACACGATATGGAGCAGTATCATTACCCACCTGTGCCCACGATGCACGGATCTTCATAAGGTTGATCAGGCCACCTCTGCGTCCGAAATCAAAAAGATCGTTCAAAACTACACTACCTGATACCGAAGGATAGAAGAACGAGCAGTTCTCCTTCGGCAGTGTACTGGACCAGTCATTACGTCCGGTTACATCAAGGAAGAGGGCATTCCTCCAAGCAAGAGAAACCATACCGTAAAGCGAGTTTGTCTGTCTCTCATAACCATTGTTGCCTGTAAGCGGCTCGTATGCCGTATTAACAAGTGAATATACTCCCGGTATCTTCAGTGCGCTGGCCGTCTGGGAATGATTGCTGTAGCTGCGCCATATAATGGATCCTCCGACATTTGCCGTAATATCGAAATCTCTGGCAAACTGAGTGTTGTACTTAAGAAGGAAATCTCCTGAGTACTGCTTTGAATCTATATCCTGTTCACGATACCAGCCGTTAGGCTTTGCTTGCGTAGAAGTCGCCTGGCGCTGTGTACGGAAGTCACTGGTAACATCCAGACCTCCGCGTATAGTAAGATCCAGTCCCTTTATGATATCAGCCTTCATCAAGACATTACCGTAAATACGATCACGCTTTTGATTGTTGATACACTGATTTGCAAGGAAATAGGCATTGTTCTTTCCACCAGACAGAGTAGCATCCTGCTTGAATGCAGCTTCATCAGCCCAGTAATGTGAAGGCCAGTCCATATCTATATTAGGAGCATAACACCACAGACCATACATGATGGAAGTGGAACCATACCCTGAAGAAGTAGGGATATTGTCCTTTTTTGTGTTTCTGTAGTTGATGGAACTCTCTACCTTGAGCCATTTAGCAAGCTGGTTGACAGTGCGCACTGAAAGGAAGTGCGAATGGCTTGGAGAGCTTGGAACAATGCTTGTCACATTGTTATTGGTATAACCAACACGGACACTGTTATCTTTATTAAGCTTTCCTGAAAGCACAATGGAATTTGAGAAGGTAAGACCTGTCTCAAAATAATTCTTGAACCAGTCACCATGACTGATGAAAGGAGTAGGCACGCGCTCGAAGTCACCGAACTCATTATACTGTCCTCCTATACCAAGTTGTTCATTATAATATTGATAATAAAGAGTTCCATCCAACTTAGGTCCCCAAGACTCCATTCCTGCTGTAGTAGAGTAGTTTGGCATAGGATTCAAGCCTGCAACATCCTCACCCTCTGCTGACTTCAGATAATAATAGTAATTCAAGCCTGCAGAGCCCTGACCATAGGTATACTGAATATCAGGTGAAGAAAGGACCATATCAGCAGCAAAACTTGATTTGAAGCTTACACGGAAGGTGACATCCTGGCTATGAGCCGACTTGGTGGTAATGATGATTGCGCCGTTGGCAGCCTGCGAACCATACAGAGCAGTAGCGGCAGCACCCTTGAGGACAGTCACACTCTCAATATTTTCAGGGTCCACGTCAGCAGTACCGTTACCATAGTCGATTGCAAAGGAACTACCCTCTCCACCGGCATCTGTTGCAGTTGCTGTGTTGTACATAGGGACACCGTCCACCACGAACAATGCAGTGTTGTTTTCAAGGTTTGCAGAAGACTCTCCACGCACTGTCACACGCATCGACCCGTCAGGACCACTGCTTCTGTCAATATTAAGACCTGCAACCTGACCAGAAAGACCGTTCAGCCAGTTACCGGTAGTACCGGAATTCGCGAACTTCTCACTCTCTATCTTCTGAGCAGAATATCCGATGGATTTTTCATCCCTTTTGATACCGAGTGCCGTCACGACAGCAGATTCCATCACTTCTGCATCACTCTTCATTACCAGATCAATAACATTTCGATTACCGATCTTGACGGTTTCTGTCTTATATCCCAGGAAAGAAAACTGAAGTTCCTGATCAGAAGTTGCAGAAATCGCATAATTTCCTTCCTCATCGGAAATTACACCATTTAGTGTCCCGACAACAAGGACACCGACTCCGGGCATCGGTACATTTTCTTCATCAATGATCTTACCCCTGATAGTACGGGTATTCTCCTGCGAAGCGGCAGTCCAGCCATGTACCAACATGAAAATCATAACGAAAGACATTAAAATCCTTCTGATAAAATTGATTTTTAGATTCATCATATAGGTTAGTTTTTATTGTGTATTTTTTCATACGAGTACTACCATGAAACTGAAGTCGAATAGACATTACCGAATCTGTCGGTCACCTCTACCCTACCTTCATCACTGCTTTTTGCCGAAACAATCCTGAACAGACGTCTTGCAGCCTCATAATCCCACGTATAGTCTTCATCTGCAGACAATGATGCATTATTTGCCTTATAAAAATCATAGATTTCCTTCTGAGCAGCGTCATATCTGCAAGATCCTTCCGTCACCAATGTCATCATGCTTTCTGTGCCGTCCGAAGATATGTACTTCGGGGTATCCCAGTTCTCATCCCACATGAAAATATTAGCATAGACATAATTGTCGCCATATTGATGACGAGGATATACATTCATCTGATAAGATTCATCCAGACAGCCGCCATTCTTCATAACTGCGACACCATTACCATCGTAGTTCCACGCACGAAGACTGTAAGAAGGTGTATTTCCAACAGGACGACCTGTCTGATATGGCAACGGACGGAACTTCCATGAGACATCCTTTCCATCAACATCAACTACAAGATAACCACGCGGGGTACCTCCTGCAAGGTATTCGTTTGTCCATAACTCACCTGTCGCGCGTGATATCGTATGTACCTCTATATTCCTTAGAGCAGAACTTTGATCATAAATAAAGTTGAACATATTATGTATATGCCCGGCCCATGCATATACCTTATCATAAGAAGAAAGCAAAGCGGCATAATCAGATCCATGTTCTGCATACCTTGACCTCTCACTTCCGTTCTCCTGCATGAACATAGGAGAATGTGCACAGACCATTAAAGGAGTATCCTTGTCAATATAGGAAAGGTCTGCCTGAAGCCACTGCCATATGTCATCTCGAAGTCCTTGGGTATATTCTCCCGTCAATACAGTTCCATCATCTGACATAATCAGATTATCAAGTACCACATAATGGATTTTTCCTATATTGAACGAATAATTCACCGGACCGAATTTTTCTTCAAACACGCGCGCTCCTTCCACGTCATCAGGTGCAGAGAGATCATTATCATGATTACCTAACACATTGAAAGTCGGGAATCCCATCCTGCTCATACCACTTGTGACATAAGTATCGTACAAGGTCATATCATTATGCACAATGTCACCCAAGACAATACCATAACATGGGCGGTCAATGAGAATCCTCTCTCCTTGTTCCCTCATATCACGATAAAGATCCTCACAGCAATCTAGAGAATGATATCCTATCCTGTCATATCCAGCTGTTCTTGCACGAGGTTGAGGATCAGCAGCAATCAGCAGAGAATATCTGTCCGAACCGGCTGCATTCTTATTCAAGACAAATTCAAAATTATATTTACCCTCTGCCACATATCCTTCCGAAAGTCTCTTATAGAATACAGGAGAACCGTTCATGACAGGTGCAGAATATCCTGACGGAACACTCACAAAAACAAATCTTGTCGAAGACTCGTCACTCTCCATAGCAAATCTTCCATCCTTTCCTGTCCTTACACAGTTCACTCCATCAGATACCACGACTCCTGGCAAAGGATTTCCTGAGTCATCCCGAACAGTTCCTCTTATATTTGAAAAGGGATTTATCGAAACATCGAGCAAAGTACCGGTAGGTACAAAATCAAATGACGGCATATCATAGACTTTTCCCGGTTCCAGCTCAGAGGAACTTTTCTTGCTGATATCCATATAATGTCCCTTGATATCAACCAGTCTGAAAGAATACCCGTTACTATACATGGCCGCAGGAACTACAATATACATCGGTGTTGTACCATGGGCCAATTGAGCCGACACTTCATAACGGACCACATTATCATTCTCCGCTTCAGAAATTCCTGACAGTGACGCATTTTCATAGTCTATGGCAAAGTCTCCGCAAACCTGCTCGTTATTTCTTCCTGAGAATTCAACATATGCGATCCGGGAATGATCAGAACCGTCCGGTATATTCACATTCAGTTTGATCACAGAGCAGAGATGACGGAATACAAGATTATTTCCCTCTGTCTGATACGCAGCCATAGGAGAAGCTGTCTCGGCAAAGGTCGCCTCTTTGTATGTCTGTTTGAACGGCAAGGTAACAGTCTGGGCATCCTTGTATATGGATGCCGGAAAGAGAGCCTTATAAGGCAACTTCAGCAATCCTTTGAAAGAAAAGTGCACTGCTTCTGCCGGTTCATCAAGTTCCAGAGCCAACGAGGAGACACCATTGACATTTACCATATCTCCGTCAGTCCACAGCACCTTGGTGTCATCAGTCAAAACCGTCCGGGTCTGAATACCGGCAGAAAGCAGAGTAAAATCACCGGACAGTTCTTCCTGAATCAACTCATCCTTCATACAACCTGTAAAAAGAACAGATGATATTATGAACAATATAAAAAGTGACTGATTTTTCATAGTTTAAATATTTATCAGCATCAAACTACATTACATCTTGGTCATATAGCACAGGAAATACAGTCAGACGCAGATGAGTCAGACCATATGGCACCAATTCTATATTCTCTGACGGACCTTGCGCTGATGGCGCAACCGGAAGTCCAGGTGTAAGAATTTCGCCTTCAGGTCCCTTGTCGAATTCCCATTCAACCGGATAAGCCTGCACCTTAAGTCTAGGACCGTCAGCAGTATTTACAAACTCTGGACAAGCATCAGCCTTTAACGCATAGTTCCATGGGCCATCCGGGGTAATGCTCCAGCATGGGAAAGCCTCATCGTCCTCCGGATATTTTCCATTCATATTTGCGTAACGTACCGTATCCTTTTCCCATTTTGATGGAATATCGTATGCATACACAAGCGGGCCTCGTTCAAACCAGAGACCTCCCCCATGAGCAATCCTAGGCACAATCTGCATAGGCAGGTATAGTACGATTCTATCCCCATTCCTGAATGTTCTTTCAAGATTGAAAAATGTACCAGCCTTGAGTTCCTCCTTCACACGCTTGCCGTTTACTGTCAGCACAGCATTATCGCACCAGAGAGGAATACGCAGACAAAGGCTGATCTTCTTTGCCAGCTTCGCCTCTACACGGAAAGTAACAGTTTCATCATACGGATATGACGTATCTTCGATGAAAGTCAGATTGTCGTCATAACGGAAAACAGAAGGTCCATAAAGGGCAGCGACCACCCTATCACCACTTCGAAGCCACATTCTGGCCGCATAGTTAGGCATCAGGCGATGGATCTGACCTGCGCAGCACTCTGTCTGATGGGTTGGGCGGTAAGCCATCCATGTAGAACAGTAATTATCCTTATTGTGGTTTGATGTACCTGTACATATGAACTGATTGACAGACGAATAGTACTGCAAAGACTTGAAATCGTTCGCAATCGATCCCATACCGGCATTGAAGACAATCTTCTCCATCATATCCGCATAGCGCGCTTCCTGCAGGATCTCAAGAAAGTATCCGAGTGTCCAGCACATGTCTATCGCATCACAGGTCTCGTGACTATGCATTATTCCACGTCCTTTGAGCCACTCGGCAGAAGTGAAAAGCCCGTCCGGAAGTCCGCACTCATGATAGAGACGGTCCAGTGAACTGACAGCAAGGTGCTTATAATAAGGATTGCCTGTCGCTTCATAAAGCATGACCGGAAGCTTCAGCATCTCACACATTGTCACGCCATGCATTTCATAAGGCTTGTCATCTGAAAGGAACTCTATCGTCACACGGCTGTCACGATGCTGTTTACCATCACCAAGAATCTGCTTCCTATAACGATAGACAGAATCAGCCTTTGCAACAAGGCTTCTATCTCCGGTCTTCTTTGCAGTCCATAGCATGCCTTCAATGTTCACAATATTACGTCTGCCGGCAAGGTCTCTTGTAGACAGTGCCTTGAAGTTCTTATGCAGCGCATCCAGAATCTCCTTGGATGGTTCAACATCATAGGCAGCCTTCATTGCACGGAAGAACACAGCCATCGGCCAATGATTCTTAATGTCGGGATTACCAAGAATGCCACTCGGCTGAGGGTGGTCAATCGTATACTTTATCCCTCTCTCCGCCTTCTCTATCATATCCTTGTCATCAAGTAGATAACCAAGGCGAATCAATCCGTCAGTGTAATAAGCAGTCTGCTCATAACGCCACCAGATACGGCCATGAGTTCCCATGCGCGGGATCTCGCCGTCCCATAGACACGTATTATAAGGATAAGAAAGAGCCTCCGGATGGCCTGTGAGACCATCTTTCTGCGACTGAAGATACTCCTTCAGCCAGCCCTCCGGCTGGATATCACGAAGTCCTACCTCCTCCCATGCCTGTGCCGACATAAGAGAAGATACACAAAGTAAAACTATTGTCAGGACTCTCGACTTCATACGAATTATCTGTTAAATGGATATTTCTTCTTGGACAGCAGTTTAGAAAACACATCATCCAGAGCTTTCTCCATAGCCTTATAGCCTTCGAGGTTCGGATGGACAGCATCCTTCCTATACTCCTGTATCATTCCGCCGTCAGCACCCTTTGTTACTGCATGATAGTCCACAAGGGGAATTTTGTTAGCCGTAGCATATTCTACAATCATTGTATTGAGGGAATCGATCTGAGGACGAGGGTCGCCCACTCTCTTGCGCCAGCCGATCTCATCAGCCGCCACAAGCGTGCACATGACAGGCTTGATGCCGTTGCACTTTGCGAGTTCTACCATTGAAACAAGGTTACCGAATGTGTTTTCAACTGTAATGTAACCGTTGTTGCGGGCTATATCGTTGATACCTGCAAGAATCACCACATACTCAGGTGCAAGCTCGATCACATCCTGACGGAAACGTACCAGAAGATGCATTGTTGTCTGTCCACCGATACCTCGCCCGACGAAGTTGCGTTCGTCAAGCCACGAAGCATCCTGACGCACCCAGTTGCGGGTGATGGAATCGCCGAAAAGGACTGCAAGCGGCTTTGTCTTTACCTCAGCGTTCTTTTCCTGATAGTAAGAAAAACGCGCCCAATCCTTGTCCTCCTTGGTAATCTCCTGAGCCACTGCCACTGAAGGGATCAGGGCAATGGCCAGGATTATAAAAAGTCTGAAGGTTTTCATTTTTAGAGGTCTGCGGCATTAGTCCAGAAGATATGTACCGGTAACGGTTGGAGTACCTGTACCAATCATCTTTGTATCAAGAGTGATTGCAGTGTCGAGAACAGAACCGCTTACAGCATTGTCTGTAAATACTGTAGCTTCATTACAATCACCGGCAAGCACACCTGTATTAGTTGCAGCTATTCCAGTAATCTGGAGGTTATTCAAAGTATTTTCTTTAACTGTCGAAGAGTATGCGTAACCTGCAATACCACCGCAAGCAAGACCACCACCGTTAGGACGAACAATCGAGTTGGTAAGAGTACAGCGCTCCAAATTGGAGAGATTCAGGGCAGCTACAAGACCTGCAGCTGTTGTAGAGTTGGTATTATAAATTTTAGTAGTACACTGACTGTTCTTGATGTCAGCATACTTTGCACCACCTACCAAACCTGCCGATGAGCCACGGAGTGTATAGATTGCATTAGTACCGTTACCTACACCGTCCTCAGTACCATCAATTCGGTTGTTTACGCAGCCAGTGAACTCAAGCAAGTCTCCCTCAGCACCCTCAAGGTAACCTGCAATACCTCCAAGATAGTTGCATCCTCCTGCTGTACGGATTAACCAAGCACCGTTTGTATTGTTTGACGAAGTGTTCGATAAACAACCTGTGTTCGAGCAGCTAGAAATGCTTGAAGCTCCATTTGTGAGAGCGCCTACGACGCCACCTACTGCAAGCGAACGACCATTCGTCTTAGTGCCACCGCCCTGAATAGCGACCGAACCGCTATTTTCGCACTCTACGAGAGCTACAGCCTGAGCATCAGCGTTTGTACCCAATACACCACCGACGCAGAGGTCGAAGTGCTGTGCACCAACCGATTTATAGATATTGATAACAGCTGTACCTTTATTCTCAAGCGATGTAAGAGTGAGAGCGCCGTTAGCGTAACCTACAACACCACCTACCCAGATGTGCTTGTAGACATGAGTCGTACCGGATTCTGAATTGATAGTATAAAGTGCCGAACCCTCGTTTACTACACCCTTTACAGAACACTTAGCCTCACCGACAACACCGCCAATAGCTGTGTACTTGTTGTTGTACTGCCCGTGATTAGACGAGATTGTAGCATAGTTCACAATATTGCCTTTACCATCAATTTCACCTGCAGTAGCCTCAATCTTACCGATAACACCACCCATTGAGAGAGTCGCATTGGCATTGCTGTTCATACGTGAACAAAGAAGTTCAGCTTTATTTGTGAGGTTAGAAAGATCAGTAGAGAATGTAGCACCTATTACACCACCAATGTTGTTGTTACGAGCCTGGTAGTAACTATTACTTGCTGTTCCAGCCGAAACCTCTGCACCCTCGTTGGCACAGTTGTGAACAGAAGCCTGTGCCTGAACATTACCTACAACACCGCCAATATACTGCTGCAAGCAAGAGCTACGGTTCTCAAGAGAACCATACATTGTGCAGTACGAAAGGTCACCATAAATCTGACCAGCGATACCACCAGCATATAAGTAACGAGAAACATCGCCGTCACCACTATACTGGTTAAATTTAACCTGAGCGTAGTTATTACAGTTCGACACAGCGCCGCCCTCGGCAATCTCACCGGCAATACCTCCTACCCGTTGAGTACGGTAGTGGTTTTCAACAGGATCTACTCCGCTTCCATAAACAAAGTTACCGTAGAAGAAAGTCTTGTCTGCCTCTGTGAGATGACACTCAGTACAAGTTCCTGCCAAAGAGCCAACAATACCGCCATACTTCACAACAGCATCGCTCTTGTTAGAAGATCCATCTGCAATAAAGGTTGAACCTGCGCTGAGCGATACGTTACCCTTGATAGATATACCATTAAGCTCGCCATTCGCGTTCGATACACGACCTACAGCACCACCAAAGTAAGACGTCTGACCACTGGTTACGAGTGTATTATCAAAAGTCACATCACCGTTTACAGTACAATTCTCTATTTTACCTACCACTACACGACCTGCGAGAGCACCGATATGAGGCTCCGCTTCGCCCCAGTTGCCAGAAGCTACAAGGTTTGCATTGACGTGACAGTTAGTGAGCAGACCACGGTGATATCCGACTAACGCACCGTAGTACTGGTTATTGCCTGCATAGTTTGCTGTCAAAGTACACGAAGCATCGATAGTCATGTTCTCAACGACACTACCGGCAGATGTATAAGCGAACAACGGACAAGTCGAGTTCCAATTCTTGATAGAAAAGCCCTTACCGTCAAAAACACCGTTGAAGTAGTTCGTATTACCCTCTGCATCATCAGCAGTTCCGATTCCCCCTGTAGCAGCATAAGCAGCCGAAGTCTCTGCATCAAAGGTGATATCCTGAACCAATGCTACTGTAAGAAGGTCTTCATCAGCATACTTTCCTGTATTATAATCAGTTGCAAAGTCAATAAGATCCTCTGCTGTAGCGATCTCGACATCAAGGTCTGTGCCTGTAGGCACAAAATCGAATTCAGGCATATCATAAATCTTTCCTGCCACAAGGGTCTGTCCGCTTGCTTTGCTCTTTTCCATGAAATGTCCCTTGTCATCAAGCACCTTGATTGTATATCCGGACGCATATTCCTGAGCAGGAACAACGATGTACATCACGAAAGACTCTTCACCAAGAGTCTTGGACACCTTATAGCGAATTTTCCTGTCAGCATCAGCAGTTGATGTTCCGCTAAGAGAAAGTGTTTCGAAGTTGATAGAGAAATCACCGCTCACCTGCTCATTGTTCTTTCCATAAAAATCAACGTACTCAATATTGTCATGTTCTGAACCATCAGACATATTCACAGTCAGTTTGATTACAGAGCAGAGGTGATTGAACTGAAGGGAAGATGTTGCAGATACAGCAGCCATAGGTGAGGCTGTTGCTGCAAAGGAACCTTCCTTGTAAGTCTGATAAGCGGGAAGAGTTACTGTTGTCTCATTCTTGTAGATTGAAGAAGGGAACACAGCCTTATAAGGAGACTCAAGCAGTCCCTCAAAAGTGAATTGAGCAGAAGCCACAGCTTCATCAAGTTCAAGAGCAGCAGACTCGACTCCGTTCACATTGATCTTGTCTCCGTTTGTCCAGAGGACCCTCTGGTCATCCTGGAGTACAGTCCTGGTTGCTGCGTCTACATTTGCTGTAAGTACAGTCACACCACTCTGTGGCACATTTGGCTCTACTAAATTCTCCTTGACGCAACCAGCAACCAACAGAGAAGCCATCATAACGATAGGGAAAAATATTTTTTTCATGATCCGTTTTTTTAAAAAGTTAATATTAGTCCCAATCTCCGGGTATTATATCAAAATCTAAAATCGAGCTCTCGTCATTAGAGCTTGTGCATAGTACACCTTCCTGAATCATGTCCATCTGGACACACGTAGGAGGGCAATAAGAAAGTTCTTTCTTTTTCATAATTGTTTGGATTAGTTTATATTGTTTAACTTGAGTTCTTCATTCCATTCTTTTCCAAATCGGTTTTTAATGACAATCCGAACCATCTTGGTACCGGGAGCCGGCTTGGCAGCGAAGTAGTGGTTTGCCTTACGTGTAAGCCTATAATCAGCCGGTTCTTTTCCCAACGCCTCATATCTGGCTCTTATGGACTCTGCATGCAGCGGCGAGTATTCCTCCACCTGCGTCATTGCCCCCATAGGCTTTCCATCCTGATACCATTCCAGACTCCACTTCGGGTCATAATCCCATACATTAACAACCACGGATTCCGGATTGAGAGTCGTCTGTCCCGGCATATAGACCTCATACTGGAAATCCCGGTCACGGCTGATGGACTTGTAATACCAAGTAAGAGAGTCCCCATTCTTGGTGAAGACCTTGTATCCACGAGGAGTTCCGTCTGTGCAATGATATACATCCCACCATGTGCCGCAGATGGCAGCCACATTATGTTCCATCACACCCGGAGCATACTCAAATACCGCATTGGTGTGGTTATGGCCGGAAATGAATGTGACCTCATGTCCCTTGAACACATCCAGCAATGCATCATGATTCGTTATCATCCCGGCATAATGTCTTCCGTTCAATGGAGAATGCTGGGCGACATAAATATCTGCATGCCCGGGCACATATTTCATCAGCCCACGGATCCAATCGATCAGACTGTCAGTGTATCCCAGTTCATAGCCGCTGCGCGAGTGATATATTATATTGTCAAGGACAATGACCACGTCATCACCAATGAAAAAAGCATAGTCTGCCGGACCGAAAGCCTCGTTGTATAAGCCGGATGCGAGGTCATCATCATTGAACTTCCTGTTGTGGTCATGGTTTCCGATGACAGGGTAGAACGGTATGGACTCAGACCGCATAGTCTCCTTCCAGTCTTTCATCAGGTAATATTGATCATGGGTGATGTCGCCAACGACAATGGCTACAGTCGGAGTTTTCAGGCCTGAGACACACTGACGGATGTCATCAAGAGGGACTCCTGCAAATTCGTTGAAATGATCCTTACTGCGCGGCTGAGGATCCCCCACTGCAATGATATTATACTCAGATGACGGAACCGGCGTTTCCTTAAGGTCGAATTCGAAATACGACTTTCCTTCTGCCTTTCTGTAGAATGCCGGAGAGCCTTCAGACCAATCTGCAGTATATCCTGACGGTGTTACAATGTATACAAAGTCAGCGCTGTCGCAGATATCTAGCGTAAAAGTCCCCCTCCTGCCTGTCTGCGTGAAATTGCGACCGTCAGTCACAACAACGGATGAGAGTTTCTTTCTGCCAGAAGTAACTCGCCCCTTCACAATCCTGGCTTCTGACACCAGACATGTCAGAAATAAAACAAAAACAAGTATAGATGCTTTTTTCATAGTAATTATCGCTAATGAGCAACTCGATATCCCAATCGAGGCTGAAGTGCATCGGTCAATGCCGTTGCCGGACAGGCATCCGATTCCTCTGAGGCTTTGATTTAATATACGACTATAAGGTTGGGAACAGAACGTTCGCCTTCATGGTCGAACTTTCTGTTGTCACGAGGATGGTTGATGACTCCTGTCTCTTCTGACCATAATGCAGATGATCCGCCGCCATCAAGATTAATCGCATCTGTCATTCCCAGAAGATGACAAATATAGGCGGTCTCAAAGATGCTGGCACCATCTGCCTTGCCTTTGAATCGGCCATCTATCACCACAAGATAGATATTTCCCGAATCATCCTTACCGATGGCGGTACGGGGATGACGTCTGTCGTAGAACTGCGCAGAAGTGTAATGTGTCCTTATCTTGCTGCCCGCAGCCTGCTCAGCCTTCATCGCAGCGACATTTTCTCCATCAGCCACGTCACCCATCAGTTCGGGCACCACAATCTCATCGTCCAGAACAAGGAGCGGACCGGTTGCCATTGCAGACTTCATTTTCTTCGTAACAGAAGCATAATCCACGGAATCCGGACACTGAGCAATTGACATGTTCCTTCCTTTTGCATCCTTAAATCCGAAAACGCCATTTACTCTATAAAGTTCGGTAGGGTGAGTATATCCCAAAATCTGCTTATCCTTCTTGAAAAAGACACTTGGAATCCTTTCCTTTACGTGGAAATAGCCGCCATTCATCACAAAAGCAGCTCCGATTTCCTTTCCGATTGCACTTGGTGTCCCGGCGCTTTCCCCCGGTCTATGAAGAATCTCAGACTTGAATTTCTTAGCCGGATATTTCACAACGCTGATGCTCTGGACAGAGTTGAACATATTCACTTGAGCATACATCGCACTTGCCCCCTTTTCCAGTTGAGTAACCTTCCATGTGGCATTGACAAAGGCCAATGAATCTGAAACAAGATTATAGTTTTGCGCTGGTGCAACAAGCGTTGACACCGACAAGGATAACAGGCTGAAAAAGAGAAGCCTAAGCAAGTTTTTCATACTAAAATCATTTAAGGATTGAGTCTTCTGATTCCGTACTTCTTAAGAATCTTCAAGAGCGGTTTCTCAATGGATCTGGCCCAGAGGGTGTATCCATAATCATTCGGATGGGTTCCATCCACCGATGTCTCATGATCTGGAGAGGTCGCATTCGTCTGAATGAAATATACATGGTCGTATTTCTTCATGACCTCCTTCATCACCCTGGCTCCGGCCTCCTGCTTCGCCCCCCAATCGGCATCCTTGGACCTTGAGAAATTACGACTTTCAATGTATATGGTCTGCTGGAATATAAGCGGAATACCTGGGTGAGCCGCCTGGACCTGCTCTATGAACGGAACGATACGTTCCTCGATCATCTGAGCATCCGGATTCGAGAAGGCATCGAAAATGAAAGCATCGACATCCGCATCGCAAAGCACATCTCCAAAGTAAGGCTGCATCTTGCAGTTTCCGCTGCAGCCCAGATTGAGAATCTGCAGGCCTGTATTACGCATAAGCTGCGACGGGTAACTCATGCCGGGACGGCTTGTGCTGATTCCGTGAGTGAAGCTGGATCCGAAGATACCGATACGGTGACGGAACGGAGACTCCAGACTCTCTATCACGGCTCCCTCCTCGACTCCGATCTTGACAGAGTTAAGTTCGCTGTAGATCGGGAGGTAGAGCATGCACTCCTTCATGCTATCGTCCATATCCTTCAGCATGATGAGTTCCTTGCCCTTCCTGGCATTATCAATGGAGTTGCATCGCGAGTAAGCATAAAGCCATTTTCCATCTTTCTTTATATAGAGGTCGAAACCTCGGGTAGCCACTCCCATTGTCGAATTGTGGTCATTCATATATGCATAATCAGCCTTGACCGATATTGTAGATGAGTTGGTCTTGAACAGCACAGCAAGCCCTGCAGAACATCTGACCTGCTGATTTTCTCTTTTTGTAAACCCCTTGTACCTGATGGTATCCACCCTATGATAAGGATTTGGAGTATCTTCAAGGATTTTACCGATAAGATTAAGGTCCGATGCCTCAGTATAAACATACCTGACATCCTTTGGGGTCTGAGCCAAGGCAGAAATGGTCGCAGACAGGGCTACGAAAATTGTGGTGAATAGTTTTAGTATAGTTGTCATTATCAGTAATCTACTTAATTGCTTTTGGACATAAATATTTCTGAAATCTTCAGATTTTTACTGAGCCTCAATCGTGAGAGTCTGCGAAATGTTCGCCGAAGAGTTTCCGATGTGCAATGTGTATGCTCCTGGATTAACCTTCCAAGCGTGAGTCTCTACATCCCAGAATGCCAGATCCGAGTATTTCAGTTCAAGTTCCACTACTGCACTCTTCCCTGCCTCGAGGTGTACCTTCTTGAACGCCTTCAACTCCTTGTTTGGACGAAGTACGGTTGGGTTATTCTCCGAAACGTAGAGCTGTACCACCTCAGCGCCAGCCATAGCACCTGTATTCTTCAAGGTTACAGAGACCTTCAACGGTTTATCTCCCGAAATCTGCTTTGCAGCCTTTGCCTTGCTCAATTCGAATGTTGTGTACGACAAACCGAAGCCGAATGGGAACAATGGCTCAATGCCCTTAGTCTCGTACCAACGATATCCGACGAGCACAGACTCCTTGTACTCTACGTCGTAGTGACGAGGCGCAATCCACAACTCGTTGGCATTCTTGGTAGTATGGCTGATGCTTAAACCAGCCGGTATCATACCGTAAGCAGGCGAATCCTTAAACGATTTCTCGATGGTTGCAGGTAACTTACCCGACGGGTTAATCTTACCAACCATAATGTCGGCGATAGCCTGCATACCTGCCTGACCCGGATACCAGCCATAGATGATAGCCGATACCTTGTCGTGCCAAGCGCTCATGTCGACACCAGAACCGGAGAGAACGAGGACAATAACCTTCTTATTTGCAGCGCAAGCCATACGCACCAAGGCCTCATCCTCCTCTTCCATAGCAAATGGGCGCTCGATGTTCTCGCTATCGTAAGTACCGGTTGCAACTACTACAATGTCAGCTTTCTGCAACTGGATAAAGTTTGGTTTCTCAACAGCTTTGACATTTGCACGAAGTGCGCTCAACAAAGCCTGCTCCGGAGTCACCAGATTGAAGCCCCTCACGCATGACGCACCGCCACCCTGCGGAACAGTCTTTGCCCAACGACCTGCCAGCAACACCTGCTGTCCCTCCTTCAATGGGAGGATACCGTCATTCTTCAACAAGATCGAGCCCTCTGCAGCGGTCTGATACGACACCTGTTCGTGGTGCGGGAACCTGGACTCGAGTGCATCCTCGTTTGGCTGGCCATTCTTGAATCGTTCATATAAACCGTAGCGGATACATGTAGCAATCATAGGACGAATCATATCGTCTATATTCTGCTCGGTAATCTCACCAGCAGCCAGCAATTCAGGGATGGAGTTGATGTAATGAGGCTGATTCGGATCGCCCGGCATCTCGACATTCTGTCCCGAAAGAACAATCTTCTTCCAATCGAACACCGAACGCCAATCGGTCATTACCAAGCCCTTGAAACCGAGTGTGCCACGGAGAAGGTCGGTAATGACATACTTGCTCTGACTTGCCCATTCTCCATTTACGAGGTTGTAAGCAGTCATCACTGAACCCGCACCGGCATCGATACCCGCCTTGAATGCAGGAGTATATATCTCCATCATCGCGCGCTCGTCAACAATCGAGTTCGATAGTCTACGCAAGAACTCTGTATTATTACATACGAAGTGCTTCAAGCAAGCCATTGTGCCTGTGCCCTGCATACCGATTACATAATTTGCCACCATCTGACCTGCCAGACATGGATCCTCGCCCATATACTCGAAGTTACGACCACACTGCGACGAGCGATAGATGTTCAAGCCCGGGCCGAGCAACACGCCTGCACCTGCCATACGAGTCTCGTAACCTACGGCCTCACCATAAGCCTTTGCCAACTCAGTGTTGAAAGTCGATGCAAGGGAGATGGTTGCTGGGAACTGTGTGGTTTTCTGAGGGTGACGTACCTCGCTCAGATCAGACAACCTGTTGTTGATACGTACACCGGCCGAAGCATCCACAGTATATACGTGCGGCAAACCCTTGGCCGGTGCTCCCGGAAGGAAGAACCTATTGTGACCGCGTGTCATCTCTATCTTCTCGTCGAGCGAGAGAGTCTTTAACACCTCTGAAGCCTGGGTGTATGCATCGTCCCACGACATCATCTCTGGCTTATTCTCAGCAATTGCTGTTGCTGCCAATGCCACGGCGACAAACGAAAGAACCAGTTTCATCATATTTGATTTTAGTGTTGTCATTATGAAGTTTGGCAAAAGTGCATATTAATTCAGCCCCCCCCATTCGATTTTATGACTTTTTTATCTAATTTTGCGTCATGTGCAAATTTTGGCGATATGGAAGACAATAAAGTACTCATCAATTCAGTTGTTCGGAAATTCCGAACAACTCTTCAGGCGGGAAGGTGCTGCGCAGTAGTACTTGCTGCGCTTATTATTTTCAGTATCGCTGCTAACGCCAACACCCGCATCCTATCCACTGACGACGGGCTTTCAAACAATACGGTATACAATATCGTACAGGACAATCATGGAGTTCTATATATCGGCACCCTTGACGGACTTAATATATGGGACGGGCACAAGATGGAGCGTTTTCAGGCGGCTGACGGAAGATCATATTTCGAAGGCAACAAGATCAGGCATCTGTATCAGACCGCACCCAACAGGATTTTCGCTATGACAAGGAATGGTCTTGCCAAGATTGACACTCAGACGAAGGATGTCGTTTTCATGGACGAACTTGACCCTGAATCGGTAATAGACATCGACAGTAACGAGAACATATTTGCCATTACGGGAGACAACAGCCTGCAACACTACGACACAGATTCGGACAAATGGACAGTCATTGACGGGTTCAAGCTCGATAAATCGGACAAATGCAAAAGGATAATCATTGCAGACCCCGATATTCTGCATATTTTCTCGACACAGGGCACCTGGCGGATTACCCTTGACCGTACATCGGCTGCACCAGATATCCTTAATATAGAAAATCTTGGCCGCAAACACCTGTACATAAGCGAGCCTCATTGCGGCAACCCTATCTATACCATTACGGATGATTTCAAAATCTCCACATTCGATCCTCACGGAGGAACTTTTACAGAAATATGCAGTTTCATTCCACCCGAGGGCTACGACTACAGCAAAGTCAAGGGAGTGGCAAAGGCGCCCCAAGGTTATTGGATAAATTTCTGGGAGCAGTTGTTCTTCCTGCCGGAAGGAAGCACCCGTCTCGAACCCACAGACATAAAATATCACTCCTTTACAATCATACATGACAAATTTCAGCCTACCTTATGGATAGGAACCGACAGCAAAGGTCTTATCGGATGGAATTATCAGGAGCCTAGAATGATGAGTCTTACATACAGGGACTTACCACGTAAAATCAGTATGCCTGTGCGCTGTATTCATGCAGACAGTGGCACAAGGACTCTTTATTTCGGTACTAAAGGGGACGGATTTGTCAGAATCAAGGACTTCTCCAAGAAGAACGAAATAAGTGAAAGCAACATGGATATCCTGCACACCGGAAACAGTATCATAGGGGACAATTCCGTGTACTGCATTAGCGAGAACAGATATGGATGCCTGCTTATCGGCACGGAAGGACAAAGTATAAACTATATCCGGAATGGCAGACTCGGCAGGATAAAAGGCAGCGACGGTCTCTCCCATATTCACACGATAGTCCCTCAGAACGACTCGACCTTATGGGTGGTAACCGCTCATGATTTTGCATACAGATGCCGTACAACCATATCTGACGGTATCCCTTCGATAACATCCGTAGACTCCATCGATTTCCGAAGCACATTCAAGACAAGGACACAGATTTATGATATGGAAATTCAAGATGACTCTACAATATGGTTCGGAAGCAAGGGACACGGATGTCTGGTATATCACACAAACACAGGAAAGTCAGAACTGATCCAATTACCGAAGGAATACGGAGTCGCCATCAATGAAATCACTCATATCGCCAATCATGGCAACATGGCCATCAGCACCAGGAACAGCATTGCCATATATAATACTGAACGAGCCTCGACATCAATAGTCGAATCACCGGCTCATATATCGGCAAAAGCCACTATACAGGATTCAAAAGGCAATTTATGGGTAAGTACAAGTTCTGGAATTACAGTCCTTGACAGCAACCACAGGTTCCTCAAATCCTATGGAAAACTTACCGGTATGCCGGTATACGAATACTCGGACAGGGCGTACTACAGGGATGACAAGACCGGAACGATGTTCTTTGGAGGCACAAACGGTCTGACTGTCATAGATGATAATTTCGATGTGCGTCCCAATGAGTATCTTCCTCCGATTCACATAACAAAGATCACGAGCAATAATAAGGAGAGATCTCTGGAGCAATCCTTAGATGGCGGAATGCTGAAACTGCCCCATTCAAAATCAGCCTTTTCCGTAAGTTTCACAGCTATCGACCATATTAACCAGCAGGACTACACGTTTCAATATTGTCTCGAAGGGCATGACGGTAATTGGCATAAGATAGAGGGGCGTACCATACACTTCTCCGTACTTTCATCAGGGAATTATACACTTAAAATCAAATACATCAATAACAGCGCACAAACATCCGGACCGGTGTGTTCGCTACCGATCAGGATTGTTCCGCCTATATATAGAAGTCTGGTTGCCTATATCATATACGCATTAACCCTTGCTGCATTAATCTGGTGGCAGATAGTCCGGAGCAGACGCAAGCAGGAAGCTGCAAAAGAAGAAATACGCAGGAAATACAGGGAAAGAATCAGGAATATAAAGGCGGATACCAGCGCTGCCATTTCTGAGGACATCTCTGTCACAACGACATTCATATTGGGTCTGTGCCAGCAGATTCATTCAAGGACTGCAAACATACCAAACATCTCGGAAAAAGTCAGTCTGGTGGAGTACAATGTAGGCAAGATCGGCAGGACCCTGAATATGTGGAATGAACTGCGCAATGTTTCGGAAGACCCGTCAAATGCTGAAAATCCGACATTGGTTTCAATCAGCCGTTCTTCTAAGAAGATCATCGACATTGCCACAACTACTGCCAGATCCGCAGGGATCAAGGTCAATCAGGTAATCCCGGAAAACATAGTCCTTGCTACCGACAAAGAGCAATTCCTCACTTTCTTCAATGCGCTGACAAAGATCATATTCGACAGGACAACCTCAAACGGAAATATCCTTTATGAATTATCACAATTGGAGCATGGCAGAGTAATGCTGAAGTTCTCGTTTTCTACTGATGCAGGCACATACAGACTCCTGGCCGAAGAACAGGGAGACCTGTCTGTCTGCCTACAGTCAGCAGAAAGGATGAGAGTCAGGGCAGACCACTCATACAGTCTCAGCAAGCAGGAGGCAAGCGTTGAAGTGATTCTGCAATCAACATACACCGCAGACACCCTGGAAGCCTCGCAAATCCAGATTAAGGAGAATCCTCATCACGACAGCATCTTCATAATAAGCAAGAACAGCGAAATCATCTCGTTCCTGAACTACTTCATGTCCGAAAGATACAACCTGACTGTTTTCGCAAACAATGAAGACGCCATTGACGGACTACACAAGAGCCATCCTATCATCATTATATACGACGCCTCCTCGCTCCAAGGTCAGATCACAGATTTCATGGCAAGGCTCAACACAGGTAAAAAGGAAAGGCTAATTCCTGTGATCACACTGCTGTCATCGCTGGCATCCCAGGAAAAGGAAATCTGCCTGAAAGCCGGATGCGATATCTGCCTGGCATTCCCGTTCAATGTGGACACATTCCTCTCTTCGATAGACCGCCTTATCGGCAAGAAAGGACTCATTACGGAGTATTACAGTTCCCCTGACAGTTCATTCGTTCTCGAGGAAGGTAAGACCATGCACAAGGAAGACCAGGTTTTCCTGAGAAAGATTGTCGAGATCATTGACGCAAATATGGCCGACCCTAACCTTACTGCCCCGGTCATAGCCGAGAAAATGGGAATCGGTATCCGTGTACTATATAGAAGGATTGAGAGTCTGACGGACAAGAGTCTGCGCACCATCATCATCGAGTCGCGAATGCGCCATGCTGCAAAGCTGATCACATCAACCAATCTGAACATCGATGAAATCATGCTGCGCACCGGTCACCAGAACCCAGGAACATTCTACCGCAACTTCAAGAACTATCACGGAATGACCACTAAAGAGTATAGGGAGAAATTACGAACAGTTTAGTGACTTTATGGAGAATCCGATGAAAGTAGCCCCCTCAATCCGGCGTGAAATTGACCCCCATTTCGACTTGGGAAAAATTATATTTCAGTCATCATTCAGGGCATTGCGTTCAGAGGCAATGCGGGTTTAACATTAAGGATTGAGTTTCAAAGATAGTGTTTTTATTTCATACTGAGCAGTTTTCTCAATGATTCGCCGTGCAGTTCTATTCGTAAGGCATTGTCGTAGATGATGTTCATCTTGCTCCCTATGTACTTGGTCGGAACACTGTAGAAGCTTTTGTCCAGCCGGACATAGCCGTTGTTCTGAACAGTTGAGGTATGACGCCTTTTCAACTCAAAACGTATCGGATTGAGTTTGCCCATGCATTCCCTTTCGAAGTCCTCATACTGCTGGCGACGGCTCTGGCGGCCACCGGTCATCGGAGCGTTGTTATGGACTTTAAGAGCAACATGGAGCGCCTGATTCAAGGACTCCAGGTCATAGAACACCTGACCTTCAAACTGGGTATATATGTTCTGATAAATGAGTTTCACGGCATCTTCAACAAGCGCTTTGTCCTTCGGCTTGCGTACGCGGGCAGGGCCATGAACTGGCTGCGAGCAAAAGGATCCTTGGAGATCATGACATATTCACGGTAAAGGCGTTCCTTGGTCCACCCACGCCTCTTCAAACGCTTTGAGTAAGATGGTAGCAAAGAGTCCAGTTCTGCCTGACGGGGTGCGATCTCAACCGGCTTCTTCTCGGCACGCGGCTGCTCCTGGAACAGGACGTAGAGTTCCATGTCATCCATGGACATGATTTCTGAGAATGACTTGCCGCAGGTCTGATAGATGTGGATATACTTCTTTACGGTCGTGCGCGATATACCAAGATGCGCAGCGATTGTCTTGCTGCCGAGGCCTGTTGCATGGCAGCGGAGTACTTGAAGGATTTTCACCATACTGATTGGTTTGTTGGCATTGCTCTGAACTTTTGATGCCAAATTTCCGACTTTTTACCAATCAATTCCCAGACATTCAGGGGGTCACTTTCGCACCGGATTTAGGGGACCACTTTCAGACCGGACGAAGGGGTCAGTTTAATTTCGGATTTAGGGGGTCAGGCGACGTCGGATTTTCCAAGACAAGACCATGACATTTTGCGACTCGGGCAGACTGGCCGAAGTTCAATTTTTGAACTGGACAGGTAGCAAGATGGGCGTTCGTATGACAACTATAACACATTTACCTCCACTTACGCGTCCGGGTCAATCTGCTCCGAAGTCGCATTATCAAAAAAAATACCTTAAAAATGGAAACATATTATGGTCAAGACCGCAAAAATTATCACACCTTCAGACTTTCAGATGAAGAGGAAGTTATCTTTAGAAAACTCATGGATAAGTACGGTTACACCAGCATTTCATCATTCATCAGAGATGCGATTCTGGACAGGAAACTCAAGGTTGTAGTCTATCAGCACCCTGTAAAGTATGACCACACACATAGTATCCGGCAGCTCATGACCAACATCATGACTCTGGACAAGAGATGGATCAGGGCCGAGGCCAAATTCGAAGCCGCTTGCCGTATCTCTGGCGTAGACCCAGACACCATCCACCGCCACGCCAACAGGATAAGGCTCATCATCGTTGAACTTGTCGGTAAGATGGACTATTTAAGGCGATTACTTGGGGAGTCGCATGAGAAGAAATAGAACCAAACAAGTAATAACTGAGATGGGACAACGAAGCGTTCAACTTGTCTTATAAAAATCACATAATTATCAGGTTTTTATCATTTTCCCATATGTAATCGAGATAAATCAAACTTTAATATCTCAAATACGATAGTGCTAATCCAATTTAAACCTTGTTCTATCATTACTTTAAATATAAACTCAGGATATTCTGTGTTAACGCAGCTTATATTTTCATTCCATGAACTTTGGAGCAGATGAAAATAACGATTTCTTAGATATATTATAAGATCGTAGAAGTCAATAAATGAATATTTAAGTTCGTCATTTTCACTACTGTCCACTGGCTTTGGAGAGCTCTCTCCTGTAAATATTTTATAGATATTTGATTTCTCCTGTTCAATATCAATCTCGGCAAAATCAATATCAATCGTAACAGACAAAAAATCTTCTCCCTTAAAGACTTCAGAAATAAATTTCTTGAAAAATTTCAATTCTCCAGAATCCTTATCATTTCCTATAAATTTCTTTAAGATTCCATAAGTCTTAAGATATTCTTTTGATCTAGAAGCATACAACAATGGAAATGAATAGCTCATGCACTCTATGCTGCGATACAAATGCAAAAACGCATCAATATACTGACCATTGCTTTTAGACACCATACAACGAGCAACCTCGCCCTCAAGTTTTCTGTAAAAATCTTTATTTTTATGATTATTCCTAAAATAATTGTTGAGATCGCTTAATGTAACATCCTCTTCAAACAAATCTATGAGCACCTTCAATGACTTATCTGTAGTATGGACTGAATATGGCAATGTGAAATAATTGCACCGCTGCCTATATGTCCTACCAGTAAAAGTGTCACGAAGGTTTATCGTTCCCGAAAGCATTCGGAATAGACTCAGCTTATAGCTTTTGTTATTGGACAAAGATATGTCTGGCTGTCCTGAGTTTTTAAAACAAGCCAATTCTAGATATTCGTATCTACTCATCTGTTATTGATGCAAAATGTTCGAGAACCTCATCTACAGTACAATGAATAAATTTCTCGATCTGCCTGAAAAATTCACATGATAGTTCTCTACGATACTTTCCTAGTTTAATTTTTGAAAAATCAAACTGTGAAAAAGCATCATCAAAAACATTTATTTGTCTGACAAACTCATCTTCGTTTAACGAAAGGACAAACGTTCCCGATTTTCGAAGTCCTACTGCAAATCCCACTAAATTGTTTGTTAAACTTAACCACTTATATGCATTGTCATTCCCCTTAAACTTTGCAAGGCACTGAAGAACCACATCAAATTGCAAAGCATCCGCTTCTGATCCTGAAGAGATAATCTTGTTTACGATCAATTCATCCATTTTCTCCTGGATAATTTTCTTGTTGTCAACAAGAGGACTGTTTGCCATAAAAGCCAAATAAGCTTGTACCAAATCTGCTTTATCAAATGGTCGATCACCATACCTCTGTATAGCATCTTCCTTTTCCGACTTACAAACTATTCCGTACTTATCAAAAATAGATAAATTAGCAGCCATCGCTTCAACTTGATGCCTAGGGGTCATTGGTCGCTGTCCATTATTGAGCGTTATCATTCTATACAGCAACTTATCTACAGAATCACAAATTATAAAGTTAACATAGAGACTCTTATTCTTATTTAGGATCAAAGAATCGCTTAATCTCTCCAATGTACTAAGCCTTTGTATACCATCCAGCACAAAAGCCTCGCTTATGTTATTTTTAATATAAGCTGTAAACGCTTCCACGTCTTTTGGAAACAAGTCTTTTGCTGACACGAAGGCAACTGTGATAGGTGGCATAACACATCCTGACTCTATGTCACGCTCAAGCTTTTGATAAAACTTTTTATCTTGAAGACGACGTTGAAACTCCGTCTTATTGATAAGTGGAACGAGAGACTTTAATGCCATTTCATAAGTAAGGCATCCTGTTGCAACAAGGCCATCAATAACATTATCTTCTTCAATATCAAAGATTTTCATAAGCCGCATAAATTTATGTTCATTGCAAATATAGCGATTCTAATGAATTATTTCCGCAGTTGATTAATTATATATAACTTTGGTTCAGAATAAATTTTAAAGTATTTTTGTGTAAAATTACACTAAATGGCCACAGTAGAAAGACATATCAAAGAAGAAAGTGACAAAATAAAAGCGGTAAAGAAGATTGTCAAAAGAAAAGCATCTGAGTTAGACGACTCCATCTTAACTCCTGCTCCGCTATCTACTGGGACATCTTGGCGAGAACTATCATTCTCTCATCCAGAGAGGACTGTTCGAATCGGCACTATGTTCAGTGGAATTGGAGCCATAGAACATGCTTTCCAACGCTTAAAATTAAATCATAAAATCGTATTTGCTGGCGATATCGACTCAAAATGTAAAGAGAGTTATTTTGCCAACTATGAGATCCAGGACAAAGATTGGTTTACTGACGTTAGAGAGTTCAATGCCTCTCAATATAAAGGCAAAGTTGATTTTATTGTTGGAGGCGCTCCCTGTCAAGCTTTTTCCATGGTCGGAAAGAGACTTGGATTTGAAGATGCTCGCGGAACATTATTTTATGAATTTGCAAGAATAATAAAGGAGTGTGAGCCTAAGCTCTTTTTGTTTGAGAATGTCAAGGGTCTATTGAATCATGACAAAGGTAGAACTTGGAGAGTGATGCATGATATCTTTGAGGAACTTGGATACGATGTTCACTTCAGGGTACTTAACAGCAAAGACTATGGTATTCCACAACATAGAGAACGTGTATTTTGCCTTGGCTTCAAAAAGAAAACAAAATTCAATTTCCCAGCTCCAATAGACTTGGAATATATTATGTACGACTTTTTGGAAGATTATGTGCAGACCAAGTATTTCTTAAAAGAGAAGGGAATTAAGTTTGTAACCAGTCATAAAAACAGAGAAAAGTGTTATACCCAAATCAATGGAGATGTCGCACTATGTCAAAAACGCAATCAACAGTTTAATTGGCATGGAGACTTCGTGTATCACCCAGTAAATGCCGATGTTCCATATGAGGAGGATTTTGATGAATTCATTTTTGATGTCCGCGATGTTGAGGAAAAATACTATCTCTCTGAAAAAGTTGCCAAGTATGTATTAGCTGGCGGTACAAAGAATTTTAAGACATCAACAGAAACAGATCTGCCTGTAGCAAGGCCTTTGCTCCATTCTATGCATAAAATGCATCGTGCAGGGGTTGATAATTATGTCACACACAAAGGGCGTATTCGCAAACTGACTCCTAGAGAATGTATGCGACTAATGGGCTTTAAAGATTCTTTCAAAATTGTTGTCAGTGACACTTCAGCATATCAACAGGCCGGAAACAGTATTGTCGTTGATGTGTTGATTGCAATCCTAAAGCAACTGGATATAACTAAATACGGTGTGTAATGGATATTTTAGGTGAGAAATACATTGTCAAGGAACCATTTGATAGGGACATGTTCGTTCCCGATTGCTGGGTAAAGGGGCCCAACAAGATTGGAGGCGGCCATGGCGAAGGTAAATTTTATATCGGTTCTAAAGATCAAATGAGAGGCTTCTATGGGAGTGAAGGATTTGAAGCAAAGTGTTTTATTTTAAAATCCGATCTGCTCACTTATATGCAGGCCATTAAATCGGAGTATCTCTCACCAACACAAGCATATCGAGGCGGAAGTTCTCTTAGGGACGTTTGGGATGAGCGTTTGAGCGAAATCAAACAGTTAGATGATAAGATACCTTTTATCATATATGATCAAACCCAAATTGAAGGCCCGCGAGGATATGTTAACTCTACAGATAGTGCTTTTAATTTACTGCGAGAAATCTCTTTGCCGAATGTTAGTTATATAAGAGCGCTACGAGTCGCGGATAAATTTGGCAATGATGCTTTTTACTGGAAACTCTTTGTCGATTATGAGGCTATTGAAGATAAGACACAAGCTTTGGTAAATACCTATGGAAAGAAGAAAAGTCTTTTGGCAGAGCCCGCTGCGCCATACGGTAATAAGCAAAAGCAAAAAGTGGTATCAAAAGAACTCTCATACGCAAGAATCGGTCAAGGCAAGTATCGCGAAGCATTATTAGAAGAATGCCCATATTGTCCTATAACACTAATCAATGACGAGCGCCTTTTAATCGCCAGTCATATCAAACCATGGGCAGTATCCACAAATAAAGAAAGGCTTGACCCTAAAAATGGATACATGCTTTCCCCTTTGTATGACCGCTTATTTGACCGTGGATTGATTACATTCACAAACGATAGAAAGCTGCATGTATCTAATTGGATTTCCCCCAAAAATGTTGAAAGGATGAACTTGCAAGAGGGTAAATTCTATCAACAGCTTCCAATGGATGAAAAAAGAGCTTATTATTTGGATTACCATAGAGAATTTGTATTCAAGGGATAAAATTACTCAATGAATAGAATCGTACTAGTGGGCAATGGCTTCGACTTAGCTCATGGCCTTCCTACCAGTTATAAAAACTTCAACGACTGGTACTGGGAGCGTGTCATGAGGGAGCTAATGTGGTGCCATAGCAAAACATTAGATACGCCTTTGTGTAAAATCAAGTTGGATAAAGTCACATCACATACTTGGCATAGCTGGTCTTATGATATAGGTCTGATACATGGCATGAGGACATTGCTGGAGGCAAAAGAGTATCTGTTTCAACATAAAGGCAATTATATATGGGAAATGCATCCCCTGTTTGAGCAAATACAATCGTCGTTAGATGACTGCAACTGGGTTGATATAGAAAATGAATACTATAAACTGTTAGTCTCTTATACGAATGACGAAAGCGGGCACTCTTTTCCAGAAATACTTAATGCAGAGTTGAGTATTATTAGGGCGTTACTGATAGAGTATCTCGAACTTGTTCAGAATCAGGGGCAAAGTAGCGCTTTAACAAACGATTCATTAAGGGAACTAATTTTAGGCCCTATCCGAGGCAGAGACATTTCAATATCTGCAAAACAAAGTTGGATAGACTTCGTTCATTATAAATACCGGACCTATATTGAAGATTATCCATCATTTGTTGAGAGTTTAGATAGGTTCAAATCAAATATAGGAGATGTCAGACTGTTCAATGACAAATATGCTGAACAGATCGAGCACATGGGCATTGATAGCATAAGCGACTGCGATATCCCTGATGATTTGGCTCGTCCGGAGAAAATACTTTTCCTGAACTTCAACTATACCGATTGGTCGGACAAATATATCCCTGATGATGATTCTCGGTTTTTTATTAATCATATACATGGATCACTTTCCAATCCGGAAAGTATAATATTCGGTTATGGTGACGAACTGGATAAGAACTATGAAGGGCTAAAGAATCTAAACAATAATGAGTATCTGTGTAACATGAAATCCACAAAGTATCTTGAAGCAGATAACTACCGCAAATTATTGTCTTTCATAGATTCAGCACCGTTTCAAATATACATAATGGGACATTCCTGTGGAAATTCTGACAGGACTCTGCTAAATACTCTTTTTGAGCATGATAACTGTGTGTCTATAAAGCCTTTCTTCCATAGAAAAGATAATGGTTCAGACAATTACCTCGACATTGTTCAAAACATCTCTCGAAACTTTACCGATATGAAGAAAATGAGAGACCGAGTTGTCAACAAAACCTATTGTGAATCATTGCCACAACTAAAGAAAGCTGTCGAGGATAACAAGTAGCCATGGCTGACAAACTAAATACCCAACAGCGACATCACTGCATGTCCCGTATCCGAGGTAAGGACACAAAACCGGAAATTTTGGTTCGGAAAGGGCTGCATGCACGTGGATTCAGGTTCAGACTGCAAGATAGGAAGCTGCCAGGAAGGCCGGATATAGTGCTGCCAAAATATGGTGTTGCCATAATGGTAAACGGATGCTTCTGGCACGGGCATAAAG
>JAFRZX010000007.1 GCA_017442315.1 Bacteroidales bacterium
AAAGATGGGTACAAGGACTGGAACGACCAGCTGTTAGGGCGCAGAAACATTGAAACAGGCCATACTATCAATGAGCTAAAAGAAGAAAGGGAAAAAGAAACAACATTGTCTAACCAAACGGAGGAAACGGAGAATGAACGGCATACCGCACACCGCCGCAGATAGAAGAAGGAGAATCATCATGAACCAAGGAAGAAACAACTACGGAACCATACGGCTGTGTCCGCATATCATGCAGTTTGCCATTGACAGGCTGCCACTTATCCTATTGAATATGGCCGGATATGTGTGTGCTGGGATGGATGTCATTCCGCTTAAAGGATTGATACTTGGAATTTCCATACTCCTTTCCTCTTATCTGCTATACCTTTTCATCTACATCCGCAAGATGGATTTCGTTGTCACAGGTGAGCAGCTGATACATGAACATGGAGTCTTTGTCCGTGACAGCGACTATATAGAACTATACCGCGTAGTGGATTTTAAGGAGAACCGTAGTTTCCTTCAGCAGTTGGCGGGATTGAAAACCGTGTCTGTCTATTCGGGTGACAGGAATACACCAAGACTTGACATCATCGGAGTGAAAAACAACATGAACCTTGTCGCACATATCCGCGAACGGGTGGAATACAACAAACAAAGAAAGGGTATTTATGAGATTACAAACCGTTAACATACTGATTTGCATGATACTGTTGGTGACAGTACAAGGCAAAGCCCAATATGTAGTGACCAATCCACTTGAATGGCTTGCCCTTGCAGAAGGTAATGAAGCCATCAATTCTGAAATCGAATCACAAATAGATGGACAGACCAAGACAGCAGTCCTTCAGAACACCATAGCAGCTGAGTTCAACAAGATTCATGAATGGGAACGTAAGTACAGCGGCTATCTGCGTACAGCCAGCGGTTATGCCTCTTCACTGAAAGCGGCTACAACCCTCTATGAGGATGGAGTACGTATATTCATCACATTGGGAAAACTCAGTAAGGCCATCCGTAACAATCCGCAAGGAATCATTGCCACGATGAGCATGAACAATCTCTACATAGAGACAGCCACCGAACTTGTCAGCGTGTTCACGCTTCTTCGTAATGCCATCGCTACAGGCGGTGATACTAATATGCTCACAGGAAGCGAACGTTCCGAAACGCTTTGGGCACTGAATGACAGACTCGGAACATTCCATAAGAAACTGAGCCGTCTCCATCTGAGCATCCGCTACTATACGCTAAATGATGTGTGGAACAATGTGACGGCAGGAATGCTGGACAGAGATTACGGTGACATCGCCCATATCGCCTTTGACAGATGGCGAAGGGCGGCACGTGTTGCAGGTTATTAACGAAAAGTAATGCATATGAAACGTAAGATATACCTGATGTTATTGATGAGCATCATCATACTACCCATGAGTGCGCAGATAGACCCGACGCTGTCAGGAATGATATTCCTCTATACCGACAAGGCAGAAGATGAACTGAAAAGTCAGGAACGAGCCATGATGATGCAGTCCACCGGACACTTGTGGATTAAAGAAGAAGTGGAAGGGACAACAGACCTGCAACGCAAGTTCAACGACTATCTGGATTCATTCCGTGACATCATCTGCTATGCCGCACAGATATACGGATTCTATCATGAAATCGGCAGATTGACGGACAACATGGGTGGGTTAAGCGAACAACTGAGGAAAAGTCCCGGAAATTCATTGGCAGTTGCTCTTACACCACGACGTAACCAGATATATCGGGAAATCATTCTGGGAAGTGTTGAAATCGTCAATGACATACGTCATGTTTGTCTAAGTAACACGAAGATGACAGAGAAACAGCGTATTGAGATTGTTTTTGCCATCCGTCCGAAACTCAAGTTGATGAACAAACGGTTACAACGTCTGACAAGAGCCGTCAAATACACCTCTTTTGCTGATGTATGGGCTGAGATTGAAGACGGTGCCAGAGACAAGCCTGACAAACTGGAGATAACACAAGCCTGTATGAGACGCTGGCATAGAGCGGCAGACAGATAGTATAAACCAAAATCAAAAGATATGAGCGGTTGGAAAACAGCATTGAATTTTATGAGACGTCCCTTGATGGAAACTGGAAAATCCATCGGTGGAGCGGTCATCCACCCACAGCGCACCCTGTACGGGTTAGGAACTGCAGCCAAGACAGCCGTTGTAGGTGGCGGTATGGGCTATCTGGCATGGGAGAACATCGTTAATGACAAGCCCGTATTAAGAACCATCGGTGACACGCTTGTCGGTGAAGAAACTGTTGACAAGGTAGATGAAGCGCTCAGTCAGACAGCTGATCGAGTGGAGCGTATGACAGAGAAAGCCGGAGAAACCATTGAAAGCATGAATGCCACCATGAGCGATGTAAACAGCAAATGGAACGGCATGCAGCACTTCCTGAAGAATATCTTTAATGGTAACGGCACGAACATGTTCGGTAATTTCTTCAGTAATCTTGGCAAAGGGAACGTATCCGGTATGAGCCTTATAGGGCTTGTCGCATCCTCATTGCTTGTATTCGGACGATTCGGATGGCTCGGCAAGATTGCCGGTGCGGTATTAGGTATGATGCTTATCGGCAACAATGCCCATGTATCGCAGAGTCAAAGTATAGGCCAGAATAACCAGGCATCCGAACAGACAACCAACCAATCAGGAGGCATGAGACGATAACTTTAAAATCAACATAATAACTGAACAATGGAATATACCCAAGAAATGAACCTGCTTTCAAAGAGCGGCTACTGTATGCCCTTTGAAGAACAAAACGGTCATGTACAAATCACTTTGGGCTACGGAAAACAGATTCACCCACGTTCGGGTGAGGAATTCTTCCATCATGGCGTGGACTTCAAGACAGACCGTTATCTTCTGGCAGCATTGGCTGACGGCATAGTCAGTGGAATCGGAAGTTCTCCGACACACAAGCTGTACCTGATTGTCCGCTATGGCAAATATGAAGTGACCTACGCCCATCTTTCCAATGTCCTAACCACTTTCGGGATGCGTGTCAGCGCCGGCAACACCGTTGCAGTCAGTAGTGACCTGCTTCACATGGAAGTGAGATATGACGGTGAGGAAATCAATCCGATAGAGTTCCTTGCCATGCTGTATGGCAATCTGAAAACCTTGGAGCAGACCGGCAAGGTTGGAAACGTGGAGTTTGAAACCATAGATATGTCCGTACCCACGGATTATGATGATGACAAAGAAGAAATCGAAGAACTGATGCTACGCTTCTATCCGGATTACATGTCAGCCATCTACAATGGGATTTACCGTCTTCCGGAACATACGGAACATTCGCTCCGGAATATATTCTCCACGGCAGCAGTAAAGAACTATTTCTATGAGACATTGCCATCTCTGGCCAATCCACTCGGTATCGGTCAGAAAGCCGTGCCTATCGCCTGTAAAGTACAGAACCTGCTTATCGGTGACTTCCTCAACTATCTTGCCCTGAAGCACAGCGTCTATCTCTCCACATGGAATGAGAACGAAAAAAAAAAGCCCAAGAGCAAGCCATAGCGGGAAGCGGAATCATCGACCCTCTATCAGAACTGGAGATAGACATACAGAGCTTTGACATACCGAGACTGGTTACAGTCTATCCTGACCGTGGCGGTATACGGTGGTGGACCAAAGCCTGGTTCAACAACAAGGAAGAGGGTGAAGCGTCTGTCGAGATAAGCAGACAGGTGGCCATCCGTTTCATTCAGGATGAGATTGAGAAGGATGCCATGCTTGAAGAATATTTTCCCAAGCAGATGGAAGTGTATCATCATGCCATCGAGCAGACAAGAGAACAGTTAATGAATCAAATGAACATGTAAGGATGAGCAACATCAAGGAACTACAACGGTTTGCGGAGTTGGAATACTGCATAGAACGGTATTTCAACAGCCGTCTATATCCCGTCATGAGTAAGGTGAAGGATGAACTTGCGGAAAAACAGGTACAGGAACTGGAAAACTATCAGAACAGTACGGCAGGAATGTTGCGTTCAATGGCCGGTTCCATGCACAATCTGCATGACGATTCCTTGAACATGCTGAAATTGACTGGTGAATGGAACAGCAAGACCACGGAAGAATATATTGAAATGTGCCGTAAGGATATATCATCATCCAAAGAGATTACAGATGCCCTCTCCCACCTTGCTGCCGAATGGCGGAATACCGTTGTCAGCGAAATAGGCAGAGAACGCTATGACGAACTTTCTTCCCAATTAGGTAGTGACCTTGCCAATGCCTATATGGACTATCGTGTGGAGCAACTGATGATTGACCGTCTGGTGAAAGACCGTATGCCCAAATCCACCATAGACTATATCATAAGAAAAGCTGCCTCAGATAGTCTACTTGGCATATCGCAAAGCATAAACCAATCGCCTCTTGATATGGAGATTGAACAACGGAGCGAAGCGGCATATCATCCAAGTAAAGTGGAAAAAGGTTTCGGCAAGACGCTTGCATTCGGTGCGGACGTGATTACTACGGGCGGTTTCAGTTCTTGGGGAGCTTTGGCAAAACTGGCCGGAGCAGAAGTCGTTTTTGCAGGACTTGAGCATTATGCAGACAAATCGGCTAAGAACAAGACCGTTACCATCGAATCGTGTATCAGTCAGGGTGTATTTGGGAAAGATAACAATGTGTTCGATTCTTTCCGTAAAGAAAGCAAGGGAATCATTGCTTATAAGAACGACTATATCCTTTCTTTAAATAAAAAACTGAAACATAGCCTGAACATACCAAGTAAAGAGACAGGAGAATGGCTGGAGAAGTTGTTCCAACCATCCGAGTTTCTTTCAAATGTACCCTTCATGAAGAAAGAGGAAGAAAAACGATATGACAATGTACCATCCATCATCAAGCCCGGATATGAAGAAGCATACCTGGCACAGCAAGAGGAAAACGAAGAAAAGAAGAAGGCAAAGGAACAACCACAGGATGCAGAAATCGTGAGTGAAGAAAAAGATGACTCTGTTGTCCAACAAAGCGAAGTGAACACAGATATACCGGAAAAAAGCAACGCCAACGGCTGGGATGGCCTGATGAATACATTCGGTTTGTCCGACCTTGGCAGTGTAGGCAAGAACCTCGGTTACGTAGTTTCCATGTTACCTGACATACTTGTCGGGCTGTTCACAGGCAAAAGCAAGTCCTTGAATCTGAAAGACAATATCCTGCCCATCGCATCCATCCTTATCGGACTGTTTACCCGTAACCCATTATTGAAAATGGTAATGATAGGTATGGGCGGAATGAATCTGCTCAACAAAGCCGGCCATGAATCCTTGGAAAAGAAGAATAACAGTATCAGCAATGGGGATAACAGGAATATTCAGTACAAGACTTATTCCGATGAAGTACTCAATCCAAGAATTACCAACCCTATCATCAAGGGCAACACTCTAGTTATGGACATAGACAAGATACCGTGCAGCATCCAATTGCCCGAAAAGGTAGTGGATGCCTACCATTCGGGAGCACTGCCACTGAATACGTTGGCCAATGCCATACTCGCCAAAAGTGACAGGATGCAAATGACCATGCAGGAGAACTACCGTACAACGGACAAACAAGCGGAAGAAAGGGAAAGAAACATTGCCATCAAGTAATTAAAAGATAGAATCATGAAAGAGAAAAGCGAACAGGAACAACGGGCTGCGGAAAAACAGGTGGAACTGATAAGTGACGCATTGAACTCTGCCAAGGACAATGCCGGATTCTGGATGAACCAAGGGCGTATCATGCCGCCAAGACTTTATCCGAAAGGACCTTCCGTCAGTCCTTTCAATGCTTTGATATTGGGACTCCATACGGACAAAAACGGTTACAAGACCGCTAATTATACTTTCTTCCAGGATGCAAAAGCACGTGGAGAATCAGTCAAGGAAAAAGAAAAGGGTGTACCTTTTAACTGGTACAACTGGAGCAGTTATGTCAACCGTCATAACCCTAAAGATGTCATTTCGCGCAATGATTACCTCAAACTCTCACCTGAAGAGAAAGAGATGTACAAGGGTGTCCACAATCGTGAGATACGTATCCTTTTCAATGTTGACCAGACAATGTTACCCCATGTGGACAAGGAGAAATACCAGAAGTTGGTTGACCGTTTCGGTGCGTTGCTTGACAGAGGCTATATCAAGAATGAGGAACGACAGCTTCATCAGACAGTCAACAGGTTTGCCGATGAGATGAAACAACACTTCGTACCAATCCGCAAGGATGTATCAGGTGTTGCCCATTACCATACGGAAAAGGATGTGATATATATGCCCGAACAGAAGCATTTCGCCATGTACACGGACTATGTGCAGGAACTGATGCGCCAGCTGGTCAGTGCCACCGGACACCAACAGCGTCTGGCCCGTGAAGGAATGGTCATGAAAGGTGGCAAGGCACCGTCAGAGGATTCTCTGAAATACGAGCAATTGGTGGCAGAAGTAGCTTCGGGTATCAAGATGCGTGAACTCGGTTGTGCCGCAAGGCTTTCGGAAAAATCCTTGGATATGGTGGACTACTGGACACGAGAACTGAAGGAGAACCCTTGTCTTATCGACAATCTGGAGTCCGATGTGAACAATGCGTTGGAAGTTATCCGCAAGGCTGAAAAGGGAGAAAAGGTGGAATACGCCTCCTACCGTAACAGACAGCAGACCGATGAACTCCGTGAGAAACAGAAACCGCAGGTGGATTCAACGGAATCCGCCATATTGGTTGACATCATTCGTCAGGGAGGGATGAGGATTGCGGAAGGAAATTTCCAGTCTCCTGAAGAAAAGAGGGCGTTCATGGAGAAATTCAGTCTGTCCCATTATGAAACCCAGATGAAT
>JAFRZX010000073.1 GCA_017442315.1 Bacteroidales bacterium
ACAGCTCATCTCCATGTCTTTGCAGGCCAGAACAAATGCAATCCAGACCAACGGGTTGAACCAGTGAATAGTCAGTGCCAGAAATGCCAGAGTCTTGATGACATGATCGAGCCGGCGGATGTGGTGCTGCTCGTGAAGGATAATATACTCCTGCTCCTGCTCACCAAGGTTATTGGGTAGATAGATTTTAGGCCTAATGAAGCCAATTACAAATGGTGATTTGATATCGTCAGCGATCCAGATATTATCCCGCAGCGGAACAGCAATTCGGATCTTCTTTTTGATCTTCATATAAGAAATACTGCTGTAAAGGATCATTCCTGCAATACCGACTAGCCATGCGATGGACAGATATGCAATAGGTTCCATCGTATGGCTCATATATACTCGAACGTCATTCTCCGAAGATGGCTTCTGGGACTCATAGTAATTCTGTTCCCGGTCCCGTGGCGTTTCAAACTCGATCTCCGGTAATGCGGAATTGATGACTGCGCCGCTTGCTGCAGGTGTATCAGGGATGACACTGACCGCGCTGGGAATGGATACAGGGATTAACAGCCGGATCAGTACAATAGCCCACAGGGCATAGGAAAACACCTTTGGTGCTCTCTTCAAAATCAGTCTGGCAACCAGGACAATCAGAATAACAAAGCTGGCGACGAGATTGATCCGAAGTAATTCAGGTAAGAAGTTCATAATCTCCTTCATAGAATTACCTCCTCATGCCCTCGATTAGCTTCTTCAGCTCGTCTACCTCTGCGCCGCTCAGCTGCTTCCGGGTACCAAAAGCCGCCAGGAATGCAGGCAGAGAGCCGCCAAAGGTCTCCTCTACATATGCTTCACTATGCCGGGCATAGTATTCTTCCCGGGAGATCAGAGATGTGACCACACCGTTTTCCTTCTGAAAGAGTCCGCGATCACACAGGCGGTTCAGAACTGTGTGGGATGTGGTTCTCTTCCAATTGAATTCCGCCAGACCGATTTGGGCCAGCTGACCGGAAGTGATTGGCTCCTTCTCCCAGATAATATCTGCAAACCGGGCCTCTGCAGTACCCATTTTCAAATCAGACATAAGCAAACCTCCTGATACGACAGTTTGTAGTATGCACTCATATACTACAACCAGTAGTACCATTTGTCAATGCTTACAGCGCAATCTTAAGAAAAGGTTCAAAAAGAAGCGCAGCCCCCTGCCGGAAGCTGCGCAAATGGGTGTATAATCTTGTGTTCATCTGCATTGAAATCTACTCAATTTCGTTAACCAGTTGCGTAAGCAATCCTGTGATAATAACATTCAAGCAGATTTTCATTTTGATCTACAATTTGGAGAAGCTGACTGTCTCTCCAATAGACAACGCTAACAACATATTCATTGTCATCCCACAACTCAATATGCAAGCTTTGCTCTGAGGTGTATTTGTCACAGATTTCCCATGTGACATCGACACCATCAATAACTCCGCTACCATCTTCTTTGATCGACAGATGATTGAAAGGCAATTCAACATTCTCTGTTTTTTTATCAACTGCCCATTCGGAGCTGATATATACTACCAAAGGGTGGTCGGCCCTTCGCTCAGCGCTGTATATTTTCCTCGCAAAAGGTTCTTCCGCCAGGAAGGGCACAGAGGAAATATTGCAAATTGCATACCCCTCCATACCGATTCCACCAGCTGTACCGAAATCAATCGAGTAAGTGCCAGGCTCCCACGCTTTATCTGGGTAGATGTGCCCGGATGATCCCGCATCCACCATGTAAATCGTTCCCAAAATATCGATGTTTATCCCGTTTGTACCCTCATTTACAACAGTAATGCACCAATAAGGTTTCTCCTCGGTTAACTCCATTTTCTGACTACCGGATGTATTTCCTGCGAAATTGAATTCAAACGCAGTTATGATCTCGGAAGTTTGGACTTCTACAAGCACACTGATATTCAAGGGATTCGTTATTCTTGCCGGGTAGGTCTCAGCAAGTTGACCGTCATACTCGATCAACAGCATATCTCCTATCTCGGGTTCAGGAGAAGATTCCATATTCTTCATAGGAACCTCGATC
>JAFRZX010000008.1 GCA_017442315.1 Bacteroidales bacterium
CTTATCCTTCGGACGAACTGGAGTCACAACATCATCCTGCATAGTCGGAAGGGGCTGCGCACACTTGGGACATACTTTCCAGTCGGATTCAACAGCTGTACCACAGTTCGGACAACCAGGCCGAAGCTTTGCACCACATCTGGGGCACACAACATAAGTATCATTGACTCTGGTATCACAACGAGGGCATTTTAGATCGGAATAGCTACCTCTAACGAGCAGATAAATAATAAAACCTATCAGTGACGGTGCGAAAACAGCAATCAATGTCCAAAGAGCAGCATTCATACCACGCCTTTTGGCATCCCGATATACATATACGCCTATCAGTACCGGAACGGTTAACAGTAAAAGCATGATCGGAATCATTACAACCATAATCCTCATGAAATCATTCCTCCTTTTTGCGTGTAAACAAATGCAAGGATACTTCCTCCAGTGGTAGATAAGAGCACATACAGGCAGCAGAATACTGTAATGATGGGATATTCTTCCATAGCCTCAAATCCAAATATCGCGATGATAATTTGAATCAGGATTCCTGCAAATGCGATCAGTACCGTCTGCAAGCGAAGTTTTTTCTTCTCGATCTTTTCCCGAATTATCCGCTCATTTAGTGCAGGCGGATTATATTGTTCAAAGTCGTAGATCTGTTTCATCCGTCAGCACCTCCTTTAGTAGTTTTCTTGCTTTATTTAGCCGGGACTTCACGGTACCCGGCGGGATCCCCAAAGTCTCTGCAGTTTTAGAAATATCCATGTCCTCAAAATAGAACAGGATAATAGCCAACCTCATTTTCTCGGGAAGCTGATCAATGGCTGCGTAGAGGTCTGAGTAATCTTCTCTTTCCGGAGCAGGAGCAGTTGAAAAGACTGCATCCTTTGATTCGTTACTCATAAAACTCAGGAATGGACTACGTGAGATCCTGCGCAGCTTGTCCCGGTATGTATTTACACATAGCTTTGTTAGCCACGGTTCGAAATCCTTTGAAGTATCGAAGCTGTCAAAGTTCCGGATTACTTTCACCCATGTATCCTGGTACAAGTCGTCAGCTTCATGTTTGTCGGCGCAGAGCGTCATGCACAGGCCGTAAAGCCGCTTGCCATATTTGCGTATGTATCGATCCATAACCTCTTGCGCCTCCTTTCACTAACAAATACGATCATGCTCCCCTACCGGTTCACTTCTGATAATAATTATATAAAAATTTTTCTCTGATGTCACTATATCATATTGACATACTCGATAATCGAGGATACAATAAAGATGACAATACTCGATATTCGAGGATAGGAGGTATGGCTGTGGCAAGAGAAAAATTTCGGACCTTGACAGAACAGATGTTTTATGTGTTGCTGTGTCTCAAAGAAGAGTGTTATGGCCAGGATATTCTGGATCAAGTGCCTGCCATGACCGAAAACCGTGTCAGTGTCGGCTCCGGTACACTGTATAACCTGCTGGAGCAGTTCCTCGCAGAAGGTTTCATCCGTGAAACGAAAGTTGAAGGCCGCCGGCGGAGCTATATTCTGACCGAAAAAGGCAAAATGATGCTGGATAAGGAATATGCACGGATCATTGCACAGGCCATGGACTATCGCCGTATCTTTGGAAAGGAGGAAGCAAAATGAAAACCAAGAAACGCCGCTTAGAATACTACTCCTTCTATAATCATACTGGTATTGAACAGCACCTTACAGAGATGGCAAAGAAAGGGTGGCTGCTCGAAAGCATCTCCAATCTCTACTGGACTTACCGGAAAATCGAACCACAGGACATTCATTTCTGCGTCACTTACTACCCCAGAGCCTCCGATTTTGATCCGGGACCCTCTGAAGATCAGCAGACATTCCATGACCTCTGTGCCCATACCGGATGGCAGCTTGCTAGTACATGGCATCAGATGCAGGTGTTTTATAATGAGAAAGAGTCCCCTATCCCTCTGGATACCGATCCGATTATGGAGGTTGATACGCTCCATCGGGCCTGTAAGAAGAACTTTCTTCCCAGTTACTATCTTCTTCTGGCGCTTGGTGTTTTGATGGGTGGTTATTTCCTTGCAGAAATCTATTTCTCACCAGTCACTTTGCTGTCCAATTCGAGCCAGATGCTGTCAGGCTTTGCTTATCTGTGTTTGCTGGTCATTTCATTGACGGAACTGTGTACCTACTTCTCCTGGCATCGGAAAGCAAAGAAAGCAGCGGAAGATGGTATTTTTGTCGATACCCCAAGCACCAAACTCATTCAACAAACAGTTGTGATCGTACTCCTGTTCGCCGCCGCAATTTGGCTGCTCAACTTGTTTACTCTAAGTAATCGGTTGTTAGCATGGATCGCCGTTGCTATGCTTCTTTCCATGTTCGTAATCATCTTCGCAGTTAACTGGATCAAGCACGGACTCAGGAAACTGAAAGCATCCCGTGGTTTGAATCGCGTACTGACGCTGGCCGCCTGTTTTATTCTCCCGACTGTCATGATGGGCGGTATTACCTATGCCACTCTATCGGGCATCTTCTCAAATGAGAATCAAACCGTTCCCTTTGATGATTCGGTCATTCCCCTCTCTATAACAGACTTTTACGACGTTGATAAGCAAAAATACATCGAGCAAAATAGAAACAATGAGACTTTTGTGCTGGGTCAGCGTGTGGTCCACATGTTTGGAGACTGGAACGTTGAGGACTTCCACGAACTTCCGGATCTTCAATACACTATAACAACTGTGAAGATACCTTTCATTTACGAATGGTGTAAGGATCAAATGTATTGGGACTTGGATGAGTCTGACGATAAGGATATTCCCGTCGGACACCGGCTGGTCTTAAAAGAGCAGGATCCGACTCCCTGGGGCGCCAACGATGTCTATCGTCTTTACCAGGAAGAAGGCTGGTATATGAATTGGTACCTCCTCTGCTATGAAGACAGGATCATTGACATTCGCTTTGACTGGGAACCCACCAAAGATGATATGGCCATCGTCAATCAGAAGCTGAATCCATAACGATGTACCGCCTTGAAAATACATTCAAGGCGGTACTATCTCTACCGGAATATAAAATGATTGCAATTTACCGATGTGGGTAATATAATATAGTTAAGACAATAAAGGAGGGGTGAATATGGTATATACGATTCAGGAAATCAGAAGAAAAGTCATGCCCATATTAGTCAAATACCGCATCCCTGCTATGTACCTGTTCGGATCATACGCACGAGGCGATGCCACAGCGGACAGTGACATTGACTTTCTGATTGATACTACCGGAACAGAGCTCACTTCCCTACTTCGGTTAGGCGCTCTGTATTGCGATCTGGAGGAGGCATTCCAGAAACCCATTGATCTCATTACGGTTAGATCTATCATGCAGGAAAGCTCTATGGAGAGCGATATTGATTTCCGGAATACAGTACTCAAGGAAAGGGTGAGGTTGGATGATGTCGCCTGATTTACAGAGGATTAAGCATATTCGCGATTATTGCATTGCCATCGCAGAAACAATCCAGCGTTATGGCAATTCCTTTGATGTATACGCTGCTGATGCTGATTACCAGCGTTCTGTCAGCTTCTCCATTTTGCAGATTGGCGAACTAAGTGCCGGCCTTTCGCCTGAGTACAAGCAGGAAACTGCTACCCGAGTCCAGTGGGGTCCTATGAAGGCCATGCGAAATCTTGTTGCCCACAATTACGGTAAAATGGATCAGTCCATCATTTGGGAAACAGCTACTGTTGATATTCCCGCTTTACTGCAGTTCTGTAACGAACAATTAAATAAATAAATTTTCAGAGCGAGTTCACAATGGACTCGCTCTATATTTCACCATGGATTGTTTTCGTCGGTAAGCTTAGCCAGCTTATAGAATGTACTCTTCTTAAGGCCGGATCTTTTCATAGCTTCAACTGCGGTTATTTCTCCCGATTTCCAGAGCATATAGATCTCACCCCAACCTTCAGGAATTTTCATCTTTGGACGGCCAAGATGCTTCCCCTGCAGCTGTGCAGCTAGTATTCCTTCTGCCTGCCGGTTCAGAGTCCGAATACGCTCCTGTTCTGCCATACTGGCCAGAACCTCAATGAGGATCGCGTTAATCATCTCGATGATCCACTCCTGCCCTTCATTGACTTGACAGAGTGTGGTGGGCATGTCCAGGATCATAACACGGATGTTGCGGCTGCGATAGTATTCCAGTTCCTGCTTGATATGCAGCTTGTTACGGCTCAAGCGATCCAAGGAAACAATGACCAAGGTATCCCCTTCTCTAAGCAGCTGGTTTCGAAGGGTCTGATAGGCTTCTCTGTCCAGGCTCTTGCCGCTTGCTTTCTCCCGGATAATATCCCGGTCATCGATACCAAAGTCCCGCAGGGCGATCAGCTGCCGGTCAAGGTTTTGATCTTTTGAGGATACCCTGGCGTATCCGTACATCTTTCTCATCTTTGCCTCCATTCCGTC
>JAFRZX010000074.1 GCA_017442315.1 Bacteroidales bacterium
AAATATAGCAGTCCGGATAAAATGAGATCTTTCTTTATCCGAACTGCTGCTACTGCATGTTCTTAACTGGAACAGGTAGTTATTCTTAATAAATGTATAAAAAAGAGGCTGTATTCCTTGGAAAAGTCTTAGAATACACCCTCTTCTTTGTTCGATAAGAGGCATTTTAGCCTTTACACCTTATCAGATCATAAGGGCAGCAACAAGTGCAAGAATTGCATAGAATTCAGGAAGAGCTGCATATATCATAGTGTTTGTCTGTACGTCATGACCCTGTGATATGCCTACGATACCGTTAGCGCAGACCTGACCCTGACGGATAGCTGACATGAGGCATACAAGTCCTACTGAAATACCGACTCCGAACAGCATTGCGCCATCCTGTGCGAAATCCTTGCCCATCCACATAAGGAATGCAACGAATCCGTACAGACCCTGTGTTGCAGGAAGGGCAGAAAGAATCATGTAGCTTGATGACTTTTCCGGATTCTTCTTGAGTGCGCCTTCAGCCGCATTACCGGCGATAGTTGTTCCGATTGATGAACCGATACCGGCAAGGCCAAGCATGAGGCCGAGACCGAGATAACCTAAAACTAAATTAAGCATGATTTTGATTTTTTATTTGTTATTGAATATATTGTCATTTGTTATTCATCGACTTCAGTCCTAAGAGGCTTGTACAACTTGCCCTTTCCTTCGTATCCGGAGTTCTTGAAGTACTCCACGAAGTTAAGACGGAGTGGGTGTACAAATGCTCCGAGACATGACATCAGCAGATTGAGTACATGTCCGATGATCAGTATGAGAACGAAGAATACCCAATTGAATCCTCCGTCTCCAAGCACCATCAGTCCGAGATCGTTGAATGCTGCTCCCAGCATACCTCCTGCAAGTCCGAGTGCGAAAAGTCGGATATAGCTGAGTACGTCACCAAGGATTCCGGTTGCCATGTTGTAGGTATCCCAAAGTCCGGCTCCCACATTGATAAGTGGATTCCGTCCTGGGGTATTGAAGATATAGATAGCTAGGGCGGAAACTGCTCCGATTACTATTACAGCCCACTTGATAGCCTCAGCAGAGATCAGCTTACCGACTCCGAGAAGTGCGATGATAAGACCTCCTACTATAAGGATTAGCCATCCCCATGTCGAGATGTTTTCCTTGAATCCGAATCTCCTGGTATATCCTACCGCCTTTATCACCATTGCAAGGCAGATATGGAATATTCCGATACCAAGTGCAAGCAGCATCTGGAACGGAAGCTCACCCATAGGCGTAGGAATATCGCTGCCTACGAATTCATAATAGGACTTCAGGGCAGATCCTTCTGGGACAAGATTGATGATTGACATTCCGAAAAATGTTCCAAGTGCACCTCCAACTACCGCCGTAGCTGCTCCGAGTGTGGCAATCAGACTTCCTAGACCGTCAAACATTGATATCTTCAGCCAGCCTTTCCTGATGGCCAGTCCTACCAGAATCAGTACTAATCCATATCCGGCATCACCCAGACACATCGCGAAGAACAGAAGGAAGAATATCGATACCACAGGAGTCGGGTCATATTCACCGTAATCAGGCATTCCGTACATTCCTGTGAGAGACTCGAACATCTTTACAAATCTGTTGTTCTTCAACTTGATAGGAGGATTGTCCTCTTCCATTGCCTCTTCACGTATGTAAAGAACTCCCATATCGTCGAATGCTCTGCACAGTTCACTGTCGTTCTCTGCAGGAGCAAATCCTTCAAGGATCGCAAGCTTGTTCTCTGCAGCCGAGGCAGAAGATGAGCGTGCAAGATAGAGGTCCAGATCTGTCAGTTTGTGCTGGTATGCTTCCTTTATGTCAGGGATGAGCTCCTTGTATCTGAGCAGAAGACCTTTGGTCTCTATTATTCTTGCATTGATGTCGTCAACTTCTGTCTGAGCGTCCTTCCATGAACCTTCCGGTGCAACGGTTTCCTCGATAGGGAAGCTGTAGTCAGTGTCTTTCGGACATATGGTCACAAACCATATGCTATTGCCTTGCTCCGAGATGACCTGAAGCGGATAATGCTCAGCCCATTCTTCTGAGAACTGCTTTCTATTTGCAATGTAGTACCTCACGGTATAACCGAGAGTCTTAAGCTCATCAATACGTGCCTTGTTAAATTCACCCCATGGCTTTCTAGCCTTGACTTCCTTTTCTGCTGTAGTCCTGGCAGTTTCCAGGTCTGACAATTCAGTAAGTGCAGACAATGCTGCATTGACGATGTCCTGCTGAGGAACAGCAGACTGACTTGCCTTCATGATGGCATCCTTATCAGCTTCCTTGGAGTATTCTATCCCTTCAAGTCTGGCGATCAGCTTTTTTGAAAGAGCCACATCATCAAGCATTTGGGATGAACGATCATCTATAGGCTTGGCAGAACGGGTCACATCGACGACACCGAGCTCCTGAAGCTTCTTCAGGAAACCATCAGTCTCCTCATTGAGAAGAATGAAGGAATATTTCATCATTTTATCAACCATTGTTCTGCTCCTCCTCTTCTATTTCGTGTCTGCTTTTTACTATCTTGGAAGCTGCCTTTGACAGATTTTCCTCGTCTTCCATATATCGCTTGATCTTTCTGATAGCCTCCTGGTATCCGGGAATCTGTACCTTCTCATAGAGGTTTACCTTCTGAGTCGTTTTTTTTCTCTGGAAGTCAAGGATACGGGCCTTTTCCTTGTAGACCTCTGATTCGATGCCAAGTCTTGATAGTTCCTTCAGAATTGCAACTCCATCTGCATACCATGCCGGCTTTGAAAAAGCATTGAAGTCGTTGATCTGATAGTGTATCTCCTTGAGGTCCGGGGTTTTGACACCTGCCACCTTTACTGTCACGAGATCTACGTCGGTGATGGTTATCAGTCCGGCCTCGAACTCATTCCATAGTGCTGCAAGGTAATCGTATCTTTTCAAGGCTGCATCAAGATCGTCAATAAGCTTCTCGGAATATTCCTTGGCTTTGCGGACCTCAAGACGAAGTGCCGATTCCTTGTTCTTCAACGTAGGAAGGGCGTTCTTTCTCATCTTGAGCTGCTTGTTCAAGTTATTGAGAGATGTCTTATTATATTGAAATTTTATTGCCATTGACAAAAATTATCTGAAAATTGTTAATTGTTTTTCCAGTACTGATCAATGAATTCCTGCTTGATGCCGGTTTCGGCCTTTGTGAAGTATGTGCCGAAGAGTTCCCATGCAGTATCGAGCATTTCATCAATCTTGATGTTCACGTCGATAGCTAGTATCCTTGTTGCATATGCCTTGGCATAATCGAGACATCTGAGGTCGTAGTCACTGAGGTCGAAACCGTTTTCCAGCTTGGTCTTTGCGTTCTGTGCGTCAGCATAGAGGCGGACAGATGCATTCATCACCTGGCTGTGGTCCTTTCGTGTCTGTTTTCCCTGTACGAGCTGTTTCAGACGTGAAAGTGAACGGAACGGATCAATGATGACCTTTCCTGAGTCGGGATCTGCGCGGAGGAAGAGCTGTCCCTCTGTGATATATCCTGTGTTGTCTGGAATTGCATGTGTGATATCTCCGTCGTTGAGGGTTGTCACGGCTATGATGGTGATGGAACCACCGTCAGGAAGCTGTACGGCCTTCTCGTAGATCTTCGCGAGGTCTGAATAGAGCGAACCCGGCATGGAATCCTTTGACGGGATCTGGTCCATACGGTTGGATACGATTGAAAGAGCATCTGCGTAAAGTGTCATGTCTGTCAGCAGGACAAGCACCTTCTCATTCTTCTCGACTGCAAAGTATTCGGCAGCAGTAAGTGCCATGTCCGGAATAAGGAGTCGCTCGACAGGTGGCTGTTCTGTCGTATTTACGAATGAAATGATCTTGTCCAGAGCACCTGCAGCTTCAAATTCATGCTTGAAGTAAAGATAATCATCATTTGTCAGACCCATACCTCCGAGGATGATCTTGTCAACGTCAGCTCTAAGGGCTACCTGGGCCATTACATTGTTGTATGGCTGGTCAGGGTCAGCAAAGAAAGGAATCTTCTGACCTGATACCAGGGTGTTGTTAAGGTCGATGCCTGCAATACCGGTTGGGATGATCTGAGATGGTTGTCTTCTCTTGTATGGATTCACTGAAGGACCTCCGATCTGGACTTCGGTTCCTTCTACCTCAGGTCCGCCGTCAAGCGGCTTTCCGTATGCATCGAAGAAACGTCCGGCAAGTTCATCGCTTACCTTGAGTGTCGGAGGAGCGCCGAGGAATGTGACCTCAGCATTTGTGGGAATACCTTCAGTACCGGCGAAAACCTGAAGTGTCACCAGGTCGCCCTTGGTCTTTACGACCTGAGCCAGTCTGCCGTCCACGACAGCCAGCTCATCGTTGGAAATACCCTGTGCCTTGAGTGCAACAGTCGCTTTTGTTATGGCTTCCAACTGAGTGTATATTTTCTGAAATGCCTTAGTTGCCATTGCTGAGGAAGTTATTGAGTTGTTCCTTATAGTTGTTGAATTTCTCGCTCTTGAACTCGGAGTAGTTCATCTGGCGGAGCAGGTTGATCACCTCCTTGAAGAAACTGCGGCACTGCTCGTAGTCTTCAAAAGTGAATTCCTTGTCACATATGTCGAGCACCAGTTCCAGCATATAGCACTGACGCTCAAGCGGACAAAGGGCATCGATGTCGTCGAATGCATCCTGCTGAAGGATCACGAAGTCAACGAGCTCTGACTTCCAGAACAGCTCATGGTAGCTCATAGGTACTCCGTCATCACCAAGGATGTTGATCTGGTCGTTTGCATCCTTACCCTTGCGGATGATGTTCTTGGTCCTTTCTACCATTTCCACCCAACCCGGTCTTATCTTTTCTGAAAGATGTTCGCGGATTTCCGGATATTCAAGATATTTTGAATATGAATCGATAGGATTGACAGCAGGGTAACGTTTCTGGTCTGCACGGTTCTGCTCAAGGGCATAGAAGCAGCGTGCTGCCTTCTTTGTAGACTCTGTAACAGGTTCCTTAAGGTTACCGCCGGCTGGAGAAACCGTACCGATGAATGTCACGGAACCAGTCTGTCCGTTGTTGAGGACAACCATGCCCGCACGTGCATAGAATGCCGAAATGATTGCAGACAGGTCTACAGGGAATGCATCAGCACCTGGAAGTTCCTCCATACGGTTGGACATTTCTCGCAGAGCCTGTGCCCAGCGTGATGTCGAGTCAGCAAGCAGAAGGACTTTAAGACCCATTGCACGATAGTATTCGCATATGGTCATTGCAGTGTAGACAGATGCCTCACGGGCAGCGACAGGCATGTTGGATGTGTTGCAGATGATGGTAGTACGCTCCATCAGATGTCGTCCTGTATGAGGATCGATAAGTTCTGGGAACTCTGTGAAAATTTCTACGACCTCATTTGCACGCTCTCCGCAGGCTGCCATCACTATGACTTCAGCATCTCCCTGCTTTGCGATTGCATGCTGGAGCACTGTCTTTCCGCATCCGAAAGGACCAGGGATGAAGCCGGTACCGCCTTCAGCTATAGGATTGAGTGTGTCGATGGCGCGGACGCCTGTTTCCATGATGCGTGATGGCCTCGGCTTTTCCTTGTAGCCCTTGATTGCTACTTTTACAGGCCACTTCTGATACATGTTGACCTTTATGTCTTCGCCAGATGCATCAGTGAGTATCGCTATTGTGTGGTCTATGTTGTACTGACCTGTCTCAGCAACTGACTTTACGGTATATTCGCCCTCGAAAGCGAATGGAACCATGATCTTGTGAGGAAGCCATCCTTCCTTGACTTCGCCTAACCAGTCGGCAGCAACTACCTTGTCGCCCGGTTTCGCGATAGGAGTGAAATCCCAAAGCTTTTCATGGTTAAGCGGATCTGTATATTCTCCTCTCTTGAGGAAAACACCAGTCATGGTGGTCAGGTCATTCTGCAGACCATCGTAGCTGCTGGAAAGAAGACCAGGGCCTAAAGTGGCTTCGAGCATTTTCTCCTCGAACTCCACGTCATTGCCGTTCTTTAGTCCACGGGTGCTTTCAAATACCTGTACAGCCGCATTCTTTCCGTTTACCTTGATGACCTCAGCCATGAGCCTGGTATCACCCACGGTGATGTAGCATAGCTCATTCTGAGATACAGGGCCGTTTACCTCGACTGTAACAAGGTTTGATACGATTCCCGTTACTTTTCCTGTAGTTTTCATATTATTTATATTATCAATTTGATTATCGTTTTAATGATGATTTCCTATCCGTTGTACTTGACACCCTTGAATGTCCCCCGTACTTCATCGACAAGCTTTTTGAACATCTCGCGTCCTGTATTTTCATCAAGCCTGAACCATCTTGCCACAATGTTCATCTTTGCGATGAATCCTAGGATTGCATCGATGTCGAAATAGTTGAATGTGGTAATGTCGGAAATCTTTTCCCACATCAGGTCGTCTATCCCTCTTTCCCTTGAAAGAATGTCTGTCCTGTTGAGAATGGAATCGAGTTCAGGAGCTTCTTCAAACTCGGCGGCAGCAGTCTCAATTACCTTAGGATCCTCTTCCTCGCCGAAGATGAGGACATCCTTATCAGATGGTCTTCCCAAAGCCTTGTTGAGATATCTTACCTTTGAATTCCTCACATTCAGATCGAATGTGAAGTATTCTCTTATGAACCTGTCGTCGTGAATCAGAGCCTTTGCATAGAATGTTGCATCAAGGTGCGAGTCATCGTAGCCGTTCATCAGAAAATCGATCAGTTGCCTGTCTTCTTCAGAACATAGGCTGATGATATCTTCAAGATAGTCTTCCGGAGTCTTCTCCCCGAATTTCCATCCGGCGGTTATATCCGGCAGACTTGCCACTATGTATTCGTAATTGTTCATATCCGTTTTCAAGATCCTTCGCTGATGCTTATGATGACATCTGTCATGTCGGTCTATGTCTTTACAGTCATACAGACCGAGCATAGCGAGTGGATAAATCTGTTAGCCAAAAAGGATTTTCTTTGTTGCAGGTCTGAGATATTCGGAAATGAGGGCGTTGAATGTCTCATCAGTGAAGCTTATGAAATATCCGCCTTCCTTAGGACCGATGGTGAAACCACCTGCAACCTTCTTGCTGAATGTAGCTTCGACACTACCCTTGAGTACTTTGGCCAGTTCTTTTGAAACGAAAGGTTCCATCTCCTTCTTGAGGCTTTCAGGGAGTACGACTTCAAGATCAACGGATTCTTCCTTGTTGAATCCCTTGGCAACGGACAAAATAACTTCCTTTACAAATTCAACTGAAGTAAGGGCGTCCTTTGTCTGCTCTCCTGTCATCTTTGCAACGATAAGTGTCTCTATGTCTTTCTTTGTTGCAGCAATGCTCTGGCTGGCAGCCATCTTAAGGTCACTTTCCACCTTTGTCTTCAGGTCTTCAGCTTCTTTTCTTGCCGTAGCTGTTATGGCAGCAGCCTCAGCTTTTGCCTGAGCTATAATCTCTTCTGCCTGAAGCTTTGCCTTTGCGAGGAACTCCTCACCTTCCAGTTTTCCTTTGGACAGACCTTCATTATAAAGCTTGTCTGTCAGTTCTTGCAATTTATTCTGCATATTTTGGTGTATTATGTGATTTTTGTTACTTTTTTTCTCAATCTTGGCAAAAGTACTAATAAAAGGTATACTTAACAACCTATTTTCATACTATTTTTATTTTTTTTACCTTTGTGCAATGCTTTGCCAACAAATGAGCTATAGAAAAATTTAACTGAGAGTATGGATACAGGTATCGCGGTTGGAATGGGGCCCACATCTGAGGCAGTTGCGCATTTCGTACATGGAGGTGCAACCATCTTTTTCATTGTATGGAGCATACTTCTGTATCAGCAGAGAAAGCAGAGCAATATGATGTACATGCTGTGGGTCAATATGCTCTGGCTGGCTATATGCAATCTTAAGGATATGGTCTTCCTTGTGGACGGATTATGGGAGGATCCGTACCTGACTGGCATTTCAGTTACAGTCGACCTGATTTATGTCCCAATAATGTGCTGCTTCTTTTTTGAGGTCGTGTCCCCTGGCTGGGTGAGTCTTGGTAAAGTTCTCTGGTGCAGTGTCTTGCAGTCATGCTTTATACCTTTATTCATCATATTTCCGGATACGGTTGTATATGAGGCATCATTGATTTATGCATATGTTTTCGGTACCGTATCCATGATAATTGTATGCATGCTGGCTGTGCGCCATCAGAAATATATCAAGGACAATTATTCGTATACGGAATATATAAATGTGACATGGACGGTTGTAGGAGGATTGGTGATGTTTGCTTGCATGACGGTCTATTTCTTTGCATTTACAGAAGAAACGTGGCTTGGCAATGCTCTTTATTACGGGATTTCCTTTGTTGCGTGGGTGTATCTTTATGTCTTGTCCTTGAGGCATAATGTGGTGGACATACCTAAGTTTTCTGTTTTTTATTTTCCTTGGGTAAAGTCTGACTCTATGAATAAGGAGGAGGCAGAAAATATGTCTGCCATATTCGCATCCATCGGTGAAGAACTTCAGAAAGCAATGTCAATAGACAAACTGTAACTTAATCCAAGACTTACCCTTAGTGATGTGGCATCATTTGTAGGAACCAACAGAACTTATCTGTCGGAATATCTCAATGACTCCATTGGTGTCACGTTCTATGAGTATATCAATGAATGGAGAGTCAAGGAAGCATGCCGGATCATGGATGATGCGTCAGAAAAGCGCAGGACAATGCTGGAAGTTGCCGAAATGTCCGGTTTCAATTCAGGTTCTACGTTCAACAGGTCATTTTCCAAGGTTATGGGCATGACCCCCAGCGCCTATGCAAGAAAAAGAGGGTAGTCACCGATTCATGTGACCACCCTCCAGAAGTTTTCATAGTAGGTAGGTTTTATTTCCTGGCTGCAGCAATCCTTGCCTTCGCTGCTGCGATTATCTCTTTCCAGTTATAGTTCCTGATGAGCCCTGTTATCGTTCCGTATATCATCATGACTGCTGCTGTGCAGCATATTATGCAGATGGCTGCGATAATCATTCCTATCTTGGTAAAGAGGACCATCATGTTGAGTCCGGTATCTCCGTCACCTACAATCTTGCCGCTGCTGTTGACGGCATAGTACCATCCCATGCTCATCGCACCAGCCGCAAGACCTCCCGCCAGACCCAGGGCAAGTTTCTTGAAGAAACCGGCATTTCTTGCTTCTTCCTCTTTCTTGATGATGGTATATCCGAACGGACGGCATGCGAAGATATAGAGAGGTGTAAGCAGAATAAAGAATATGCACCATCTCCTTATGAAGTTAAGATCGTCTTTCCTCGCTTCCAGACGTGCCTTTGCAGACTTGGTGGCATCCTTCTTGATCTCTCTGTAACTCATCTTGTTGTACTCTTCGTACTTGTCACGATATTCTTCGGCAACTTTCTCGCAGTGCTCAATATTTTCCTCTATATTCTTTCTGATCTCTTTAGTGGAGGCCGTATCCATTTTTTCTCTCCATGCCTGGGCATCTTCCATCTTTGAAATGTACGAAGTCTTGTAGTTATAGAGTTTAGAGCACTTGTATGCCTTTGCATTATTGAACTCATATTTTTGGACAGAGTTGACATCAAAGTCTTCAAATTTGACAGTAGTGTCGCATTTCTCCCAATTTTTCAGACTTTCGACAGTAGCCTTTGCTTTGTCTACCCATTCTTCTTTGTCCTTGACCATATGGTTGAGGAAAATGCTGAATATGATGACTCCTATGATAGCGAACCATGAGAACGAAAAGTGTCTCTTGGTTGCCCAATCCAGAAGTTCATCCATTTTTGCGAATTCTTCCTTTATAAAAGAATCGTTCTTGTCCTTAAGTGCGGCTTTTGCATCCTTAAGCAGCTTAGCCATCTGCTCGGCTTCTTCCGCTGACTGCGGATAATGCGGGAATGACTCTATGGCATTGTCGTCATCATCATCAAGGAAATGTATTCCTGTACCGGCGTGAACAGCATTCAGCAGTAATTGATATGCTTCAATGTTCGGATTTGATAAATCTTTGCTCCCAGCTACAATATCGTCATAGCTGAAACGGATCTGTGGAATCTTTTTACCCATAAGTTATGTTTTAAAATTTGGTTCTGATGGCTAATTTCGGTGTTTACCATTCAAAACTTCAATCAATGGGTCAAAAGATGTGTTTTTTTATTCAATGACAAATGAAGATGCAGGACATAAGATGTCTCAGAAGCATTCTTTGAGGATATTTACTATGTTGTCCGATTTACCCATAGTATAGAAATGGACAGCTGGCACTCCGTGGGCAATCAGATCCTTGCATTGCATTATACACCATTCCATGCCGGTACGGTATGCAGCTTCCTTGTTGTCTGTTGCGCTTTGCATTGCTTTTGTCAGTTCCAACGGAATATCAAGGGAAAAGGCTTCGGGCAATGTGGTTATCTGTCTTACAGTAGACAATGGTTTAAGACCTGGGATGATAGGAACGTTTATTCCTGCAGTGCGGCATTTTTCTACGAATGTGTAGTATTTGCTGTTGTCGAAGAACATCTGGGTTATGATGTAATCGGCTCCGGCGTCTATCTTCTTTTTCAGATTCACAATGTCTGTCTCGATGTTAGGCGCTTCGAAATGTTTTTCCGGGTATGCTCCAACACCTATGCAGAAGAATCTTTCGTCGGTATCAAGACCGCGGCTTCTTCTGTATGATGTGCTGCCCTGATAACTTCTTATCCCTTCAACAAGTTCGCTTGCATATCTGTATCCTCCAGGACTTGGACTGAAACGTTTTTCTCCGCTTATGCTGTCACCGCGCAATGCCACGATATTGTTGATTCCGAGAAAGGCAAGATTGTCCAACTTGCTTTCAATCTCTTCACCTGTTGTGCCTGCGCAGATTATATGAGGTACGGTTTCCACGTCATAGCGTGACATGATGGCAGCACATACTGTTGTTTCGTTTATGCGATTGCGTACAAGATGGCGGCTGAATGAACCGTCAGCTGCCTGACGGTACTCGAACTCATCCCTATGACTTGTGACATTTATATATTTGGGACTGAACTCCATGAAAGGCGCTATGCTTTCCAGAAGTTCATCCTTTGTAATGCCTCTTAATGGTGGCACAATCTCTATTGATGGATATGGCTTGGTGCTTCCAGCCAGTATTTCAGATACTTTCATAGTCTAAAACAGTGTTTCTTTCATAGTATTTTTTCAGCGTCTATTTCAAAAGATGTCCGAGGAAACGGCGTGCTGTTTCGGCATCCATGCCTCTTCTGGAAGCATATTCGTCATATTGTCGTCTGCTTATCCGTCTTATCTCCGGATAGCATGCCTGAGGATGAATGAATATCATTCCGCAGATGCTTGATTCAGGCTTCATCGCGTAACTTTCAGTAAATTCTATTCCGAGTGCCGCACCTCTGTCTTGGTCAGCAGCATTTTCCTCAAGCAGATGCAGGATGTCTTCCTTTAGGGTGTGGTCAGGACAACTTGAGTATCCTGCAGCAGGCTTTATTATCCGATATTCACTATTGCAGCTTAATGCCGGGTCTGATTTGAGCGATTGGTCAAGCCATGATGAAGCAGCTTCTGCAAGAGTCATGCGTACAGCACTTCCTATCATGTCTTCATATTGGCTTGAGCATGCCGGACAGCTGCATCCATGGACATGTGCCTTACTCTTCTTATGTACGCTGACTGCAAACATCCCTACAGGAGAAACTTTTTGTGAAGAATCAGGAATCACAAAATCAGACAGCGACATTTCCTTGCCACTTTCCTGCCTCATCATCGGCAGTCTCTTCTCCTTGCCGTCATTTTTAATGATAATGTCATTGCCGTCGGAGCAGGCAGGGAAAAATCTTGCTGAAATCATGATTCTGAAATCTTCAAGTGCAATTTCTTCTTCTGCATCCCTTCTAAGCTGGATGAGCTCCATCGCTTCAGGCACGGCACTTCCGTATTTTACGCCCCAGATAGCATAGAACATCTTCCAGTCAAAAAACGGAAGTATGTCAGCTGTCTTGAGCTCTGTGACAGGAATGTCAGCCGGAAGGATGTCCGGATATGAACATGACGGGTAGCGGTTGTGTGTCTCATCTGTCCTTGTCTGTTCCGGGGATTCGGCAATTACACCTGCTTCATATAGCTCTCTGAGTCTTTTCTGTCCTGCATGCTGTTCCTCCTCGAAAGCCTCCCTGTTCATCATGCATTTCTTCGCCATTACAGCCGCCGCTGAAGCATCGGGACCATAGAATACGTGTCTGTACAAAGGAGCCAGCTTTACTGATGTATGTATTGCAGATGTCGTGGCTCCTCCGATGAATAATGGTATATCCATCCCTCTTGATGTCATCTCCCTGCATATTTCCTCCATCTGATAAAGCGATGGTGTTATAAGACCGCTTACGGCTATTATGTCTGCACCGATATCTTGTGCTGCATCCAGAATCGTATCCTTGTCTACCATTACACCAAGGTCATGCACATCGAATCCGTTGCATGTCAGTACTATGCCCGTAATGTTCTTTCCTATGTCATGTACATCACCCTTTACAGTCGCCAAAACGATTCTTTTTCTGGAACTGGCAGTCGGACCATCTTCATTGCGGATACTGTCATTCATGTACGGTTCCAGAAGCTTCACTGCATCCCTCATTACCTTGGCAGACTTGACTACCTGCGGCAGGAACATCTTTCCTTCTGAGAACATCTTACCGACAATCTCCATTCCCTCCATGAGAGGGCCTTCTATTATGCCGACGGCATTACCGGATTGTGATACCGCTTCCGGAATACATTCCTGCAGATCGGCAGAAATACCTTTGACAACAGCGTTCCTGAGAATTTCTGCTGCAGAATATGAAGATGATTCTGCCAAAGGTGCATCTTCTGTAGTTCCGTTTGCTTTTGTTGAAGAATCGGCAAGCATTCCAGCAGCTTTTTCCACGAGTCTTTCGGTAGCTTGCGGATCTGTGTCAAAAATTACGTCTTCGACACATTTCAGCAGTTCAGGTTCTATCTCGTCATAAATATAGAGCATGGAAGGATTTACAATGGCCATGTCCAGACCAGCTTTGATTGCATGATAGAGGAAAGCCGAATGCATCGCTTCACGTACCGCATTATTGCCTCTGAATGCAAAAGACAGGTTTGATACACCTCCCGAAGTCAGGGCTCCGGGAAGATTTTTCTTTATCCAGCGTACTGCTTCTATGAAATCTACGGCATATCGTGCGTGTTCTTCAACCCCTGTACCGATAGATAGAATGTTGGCATCGAAAATTATGTCTTCAGGAGAAAAACCTGCCTCCTGAGTGAGCAATCTGTATGCCCTTTCGCATATTTCAATCTTTCTGCCGTATGTCGTTGCCTGGCCTTCTTCATCAAATGCCATGACAATTACTGCCGCCCCGAATGACTTTATGACTCTGGCCTTCTCCAGAAACGCTTCTGCGCCCTCCTTCAGACTTATCGAGTTCACAATGCATTTCCCCTGCGCATTTTTCAATCCCGCCAAAATCGTGTCCCAATGGCTGGAATCGATCATGAGTGCAGCTTTGGCAACAGCGGGATCATTGGATATGCATCTTACGAAATGCTCCATCTCCTTCGTACTGTCCAGCATTGCATCATCCATGTTTATGTCGATTATTGAAGCACCGTCTTCAATCTGCTTTGCTGCAATCTGAAGAGCATCTTCGTATTTCCCTTCAGAAATCAGTCTGGCGAACTTGCGCGATCCCGCAACATTCGTCCTTTCGCCTACATTAGTGAAATTCCTGTTCCTGACATCAATTTCCACTGTTTCCAGACCGCTTACTTTCAGTATACATCCTGTATTGCAGTTCCTGTCTTGCATATTGACGCTGTCTATAGTGCGTGGCCTGATGTCATGCATTGCTTCCGAAATGGCTTTTATATGGGCCGGAGTCGTACCACAGCATCCTCCTGCGATGTTTATAAGTCCTCGTTCGGCCATTTTGCGGATCAGACCGGCCATTTCCTCCGGACTCTGGTCATATCCTCCCATTCCATTGGGGAGTCCGGCATTTGGGTAGCAGCTTATTCCGCAGCTGCACCACCTGCCCATCTGTTCTATAAGCGGTGTCAGTTCTGCTGCTCCCAATGAGCAGTTAAGACCGAAGGATAGAAGAGGATAGTGCTTTACTGAGGTGTAGAAGGCTTCCAATGTCTGTCCGGTCAGAGTGCGTCCGCTTCTATCGCTGACAGATACGGAAATCATTACCGGGATACTGTCTCCTATGCATTTCTGTATGGCCGTGAGTACCGCCTTTACATTCAAGGCATCAAAACAGGTCTCTATCAGCAGTATGTCTGCTCCACCCTTGACAAGGGCTTCCACCTGTTCGCAATATGCTTCAGTCATATTGTCAAATGAATACGGTCTGAATCCCGGATCTGCAGCATCTTGAGACAATGACAGCGACTTTGAGGTCGGCCCGATGCTGCCGGCTACAAAGACTTTACGTGATATGCCTTTTTCAGCTGCTTCTGCTGCTGCTTCATCAGCTGCTTCCCTGGCTATCTTTGCTCCTTCATACGCCATTGCGAATACATGGTCCGAGCATCCGTATTCGTCCTGTGAAATTCTGTTTGCGCTGAATGTGTTTGTCTCTATTATGTCGGCACCTGCAGTGATGTACTCCTTGTGAATAGATTTTATTATATCCGGACGGGTGATGTTGAGGCATTCATTGTTGCCGAACAGTTCCTTTTTACATGCAGAAAACGGACCGGCGTGATAATCCTTTTCGCCGAGTCCGAATTTCTGGATCATTGTGCCCATGGCACCGTCTAGAATCAGTATTCTGTCGTATATATCAGATCGAATGGCCATTTCTTGTTTTATTGAAACAGCAAATATACTTCTTTTATGTCAAAACGTATGCAGGTTATCCCAGGAAACTGAGGAGTATACCTGCTGCGACAGCTGAACCGATTACCCCGGCAACATTAGGGGCCATGGCATGCATCAGCAGATGGTTCTTAGGGTCGAATTCACGACCTACATTCTGTGATACACGTGCTGCATCTGGTACGGCAGACACTCCGGCGTTGCCTATCAGTGGGTTTATCTTGTTGCCTTCCTTGCAGAACAGATTCATGAACTTGGCAAAGAGAACTCCGCATGTCGTAGCTATTACGAATGACATCAGTCCAAGGAAGAATATCTTTACGGAAGTTGCGGTCAGGAATACATCCGCCTGAGTCGAACATCCGACTGTGACACCTATAAGTATTGTGACAACGTCGATCAGAGGTCCTCTTGCGGTCTCTGCCAGCCGTTTTGTCACTCCGCTTTCCTTAAGCAGGTTACCGAAGAACAGCATTCCCAGCAGAGGCATTCCTGAAGGCACTATAAGCGCAGTGAGTATGAATCCCACAATAGGGAAGATTATCTTTTCCTTCTGGCTGACCGTCCTTGGAGTCTTCATGCGTATGAGACGTTCTTTCTTTGTGGTGAGCAGCAGCATGATAGGTCTTTGGATCACAGGAACTAGAGCCATATAAGAATATGCCGAAACTGCGATTGCTCCCATTAGGTCAGGGGCAAGCTTTGAAGACAGGAATATGGCTGTAGGACCGTCTGCACCGCCTATTATACCTATAGCTCCAGATTCGGCAGGGGTGAAGCCCAAAAGCATTGCCACAATATATGCTCCGAATATACCGATCTGGGCGGCGGCTCCTATAAGCAGAAGTCTGGGCTGGGATATAAGTGACGAGAAGTCGGTCATTGCACCAATACCCAGGAAGATAAGAGGAGGATACCATCCTTGCCGTACTCCCTGATAGAGTATGTTCATGACAGAACCTTCTTCGTAGATACCTATCTGCAGACCTTCGGTAAAAGGGATGTTTCCTATGATCATACCGAATCCGATAGGAACAAGAAGCAGGGGTTCCCAGTCCTTCTTGATGGCAACTGTAATGAAGGCAATGCCTATGAATATCATTACTATGTGCTGCCATGTCATATTTGCGAAGCCTGTATACTGCAGGAATTGCTGCAGGCTTTCTATAACTGTATTCATCTGTATTTTCAGTAATGGTCCTCAGCTGTGCTCAGGATGTATTTTTGTGTTATCCTATAGTGATAATCGCAGCGCCTTCCAGAACAGAATCTCCTTTGGCTACGTTAACTGCTGTGACTGTGCCGTCATTCTCAGCCAGTATGTCATTTTCCATTTTCATCGCTTCGAGGACAGCCACGACCTGTCCTGACTTTACAGCATCTCCGACGTTTACCTTGACTGATATGATGACTCCAGGAAGAGGTGATGTCACCTGCTTGCCTGCACCGGAAGGCTTTGCCGTCTGTGCAGCAGCTTGTGCAGGAGCTGCAGGTGCAGCAGCCTGCTGTATCGGCATGGCAGGCTGTACGGTCTGGACCGGAACCGTATTGTTCTCTATGTCAACTTGATATGGAGTGCCGTTGACAGTGACATCCGCAGTGTTTCCAGATACGGAGTTTATGACGACATTATATTCGTTTCCGTTGATTTTGAGTTTATATTCCTTCATGATTTTTTTCGTTTGATTGTTATTATATAGCTTTCATTATCATGTACCGTATCGTTGAGATAACGGTGGAGGGCCACTCCGATGGCAGCATATGTCTCACCATTGAGTTCCTGGTCGAGCGCCAATGCTATTGCTGCAGTTTCTTCAGGCGACGGCATATCATTTCCTGCTGTCTGTGTCTTCCTGCATATAAGTCCTTTCCAATCGATAGTCCTGTTGACTGTTCTGCCTATCAAGGTATAGGCAAAATACAGAATTATCAATGCCAGGAATACGACGGATACCGACACTAGTGTAATGATCATTCCGTGCGGATCCTTTTCCGCCATTTCAGCGCTTTTGAGAATGACACTCTCCGAGACTTGTAATAACATTGATGGATTCATGTTTGTGTTTTGTTAAAGAGGGAGGTTGTCATGCTTTTTCCAAGGATTTTCCTGTTTCTTTCCTGCAAGCTGCTCCAGGGCTCTTATCACACGGAAGCGTGTGTTGCGCGGCTCGATCACATCATCTATGTAACCGTAGCTTGCTGCATTGTATGGATTGCAGAAAAGGTCGTTATATTCCTGTTTCTTCTGTTCGGCGATTTTAGTACGTTCTGCCGGTTCCTCCATTGCCTTTATCTCTTTTGAATATAAGATTTCCACTGCGCCTTCTGCACCCATGACGGCAATGTTGGCTGAAGGCCATGCATAGTTGATGTCTCCTCGCAATTGCTTGCAGCTCATTGTAATATGGGCGCCTCCATATGACTTTCGCAGTGTGACGGTTACTTTTGGGACAGTAGCTTCACCATAGGCGTACAGCAGTTTCGCTCCATGAGTGATGATCCCTCCATATTCCTGCTGAGTACCGCAAAGGAATCCGGGAACATCCACCAGAGTCACAAGGGGAATGTTGAATGCATCGCAGAAACGTACGAATCTGGCAGCCTTGCGTGATGCATTGATGTCAAGCACACCGGCAAGAATCTTCGGCTGGTTTGCAACGATACCTACTGAACGTCCGTTCATATGTGCGAATCCTACGATGATGTTCTTTGCCCAGCTTTTATGTACTTCCATGAATCTGCCGTCATCCACAATGCTTCCTATAATATGATACATGTCATAGGCCTTGTTCGGATTGTCTGGAATTATGTCGTTGAGAGTGTCATCGAAACGGCCTGCAGGATCGGATGTTTCTGCAAACGGAGCTTCTTCCCTGTTGTTTGAAGGCAGGAATCCCAGCAATGCCTTGATGGTCTGTATACCTTCTTCTTCATTTTCGGCAGAAAAATGGGCAACGCCGCTTTTTGTCGCGTGTATGCTGGCTCCTCCTAGATCCTCTTGCGTTACATTTTCTCCGGTTACGGTCTTGACAACTCCAGGACCTGTCAGGAACATATACGACGTGTCTTTGATCATGACGGTGAAGTCTGTCAGGGCAGGAGAGTACACTGCTCCGCCTGCACATGGACCGAATATTCCGGAAATCTGCGGTATGACGCCGGATGCAAGGATGTTTCTCTCGAATATTTCTCCGAATCCGGCCAGAGAACATATTCCTTCCTGTATGCGCGCTCCTCCGGAATCGTTTATGCCGATGAAAGGAGCCCCGTTACGTACTGCCATATCCATTACCTTGGATATCTTCATGGCCATTGTTTCTGACATGGATCCGCCGCTTACGGTGAAATCCTGGGCGAATACATATACAAGACGTCCGTCGATTGTACCCATACCGGTAATCACACCATCACCATCATATTTGGTCTTTTCCATGGAGAAGTTTGTACAGCGGTGCTGAACGAACATGTCGAATTCTTCAAAGCTGCCCTCGTCCAGAAGTAGTGACAATCTTTCCCGTGCAGTTAGTTTGCCTTTCTGGTGTTGTGCTTCAATCCTTTTCAGACCGCCTCCCATACGCGCAGTTTCCCTGCGCTTCACCAGTTCCTTGATTTTTTCCTGTTGAATGCTCATATATGTAATATTACTTTTGGTCTGCCCGACCCCTTTGGGGAAGGGATGATCAAGTATTCATTAAGGCAAAGATAGTGTTTTTTAACACCTGACCAAGAAAATCTTACCCCATATATCGATAATACGCCGTAAAGTTTTCCTGTGTGGTAAAAATGCGGAAAATGACGGCCAGATATACCGTCACCTCTCTATGAAACAAGATTGCCGAGAATCATGATTATAAGAACAGCGAATTCACCATAATCCTTGAGTGCCTCCTTTAGCGATTCCAGTACTTTCTGTGTTTCGTATTTGACCTTGTTTTCTGTGATGCCTAACTCTGCAGCTATTTCTCTTCTGGTCTTACCGTCTCTGCGAGAACGCATGAATATCTCTCTGGTCAGAGGGGAGAACCTGGCCATACGTTTTCTGTATATTTCCATGATTTCACCGGAATGTACTTCAGTGAATCCTGATGATTCTATTGCGAGCGTATAGTATTCCATCATCCTTTCCTCCCTTGCCTTTATCTGCATGGCTATCCTGCTGTGCCTGATGTCTGCTCTTCTGTAGTCTATTGACTTGTTCTGGACTATGGAATACAGATATGGATAGAATTTTTCTGTTTCTATCTCATTACGGTGTTCTATCAAGGTCATGAAAGCTTCTCCTACGATATCCCTCGCCAGCTCTTTGTCTCTGACGAACAGATATGCAGTGTGAATGAGCACATCCTTGCTTGTTTTATAGATATGCTCGATCCTTTCGTATGTTTCTTTCGCTTTCCGTTCCATTGCGCGACAAAGGTATAAAAATCATTTAATTTTGAGAAATTGTTTGTTTTTTCAGACAGTTCCTTATTGTTTGTAAAAAAAATCTTCCAATGCAGAAGGATATTCGTCTATTAAATAAGTAAAGTAATCAAAATGTCAAAGATCACCTCAGAAATGCTTGCCCGTTTCTTTGAAAACAGGACAACAGCGGCAGAAAATGATGTAATTGCCGATTGGATTGAAAGCGATCCGGAAAATCAGAATATATTCAACAGGGAGCTGCAGTTTCATCTCATGCTTCTCAATATTTCATCCGGTTACATGAAACATGCTCCGCATAAGGCAAAAAGGAATATATTCGGTTCCAGATCATCAATCTTTTTGAGTGCGGCAGCAATGCTTGCCGGTATTCTCCTTACCTGGTTCATCGGAGTGGCACCTCTAAAAAATGAAGCGTCGGGAATCCTTACATTCACTACTCAGCCGGGGCAACGTGCAGCATTGACCTTGCCGGACGGAACATCTGTTCATCTGAACTCTGGGTCCACATTGGAATATCCTGCTGTGTTCTCAAGGAAGGAACGTCGTGTCAGACTTGAGGGAGAAGCCATGTTTGATGTGGAGTCCAAGGCGCGCAGACCGTTTTATGTGGAGACTTTTGCCTATGATGTGAAAGTATTGGGAACCAGATTCAATGTGCTTGCCGAGAAGGAGAAGGAAGAGTTCTCCACTGCTCTCATAGAAGGTAGTGTTGCCATATTGGATAAGAGGAATGAGAGTCTTGTGGCAACGATGACCCCTGATCAGGAAATCGTCCTTTCTGATGGCAGGCTGTATAAGAGGACGGTAGAAGATATAGCGAACCTCTACCGCTGGACCGAAGGCATCATCGACTGCAGCGGGATGTCGTTTGATGACTTGATGCGCAAGTTTGAGAAATCATTCGGTATTGAGATAGTGAATGAACTTGACACCCTGCCTCAGATCAATATCCGTAGAATGAAGGTCAATGTGAAGGACGGTGTTTCGCATGCCTTGGAACTGCTTCAGAGAAATGCAGAATTCTCATACCGTTATGATGATACCACAGATACTTATTATTTATATGACTAATGACTGATGTTATGAAGACAAGATTTCTTCAGCGTATGATCTGTCATCTAGTGACGCTGATCTTCTTCGTCACATTTTCCGGGCATCACATGAATGCTCAGAATGTCAAGGTTACACTTGATCTGGAAAATGTCAGGATGGAGAAAGTGATGGATGTCATAGAGGAACAGACGCACTATCTTTTCACAGTTGATGATGGGGTCGATATCAGCCGGAGGATTACCGTAAAGGTTGCGGATGCTCCGTTGAGCGAACTCCTGAAACAGATGACACAAGACTCCGGCATCACATGGAGTCTAAGTGAGACCAACATAATATTTTCAAGGAAGAATGCTCCTGTTTCTGTGAGTGTTTCAGGAAAACTCTCTGATAATGCAGGGAGACCGCTTCCGGGTGTTTCGGTTTTTGTCAGAAACACATCGGTGGGTACGGTCTCGGATATGGAAGGATATTTTTCTCTGAGCATACCGGCAGAATCCCTGAATGGGGAACTGGAGTTCAGCAGTCTTGGTTATGATGTTGTTGTCCTTCCTATAGGAAGCCGCAGAGTCTTCAATCTGATCCTTTCAGAGTCTTCAATGGAACTTGACGGTACAGTGGTTACCGCCCTGGGCATCCGCCGTGACCAGAAGGCCCTGAGCTACAATGTTCAGGAGGTAAGTTCGGATCTCGTAACCGGTGTCAAGGACGCCAACTTCATCAACTCCCTTTCAGGAAAGGTGGCCGGTGTGACCATCAATGCCTCTTCTTCGGGAGTCGGCGGAGCGTCAAAGGTCGTTCTCCGAGGTAACAAGTCCATAAGCCAGAGTTCCAACGCCCTGTATGTCATCGACGGTGTGCCTATGTATAACTTCGGAGGCGGCGGTGGAACGGAGTTCGACTCTCAGGGAGCCACCGAGTCTATCGCAGACATTAACCCGGAAGACATTCAGTCCATCTCTGTGCTGACCGGTGCGGCGGCAGCGGCCCTTTACGGCTCCCAGGCGGCAAACGGAGCAGTGATGATCACAACTAAGAAAGGAGAGGCTGGAAGACTGAAAGTGACCTTCTCCAGCAATACGGAGTTCCTTGAACCGTTCCGTCTGCCTGAGTTCCAGAACAGATATGGAACAGGTCTGAACGGCAGGAACAGCGGGTCCGGCATCTACAGCTGGGGGCCTAAGATGGCTCAGGGCAGCGGTTACACTCCGCAGGACTACTTAGAGACAGGCCATACCTATACTAATGCCTTTACCGTTTCCGGCGGAACAGACAGGAACCAGACATATTTCTCTGCTGCGGCAGTCAATTCAGACGGAATCATACCGAACAACCTGTATGATCGCTATAACTTCACATTCAGGAACACGACATACTTCCTCAATGACAAGCTCCGTCTTGATGCCAGTGCAAGCTACATAATCCAGAAGGACCAGAACATGACCAATCAGGGTGTGTATGCAAACCCTCTTACATCGGCATATCTTTTCCCTCGT
>JAFRZX010000075.1 GCA_017442315.1 Bacteroidales bacterium
GCTGATGGGAAATCTGTCATGATAGACAGTGAGATTGCGTTGCTTACTTCCTTGGCAGAGTTGGAAATTCAGGAAGCTCCCATGACACCTGCTGATGATCCTGAAGATTGGATCTACCGCATTACTTTTAACCCCATTGAGAAAGTTCCCAATGGGGAAGAAGTAATCGTTTATGTTCATAAAAAGTACCTGCAGATTGGCACTGAATACTACCTTCCGATAGGCGATGTCAGTTTTGATAGCATACTGGAATGGTTTGATGGAAAGGCTGCATACTTTATTAACTAAGAACAGAAAAAACAGGAGGGTGGAATTATGAAGAACAATATTCACAAAATCCTTCTTGCTCTGGCTGTAATCGGTATATTGATTAGCGCATGGTTCGTTGCATATCGCAGTCATAAGAGTACGTCCAATCTACCGCAGCTGTCGGCAATTGCGCTTATGGATGAGGCGGATGTCAATGAGCTTCTTGTTGGCTACTACCGCACCCAGTTGCCTGATGTCTGGGGTGGCCCAGATCCAGAGCTTTCCGGGGAGAATACATGGGTCTGGGTGATCGACGAGCATACATTGCTCTCTGTTTCCTCCAACAAGGTTGGTGAAAAGGCGAAGATCGTCAGTACCAGTGTGGATAGCGTGTTCAAAGCCGAGGTGCTGGAAATCGGCAACGAATCTATCCTGGTGAAGCCCGAAGGCGGAACCAGAGAAGCCAATTCTTCTGACCGCATCGAGGTTCCCATGGAGAATATGGAGCCGTCACCGGAACCTCAAGTAGGCGACACCTTAATGATTATCCATGCCGGCGATATTCAGGAAACCTATCCTGCCAGACTGGTTTCGGTGTATCATATTTCCGTCGTTGAATAAAAAATAAGCCCTGGTATCAGTTTCATGCTGACACCAGGGCATCTTTTAATTGCTATTCATATCTCCTACGTTAAAGAAGAACGTCGTTTCATAAACCCCGTTTTCTCCCTGGAAGGTTGCAGTCAAAGTGAAATGCGCCGGAAAATCAGGCATCTCGAATGCAAATGCATTACCTAAATCAGTCTGGGTGATTGTGTAACTGGTTTTGTAGTCCCAGGATTCGATCAGGAGCTCAGCAGGGGAGACAAGGGGCATAGAGAAGTTGATTGTAGCTGACTCATAGTCCAGAGATCCAAAGATTCCCGAACCTTCATGTGGGCCAAGCACCCGATCTTTCAATACCGTCGTAACATTGTCATTCGTGATCGAGAGCTTCGTCACGGTAGCAGTCAGATCAGATCCACCATACTGGGTCCCATCTGAAAGGATCACTTCTGCAACCGGCAGAGGAGGAACAATGGAATCCACATACTCCCAATCTGTACCGTCTGGCAGATGATAAATGTAAGACCTATCCTCTTCATCTGAAAGATAGAAGACACGAACATGGTTGGAATGCAGATCCAGGAGCACAACACCATAAGGTGTGTCATACCAAATCGAAACCTCCCGGTCATCTTTTGAGAAAGAGTAATTCCCAGTCATTTCTTGCGTCTGCAGTCCGGCGATATATGCAGTCAAAGCCTCGGCATCTATGTTATCTAGTTTACTATCATATTGACCGCCAGATACGGTGATGTCATCGGCTACAAAGCTGCTTAATTCATAGTTGCGGAAAACAGTTTCTGCGCCGGTCTCCTCACCGTAGGCAAGGGCCACATATCCGCTGGTCATGCACAGAATGAAGAACATCAGGCCGACGATCAAAGCGCCGCTGTGCTTCTTTCCGGGGCTCACAATAGATTTCAGACGGTAGCGCATGGAAGAAGCGGAAGCAGATAGACAGGTGGTGAAACCGCGGTCATTTCCGGCAGTCTTTAGAATCAAGTTGGCATATTTCTTCCGGGTATCATCGTCCGCATCAAGAAGAACTGTTTCATCACAGCTAAGCTCGGTATCCTCTGCACTCTTTTTCATGGCAATCCACATCAAAGGATTAAACCAGCACATGGCTGTACAGAACATCATGAAGAACTTGGACCAACTATCCTCCCGGCCGATATGGATCAGTTCATGCCGGAAGATCAGCTTCAATTCCTCATCTGTGTAAGTATTTGTTGGAAGGATCACTCTTGTGGATCGCTTAAATAGTCCGATAGTTAGAGGCGTCACAGCGTCAGGGGAGGTGATCAGTTTGAATTTCGGCTTGGGCTTCACCATTCCGGCATCTTCAATTTGCTTTTGGAATATCTCAAGGATCCTTTTATCCGTGACAGGCTTAGCATTTCGAAGAATCTTACGACGGAAAACTAGATGTTCGCCAATTTTCCAGAGAAATACACTAAGGAAACCGACGATCCATAGGGCAAACAATATGCTAACTACCCTAGACGAAGCATGAATGACCAGCAGCGGTTCAGGGAGTTCCATATAGGACATTTCTGTAATGTACAAATAATTGGGGATCAGCCAAAGCATCGCACATGCACGGGCACTGATGTGGCGCCTGAAAAGTGGAAGCAAAAGTCCGAGAATAACATAATAGACGCACAGATGGAGGAATATCCGGAAGCACATGGCCAATACCATCTTTAGTGTATCCTGTATACCATAGAAATGCGATCCAAGTATAACGAGAATCAAGAGAAATAC
>JAFRZX010000076.1 GCA_017442315.1 Bacteroidales bacterium
CATCACTCGCCCCAACAACCTCAAATTAAGAAGGTTTGAGACACGTAGAAACGCCCTGCAAGCGTCAGATTACACAATATGGATTATGTTAACTATCTCCCTTAGTGCCAATAAGTTACGCATCACTTTTGCCCGCTCAGTCGAGGCGGCTGGCAATAGTGAGCCTCCCTCAGGGACTAACGGCCTCCAAGTCCGTCGGGAGGCTCAGGACTTTTGGCGAGGTATGCGGAATGTCGATGCTCTATTCTACCTCAATGTGTTTAGGAAGGTCATCACTTCTTTGAGGGCCAAAAGTCCAAAGATGAATTGCCAGCCTTAGCGGCGCAGCCGCGGGCCTTCTCCAGTCTTTTATCACTTCCTTCGCAAGCTCAGTCAGTCATAAAAGCCTTCCGTAGGCAAGGTATCGGCTCTGCCGATGAGTTTAATACTGCCCGCTTTCTCCTCTCCAGACTTGAAAGCCTTTCCGCTTTGCTCCAAGTCTTCCAAATCTTCCGAGGGCGGGCAGAGTTGGCCGCTTCGCGCCCAATGGCGAGACTGTGTGCTTTGTTCCGCTTCGCTCCACAAATCCCACAGACTCGCCTGACACTCGCATCAGCGTTGAGGCGTTGGTGGTTCTTAGTGACAGTTTGTGCCTGTGGCGGAAAGACCCTTATCTCCCGTCTCAACCTTTTTCCGTCCGCCACCTGCCGCGGACTAACGTCCTTGCCTCCTATGGCATTTGCCGTCAGTTTCCGCATCCGCTGTCGCGGACGCGAAAACCGCCGTCAAACACCATAGGCCAGAGAGAACTGACGGACGCTTCCGCATCGGTGCTGGCATCACCGTCGTGCCCCGCCCGAATGAAGCAATGGTGTATAATATCTATGGTAGTGAATCAGCAGCTGTGATCCTGGTCTGCTTCCTATGTGCTTAAGACTTATTATAGGTATTAGGTCCTAAATTCTTACCTTGAGTGCCTGGCTAATTTCCTTGGATCTGTGTCCGCTGTCGGCATCGATCAGGAAGTGTTTGAGGTGTACCTGGTACTCGTTGAGGTCTAATCCGGAGACTGTGCGGTAGTCGTGGATGATGAAGCTGACGTGGTTGTCGTCAGTACTGGTGCCAATGTAGTTCCTGAATCTTCCTCGATGACTTTTGAACCCTAGTGGAGTTAGCTGGATTTTGGCGACTATCATTTGAGTATCCGGAATCTGATCACCGATGATTTTGAAGGTTATCTGCAGATGTGCAGCATTGATTCTTGTTGCCGATGGATTGTCAAGCTGAATGACTGGGAAACTAGGGAGTGGTTTTGGTTCTGGGATGCGTTCGTCTCCGATGCAGGCTAGCCCGTGGTAGGCTGACATGAATAGGTTGTATCCGCTGATGTGACATGATCCGTCTGCGGGGAGTCGTTTGGATCTTACGGTCTTGGCCAGTGCGTTCCATTCCAGCTGCTCGTTGTGGCTGAGGTTTCTCCACTCCTTGAGTCCGCGTTGATGGATGGAGAGTTGGACCTGCTGGCCAGCTGTACCGGGAAATATGGGATTTGCTTTGGTGCGGAAGTAGCATTCTCCGTCTCGGTGAAAGAAAGTGATATTTCCGACTGAAGCATAACAGTCAGAGAATAGTGTGTTAGGGATGTATTTCGGCATAGTCTTGAAGTTTAGGTGATGCAAAGTTCGTGAAAAATCTTTATGTTTTACATAAAGCGAAACTTTAGTTACAAAATCTTAAATTGTTATTGCACAACATATTAAATAAATCCTTATCTTTGCCTTTGGAATTGAGGGGGCTGCACCGTAGCCTTATGATCGTAAAACCCTCAATAGCCTTCAATGACTTCGCCGGCACAGCGAAGGATGTCACCGCCCGCAATGTCAAGGGTCGCAACATCCTCTCTTCACGTGCCCAGCATTCCAAGATAGTTACGCCCGCTCAGGCGGTCTCAAGAAACCGACTATCCAAGATCTCCCGCACATTCCGACAGCTCTCCGATTCCCAAATTAACCAGTGGGAGGTCTTGGCTGGTCATCTTAAGGGAATATCCACATTCGGCCAGGCAGCAAGCCTGACTGCTCACAATGCATTCGTCCGTATAAACTCCAACCGTGCAATGGTCGGCATGCCTCCGCTTGAAGAGGCTCCGGTGTATTTGGCTGATGTTCCTGAGGTTCTATACGAAGATCTTTGGATTTCTCCTGACATGATCGTGTTTACCGGTCTTGAGGTTCCGTCAGATACTTACAGACTCGTTGTGAAGATGTCTCCAGCTCAGAGTCCTGGAACTTCTTCGGGCTGGAGTAAGACTGTGATCGTGGCTCCGGGTATTGTCGATGACTGGGGCGAGGCGAATATCACAAAGCTTTTCACAGAGACTATCGGTGTGGCTCCGCAGGAAGGACTCAAGTATTATCTGGAATGTTGGTGGCTTGATACCGAAACAGGATTTACGGGAGAAAGCATGTGGATATCTGCAATCTGCAAGGCTGGGTCCACAGCTTATAATCAGGAATACACTCCACGTGCACGTGTAACCTTGAATGAGGTGGCCGACAGTGAAGGATTCGAGAGCTTAGATATTGAACTTTCACACGGCTCTACAATTTTGTCAGTAGATGCGACATACTCAAATAATACAGGAGTTGCTTCTGGTCAATTTGTTCTCAAGAAAACCAACAAGACCCTTCCTGATCTTCGTGCATGGGCTCTTGCAAGATGTTCTAATCCGGATAGGAATTATATGGCAAGACCAAATCTGTTTGCTATCTGGATTCACACATGGCAGAAAGAAACTGAAGGTACATTCGCTCATCGAGGCGGACAGTATGAAAATGAGTTCGTAGAGGTATTCGGCTCAGGACCTTGTATTGAATACTAATGATTGACGACTATGATTACAGCAATAGGAAATAATTTCGGAGCGGGTCAGATCTCGCTGAAAGATTACCAGAATGAGAAACTTGTCGTGCTTAATGGAAAGTTCTCATTCAACAATAAGACTGAAGCATTCCTTTCAGCTTCGGTTCTGGAGATTTATCTGCCGGAACTCTCAATCCCGAAGAGCGGAATGAGCGGATGTTATATAATGTTTGAGTCAGAGGGTAAGTTCTACGGAACGACTCTCAAGACTTGGGTAAAGAACCGTAACACTCTCTGCATTGAAAAGCTGGACTACTGGTCTGATCAGACTGATGAATACACAATCTACCTCCTGAGCTTATATGTGCCAAAAGGTCAGAGGGGTGTGTTTGAGTTGGGAAAGGAGACAAGACTGACTCTGAATAACACGACCTCAAACAACAACTATGGATACCATCAACATTGCTATGTAGATGAGAATTGGTGTACAATCGCCTTGATGACTTCGGCTTACAATAGTGAGATAGATCCGTACGATGACATCGTTGAACTGGGAGGATTTCCGAATGACGTTGATATTGAGCTTCCGTTCATCGGGGACAATAGTAATAGTAGGCAGACGTATGGCGTTGATATGCTTCAGGCGACCATCAAGAATGGCATTCTCACAGTGAAGAATATCGTATTTGGCTGGGGCGGAATGCCAAGAGATAACTTCCTGTATGCGGTATGCATTAGAGATAAATCAGTAGAGTAGTGAATTATGCCAAAGATGTCCCACATAGAAATCACACGTCTGCAGGGCGGTCTTGCAGTGGCGAGTTTCAGCTGCGGAGTCCTGATTGCGATGGTGTGCCTGTTCTGGATTGAACCGCTTGGAGAGATTACATACTCTGCGATCTCGATTGTGAGCGAACTCCTGGTTCTCTGTGGTGCGATCCTCGGTGTGAAGGCATCCTATGACATCAAGTTCCACAAGTTTGAAGCAGAGCTGCTTAAGAAGGCAGACCGACACGAATAATCAAGACACCTAACCTATGAAAAACTTTATACTCGTTCTTTTCTCCTTTGTTGCTGTGGCCTGTTCTTCTATAAGGCAGGTCACACCAACAGAAAAGATAGTGACAGAAACGAGGGTTGAAACAGTCTTTCAGACGGATACTGTGTTCTTGGAAGTTCCTCAGATCGTGGAAAGAATCGTTACGAAAGATACTGTGTCAGTGCTCGAGAATGAGTTTGCCAAGAGTGCAGCTTCCGTGTCAGAAGGATTGCTTTCTCACTCGCTGGAAACGAAACCTGTTCAGAAACCTGTGGAAGTGCAGACCAAGATTGTTTATCGTGACAGCGTGATTTTCAAAGACGTAGTCGTGTATGAAACCGTAGAAGTGGAGAAAGAGTTGACCGGCTGGCAATCCTTCAAGATGAAGATGGGTGGCTGGTTCCTCGGAATCCTCATCATATTGATAGTGTTCGCGATACTATATATTGTTAAATTCCTTAAACCTTAAAACTATGAAGTACGTTCCTTCAATCGCCTTCGACGAAATGTCAGG
>JAFRZX010000077.1 GCA_017442315.1 Bacteroidales bacterium
CCATAAACTGCATCCGTTTCCTGGATCGCATCTTCGTTTCTTTCCCAGAACAGCGCTATAATCTGAGAATCGGTCATGAGGTTCACCTCCGGATCTATCTTCCTCAACCCTTATGATTGATTTTTGTATTGAAAGGTTACATCCATCATAACAAAAATTCAAAGAATTGAAAACTTAAAAAATATACGTTAGAATATTTCTGAAGAATGTAATGTTTCGACCTTTCTTGGCCACTAATCTAATGAAAGGAGGAGCTGTATGAAACAACTGCTGGCAGAACTGTTTGAAAAGTACTATATAGACGTCTATACATACCTTTATAGCCTGTGTCATGATGCTTCCCTTTCGGAGGATCTGGCATCAGATGTTTTTCTGGAGGTGGTAAAGTCCATCTCAAGCTTCCGGGGACAATCCGATATCAAAACCTGGCTCTTCTCGATAGCTCGTCACCGGTGGTTTACTTACCTAAAAAGAAAGAAACGGCAGGTGCAGACAGAGAGTATTCACGAGCTCTACGATACAGCCGAGCTTGGCACAACGGATGCTGTAAATGAAGCTGCTGAACTGATTCAGGAATTATTATCCGGCGAGTCGACACTGACCCGGGATGTGGTCCAGATGCGAATCGATGGTTACTCCTACTACGAGATCGCAAGCAAGCATAAGATTTCCGAAAACTCCGCCCGTGTCGTGTATTTCCGAGCAAAGTCCAAAATCAGAAAATACCTTGAAAAGGAGGGGTTCCACTATGAATAAGATCAGTTGTGATATGTGCATCGACCTAATGCCGTTGGTTCAGGACGGTGTTGCAAGCGAAGACAGCCGGAATGCTGTTCTGCAGCATCTGCAGGAATGCCCTGACTGCAGGGCGCTTTACGAGGGTGAAATCCCGACACCATCCAACACGAAAGAAATTCTCGGGAAAGTAAAGCGCAGAGCGCAGCTGTTCTCTGCCATGGTCATGATGTTCGGTATCTTCTACGGTCTGATGCTGACTGCCGGCAACGGTATCTTCATGAATGTGATCATCATGCCCATCATCGGAGGAATCGGTTATTACCTGTTCCGCTGGAAGGCACTCTTTATTATTCCTCCCCTGCTCCTTGTCACACATTTCATTACAAATGCACTGGGTTTGGGTGGCGAAGGACTTATGCCGGTTGAGGTTGTCCTATGGACTGCGATCTACTGCGGTGTTGCTTTGGTTGGCTTTGTCATTGCCGCCCTGCTCCACTTTGCCTTCAAGAAGGAGGATGATTCAAAATGAAAAAGAAAGTTCTTAAGATCATTGCCTTTATCATTGCCATCGCTCTGATATTGGGCATCTACTGGGTGGCCAATGGCTTGAATGGCAATCCCATATCAAAGATGCTTGCGAAAAAGGCAGCAAATGAATACCTGGAAGCGAATTTCCCGGACACTGATTACTATATCGAGGAGCTGGGCTTCAGTTTCAAATTCACTGGCTACTATGCTCATGTCCGGTCTGAATCCAGTATGGATACGCAGTTTACATTGGAAATCGATATGCTCGGTAATGTGTTTTATGATACCTATGACGATGTGCTGAAAGGTGCTATTACTGCCAGACGGCTGGAGCAGGATTATCGTGCCCTCACAGACCAGATTTTTGAGAATCCGGCATTTCCGTACTCTACTGATATTGGATACGGTAGACTTGAAATTTACCCGCAGGAAGCAATGGATGATCCGTTGGTAACTGACATTCCGGATTATGCGCTGGTGCAGGAAGACCTTGTTCTGGATCAGATCTACGATATCCGTGAGTTGGGTAAGCAAGCCGGTCACCTGGTTGTCTATGTGGATAGTGATACAATATCCTTTGAACTGGCAGCGGAAATCATGTTAGGTATTCGTACCGAATTTGATAAAGCGAATATTCCGTTCCGGGCAATTGATTTTGTATTGCAACCGCCTCTTCCGGAGGAAGGTCCCAGAACAGGTGACAGAATTAATTTTGATAACTTCCCTTATGAGGACATTTATGAAGACGGACTCATAGAACGCATAAAAGCTGCGCATGAAGAGCTTGAAGCCTACTATGCAGAGCAGGATGGCAAGTAACCGGAGGGATATCGACATGAAAAGACTTCTGTATTTTCTCCCCACCATACTGGTTCTGGGATTTCTTGCATTCATTTTCTTTGGATTGGGTGAGCCTTCGACCGATCCTCAGGAATATTTAGTCGGAGCAGGCATCCTTCTTGTATTCCTGCTGTCCGATTTCCTCCTGTCTAAGAAACTGTGGTTCGGCTGCATTCCCGGAGTACTCCTGGGAGCATATGTAATCTACTACGGATCTCAATACCATGGTCAGGTAATGGATGAAAGACCAGTTGGAGCGATCATTTTTGCGTACTATGCTATTATCGGAATCATTACTTTTTACCGCAAAAAGAAAGCTACCAAATAGTTCATGAATTCTCCAAGGATTGTTCTCAAATCCTTTATTCCTCTGTCATAATCAGAAATTATCCTATATTCATGAAAGACAGCGGAAGCCGTGAGCCGCTGATCCTTTCTCCTCTTTTCTACCTCTCTTCTTTCCAAACCAACAAGAAGACCCCGCTGCACCTCAAATGCAGCGGGGTTTTCCTACTTATGCGAATGGACAATCATACTTGATATAGATATTGTATCCTGTGTGGTGAGTTTCTCCATTTTCGCCGACAGGTGCAGTATGCCACTCAGTGGATACCAGAATTACATTAGTATCTTCAGGATTTGCAAAGATTTCATACGCACCTTCGTTACATGCTAATGTGCCTGTGGGTACCG
>JAFRZX010000078.1 GCA_017442315.1 Bacteroidales bacterium
AATAATTGCTGTGTCAACCGCACCCTGACCGCTGTTGTCGGTAAGTTTTGCTCTTACCCTTTCCCTTAAGGAAAGCATTTTCATTTTTAATTTCTTCATGGTTACATTTCCTCCAATCTCTTAGCATACTCATCAAGAACGGCTTTTTCGAGTTCCTGTCTCAGATCTTTGGTAATCGGGAAGCAAATATCGGCATACTCGCCACGCTTTGTTCTTCTGCAAGGCATGGATGCAAATCTGCCCTTTTCGCCTTCGATTACCTTGATGCCTTTTACAAGGAACTTATCATCAATAAGCACGCTCACATACGCCTTCAGCTTTTCTCCGCCTACAAACGATGTTACTCTTGCATTCAATTTCATGTGTCTCACCTCCCTTCATATGTACAGACTACATATCAATTTTGAAGGTATCGACCTGAATCTCTTCGTTTGTTTTAGGAGCATTGAGTTCAGCTTCTCTTTCAGGTGTTTTAGTCCTGCCGTATCCCATGTCAAGCCTTTCCCTGAAAGCCACAAATTCCGTCTCTTTTTCCTCTTTCGGTTCTTCGGCGATAACTTTCTCCTCTTTAACCGTTTCGGTCTGTTTAAGCTCAATTTTAGGCTCGGTAAAGCTATTCAGTTTTGTGAAGCCGGATGCGTTGATATAATGGAATTCACTCGATTCATCATCATACAGTTCAATAACATCGGATATAAACACTCCGGTTGATTCTAAGCCTTCAACTTTGTCAGGACCGTCAAATATATCGTAAATCTCTTCGGGAATTTCCGTTCCTACATTCCCATCGAATACGACTCTGTAATTACTGATATTCGGTTCTCCAAAGCCCTTTTCCTTAAGGTCACTGTAACTGACAAACCGCATTCTAAGATCTGTTTCCGGTTTTAACTGATAGATTCGGCAGTTCTTTGAAGTAACTGTTTCTTCGATATTTCCTTTCAAAAGATTGTTATATACATCGCTTTTCCACTCGACAGATATGCCGTTTTTCTGTGTCAAAAACTCTGCAACTTCATCTTTTTGGAACATGACATCGACCACAGCCTTATTATCCTTCACATACCCTACCTGATTGCCGTAATACTCTATTATTCCGTCTTTTGTGATACTAATCTTCATGTCAACACCTCCCTTTCCTTAGACTTCAGGTTGTCGTTTCCCTTCAAAACTATCAACTGTTTTATCAATGTGTTTGACAATACCATATTCGGAAAGTGCCAGCTTATGCTGAGTTATAAGCTCCTCTGCATAGGTCGCAAAGTTAATATGCTGAAATACCGATTCAGGAAGTACCTCTTTGTATGTCCTTGCAAGCCAGTCCTTTGCAAATTCAATAATGGTTGATGGCTTTTCATACAATTCATATTCCTGCAAGGAGTTTGCAAGGGCAACGGCTTCATCAAGATTTGAAAAACCTATTCCCTCAAGCACAGCCATGTACTTTGCAAATTCGCCAGATTTCGACATATCACGCATACGATGTGCAAGTGAATTAAGCATACCTAATTGTGAAAGACCTGTTATACACATAGGCATATTGCACTCAATACTTTGAACTGCAAGCAGAATACATTCATCAAGGCTCTCAGCACCAAGTTCTCTTGCAAAACTTGCTTTTCTTTCCTTTGATGCAGGAAGGGACAACCATCTGCCATCGGCTGCTCTGCCTGTTTCACTTTTTGCGATGAGCAGCTTGAAGATGTATCCATCATTGATGAATTTCTCAGGAAACTCTCCGCCATCATAGACTGTAGAGTATTCATTGGGATTAAAAACAAAGTAACCGCTTTCGGTGTAAACTCCATTTTCCTTTTCCCTGATTGTTCTGCCAAGCTTTGTGTAATCAAGGAATTCCCATATCTCTTTACGAGCATCTCCAAGCCACTCAAGCAATCCGTTATCTGCATAATACCTGCCGAGCATTTCATCTTCGTCAATGTCGTATGTCAAATCACAGCAATGCAGGTTATACGCTGCATTAATTAAATCCTTTACCGACAAAACAAAAGGACCTTTCATAGCCATATATCCTTTGAAAAGTTCATGTTCATGTTTATCAAACCTGCTCATTACTTTTGCAAGATAGTTAAGCTCTTCAAGATCCACTTCTTTATTTCGGGCAAGGAATTCCCCTACTATATCTTTGTCGTACAGGATACATTCTGAAATTCTGCATACCTGACCACTGTCGGTTACTCTCGCTCTGCATAATGCATCCTTAATTTCGAATTCCGTTGCAGGAAGTTGCAGAGGCGCTCCTCTGTACTGTTTATACAATTCTGATATATCCGGGCTTATAATTACAATATCCATCTTAAATTCTGATTTTTGTTCTGCCTCATGTACAATGTTATGCTTGAATTTCTTCTCCTTGACAAGGTATGTATTAAAGAATTTACCATTCAATTCTACATCAACCTCTGTCGGAGATTTCATATCAATTTCAACTGTACTATCAGAATTCGTGAAATCAAACATAAGTTCCCTGATATTTTCTCTGATTTCTTCCTTGTTAATCACATTTGCATTCCTCCCATCTCTATATCTTCGCTTTCCATTTCTAATTCTTCTTGGCCTTCAGAATAAAGAAATTTCATCTTCTCGTATTCCATGTTCTGCATTGATCTGTGCATCGGTTGTATATCTGTGACTTCGGGAAATAACGGAGCCACATTGTCTGACGAGCAGAACTGTGTCTCAAGATTTATTGATAGGTTCTCATCTGTGATTGTTAGTCTTCCATCAAAAATAAAAGGGATTTCTTTTATCCCTTTCATAAAATCTTTAACAGATATATCATACTCTTCTCGCTGATACCTAACTGACAATCCATCTTCAACCTTAAATCCGCTTACATATATCCGTGAGTCATGACCTGAATTTCTTCCGTCAAGATACGAAATATGCATACTGTCTATAACAGTGTAGCCTTCCTTTAATTCTGTTTGCTCGAAGATTCTACCCATCACAGGATCGTGAACATTTTTCTTGAATGCCATCAGTTCATCTTGGTTTATTAAACCTTCTTTCACATCTGCATTCCTCCCATTTCCTGTTCAGGTTCCTCTTCTTGAACCACTTCCTGTTCTTCATCCTCTACAGGTCTTACGGTTGCGAATATCTGACCGCCTTCGTTTGAAACTACTCCGTAAACTGTCATTTTACAATCCAGCCTATCACAAAGAGTTCTTCCAAGATTAGCCAGATTACATCTTTCAAGAATGCTTGTATCGAACTCTGTCGGGAGCTTCAGTTGCATATATTCTTTGGCATAGCTTTCATAATCGGAAGTATAGTGAGATAACTGATACCTGTTTAGGTTATTCATTATTTCCTTTGCAGTATCTAAATCCTTACACTGCACGCTCTCCGATATAGCCTTGAATTTAAGTCTGTCATCCGGACTTAATGATTCATATGTAAAAGCCACATCATTGAGCTTATCAAATATCTGTGTATCTCCGTATAACTCATCATCAAGCCAGGTCAGCGGCGATTGAAAGTCAAAGTATACGCAGTCTTCTATGCTTTTTTCACCAAGCGACTGTGCGATTTCATCCGCCTTTGCTCTGTCAATCGGTAGTCCTATCAGCACGGAATTTTTCTCAGCTTCAAAGGGTTCGGGATTGCCAGATTGGGCAACCTTCATGGTTATGAATCCGCCACCGACAGCTTGTATGTCCGGTTTAGGCAATGTCTTACCATCATACACTTCCGGCCAGTCATATCCAAGTCTTGCTACATAGTATCCATTTCTGAAAACTCCGCATTCTTCTTCTCTGAATTTAAGACCTACCTTTTCCAAGTCGAGCATGTTTAGCATCTCATCGCTCAACTCTTTCAGGTACGGCTCCATTTCATTTGCCTTCACCATTTCGCCCAGCTCACGGTCATTCGCTATACCAGCTACCACAACAAGTCCGTCAAGATCATATGTCATATTGATGAGGTCTTTTATGGAAACTCCATCCTCATACTCACCTGCTTCCTTTTGTGTTTCAAACAGGGCATTCAGACCGATGAGCTGATTCTCTGGCAATTTTTCAAGCCTTTGCGCAAAGAAGTTCATTTCTTCAATTGTCGGTGAATCAAGCCTTGTATCCATAAGTTCGGGAAGTCTTGGACAGCTTATTACACTTATCTGTATGTATTCTTCTCTGCCTATGGCTCTGGCTATCTGCATTGCATCTTCAATCTGACCTTCCGTTGCAGGAAGTTTCAAATTAGCATAATGATAGTCCGTACCGTGTAAGTTTTCAGTACAAAGTTCAATTACTAACTTGTCTTTTAACGCCATCGTTCACACCTCCTACATCGACATTTCGGGACCAGCTTCTTCAAGTTCAGAATCCTCGGCCATCTTTTGTTCATCTGCCATTTTCTGTTCTTCAGCAAGTTCTGCTTCTGTAAGTTTTCTGCATGAGTCTTCTCCGTATGCAAGAGCAAGACCGCTTCCACAGTCCCATCTTACATGGATATTTCCTGCATCATCTACATGGTCAACAGTTCCTCTGTCGCCGGGCATGAGTTTCGAATACGGATCAGGTCCCATATGCACAAGTTCGATTCTTGCTCCATTAGGATAACTTTCCCTTAAATAGTTTAATTCTTCACGACTTGGTTGAATCATCATTTCACATTACCTCCATTCTATATTCAGAATAGTCTTATCTGACCATTCTCATCGACTTTCAGTTCTATTTCTTCCTGCGATATTTCTACCACTTGCGGTATTATTTCTTCTTGCTTACTCTCGACTGCTTTTGCCACATCTTCGATTGTCGTACCTTCTCTTAATGCCCACAATCCGACTATATAGGTCGGTGTGTACCAGATTGACCACTGTTCTCCTGTGAGCGAGTTTCCATGTATGATTTTCGCAGGTATTCCGTATAGGCTCAGTTGTAGGTATGCCATGTGTACACATTTGATATCTATATCGCATGCAGTTACAACAAGCTCCGTCTGGTAATTATGCTTATGGTATGCCATTGCGGCAGCCAAGCCTATTACAAGACCTCCTGAACCTACACACGGTTCGCATACTGATACGAATCCTCTTTCGCTTATAACCTCTTCTGTATCCCCTGCAAGGACTGCCCTTCCCATGAACTCACAGATGTGATTGGGAGTGAAGAACTGACCTTTGTACTTGTTATGAAGCTCCAATCCGTGAAAGACTTCGCCAAGCACATCACGGGGTGTTCCGCTTGTTTCTACCTCATCAGTTAAGTTTCTGACTAAGGTTGCAAACAATTCAACCAGAGCATTTTGCTCTTCTTTGTTGTATTGGTTTATAAGTTCGAGGTACCGTTTTTCTCTGTCCTCGAAGTTTGCCAAATCTACCGAATTGCTTATC
>JAFRZX010000079.1 GCA_017442315.1 Bacteroidales bacterium
ATTGGACAGGATTCTGGAGATGGCTTTTCCATTCGCATTATTTCGATGTCCTTCTTGATGAATGCAGGAAGATATATCCTTTCGGAGGCAGCAAGGCTGTTCTTGACGGATATACATCGGTCTATACAACCAGACTTGAAAGCATCTCAGGAAAGGACATACACTTCTGGTACGGGACAAAGGAATCCTTCGTTGCTAAACCGCAGATCAGGCATCTGAGGGCTATATATCCAGACCCAAAGATTGAAATCTTCAATGGAATGAATCACGGCCAGCTTCTTATCGATCATCCGGAAGAAGTGGCGGACAGAATAACACGAATACTATATGAACAGAAACTTATTGACACAAGCATTGATTAAATTTCTTGCCGGAATCATATTGACAGGATTACTGGTGTTTCTTCCTGCAGGATCATTTGCTTATTGGCAGGGATGGCTCCTGATGGGCATTCTGTTTATACCGATGTTCCTTGCAGGAATTGTGATGCTGGTCAAGAGTCCGGACCTGCTCAGCAAGAGATTGAATGCCAAAGAGAAAGAAGGAACGCAGAAAGCAGTTGTGGCATTGACCGGCCTGTTGTTCATAATATCATTCGTTACGGCTGGTCTGAATTGGAGATTCAATTGGTGGATATTGCTAGACTGGATAGTATGGACGGCCACTGCCCTCTTTATTCTGTCGTACATATTATATGCGGAAGTATTGAGAGAAAACGAATATCTTTCCAGAACCATCGAAGTCCAGCAGGGACAGAAAGTCATTGATACCGGGCTATATGGCATTGTGCGTCATCCGATGTATATGGCAACAATCATCATGTTTCTTTCAATGCCGTTGGTCCTCGGTTCACCAATATCGTTCATAATCATTCTCGGATACATACCCGTGATCGCCAAGAGAATCAGGAATGAGGAGATGGTTCTCTCTGAAGGTCTGGACGGCTACAAGGAATATATGAAACGTGTAAAGTATAAAGTAATTCCATTTATCTGGTAAATTCCACTTTACCGAATAGACCTGCCAGACATTACAAAAAAACATTCCCCTCATGACTGAAGTCTTGAGGGGAATTTCGTCATAATACAATATTTTTTTCTGTCAGTACTTGATTTAATGAAATATTTGTTATATTTGTGGGAAATTTCCAACTAATCTAACTTTTATGCAAGAAAAAGACGGTAAATACATCTTCGGAGTAGTGAAGGTGGGTGACAAAGGACAAATCGTAATTCCTCGTGATGCACGCAAACAGTATGACATAAAACCAGGAGATGCTCTACTTCTGCTTGGGGATAATAACGGAATGGCACTAGTAAAGACTCAGATTTTCGAGGACCTTGTAGGTCAGGTCATGGAGGGACTGACAAAATGAGAAAACATTGGATAGACAATCTCCGCTGGGTGACAGTCCTTCTTGTTCTGTTTTATCATGTCATTTATTTCTACAACAATAAAGGTGTTTTCGGAGGAATAGGAGGCTTTGGTGACGGACCTCAGTATCAGGATGTCGTCATGTACATCCTCTACCCTTGGTTTATGCCTCTGTTGTTCATCCTTGCAGGAATTAGTGCGCGATATGCTTTGGAACGACGGTCTGCCAAGGAGTGGTTCAAGATACGTACGAGAAAGCTTCTTGTTCCATCAACTATAGGACTCTTCTTCTTGAGTGCCGGTATAGGATGGATTAACACCATGAGCGGGCCAGCTGCGGAAAGTATTGCAGCACTTCCAGGTCCTGTAAAATATCTGATATGGTCTATCAGCGGCATCGGCCCGTTATGGTTCATTCAGGATCTCTGGCTGCTGTCTCTTGTTCTGCTCATCGTCAGAAAGATGGATGCAAAAGGCAAGTTCATGAACCTCTGTGGCAAGGCCGGGATGGTTCCACTGATATTGATGGGCGTACTCTTCTGGCTGGGACATCAGACCCTTATAATGGAACCTGATCCTGCAGGGGCTGACGGACTATGGAATCTTTACAAGCCAGTATTCTACCTGATTCCTTTCCTCATGGGATATTTCGTATTCTCACATGATAGCATTCAGGAAATTGTGGGTCGTGCATGGATTCCGCTCATGGTATGTGCTTTGGTTTCAGGCACCATTCTGACGCTGACAGGGTTCGGTCAGGACAATACATTGCCGAAGTATCTGAGTTCTCCTCTGAACAATATCTACGGATGGCTTATGTGCCTTGCGATGATGGGCTGGTTCAAGAGCTCGTTCGACAGGACAGGAGCATTCGCCTCATATATGACTCGCTCAAGCTACGGCATCTACATCGTACACTATCTAGTAATCGCCACAGTCGGCTATTTCCTGAAGGTCAAGACTCAGCTGCCTCCAGTGTACATATATATCATTTTGACAATTGCTGTATTCACTCTCTCGCCACTACTCTATGAATTACTCAAGCGTATTCCATTCATAAGATGGTGCATACTGGGTGAAAAGAAATAAGATAATCAGATGCCGTCCACGTAGGAGTAGCGTGGCGGGTATGTAATCGTATATCCGTTTGCCTCAATCCATTCAAGTACTTCGCGAATGTTTTCGTTCAGGCGGTCGTATGGGCCATAAACCTTCATACATACAGCTTCTGCTGCCTGAGGAATCTGCTTGAACTTGATTATATCAGAGTCCTTTCCCATGGCTGCAACCTGCTCGCAGTATTCGATGTCTATATTTTCCTTCTTGTATCCTCCGTGCTCGATGGTATAACAGTAACCAGGCTCCGGACACTCACATCCCAGACGAGACATCTCGTCCTTTGCCTTTTATATGGTTTAGCGAACCCGACATCCTTATTTTAGATCCCAGGACTACAATCCTACCAGGCTATTGAACAACGGAACAATCACTGCCGTAAGGATTCCCATCAGGGCTATTGAAAGGCCGCTTATCGCTCCTTCAACCGCCCCCATTTCTATAGCTCTGGCTGTACCCAGTCCATGTGAGGAGCAGCCCATTGCCAGGCCTTTCGCTATCGGATCCTTAATGCCGAAAAGCTTCAGCGCGAGAGGACCTACAAGCGCACCGATGAACCCTGAGATTATAACTGAGACTGCTGCAAGAGAAACATCACCACCCGCCGATCTGGTAATATCCATAGCTATCGGTGTCGTAACCGATTTCGCTTCGAGAGCCTTGACAAAAAACTCATCCAATCCAAGAACCGGACACAGCAGATATACAGAAACAACTCCTATAATGCTGCCAGCCACTACGGCAGACATGATACCAGCAATATTTTCCCTGACTGTCTGTCTATGCTTATACAGAAGATATCCGAGTGAGACAACGCTCGGCCCTAACATGAAGTCGATGAGAGAATTTGACTGGATATAGAATTCAGGAGATATGTCAAACAACTTAATTACTGCGATGATTACCGGTATGCTGATGACAAAGGGATGAAGAAGAGCAATGCCGGACTTTCTCCTGAGCCATACGCCGAGAAGATATGCTCCTATCGTCAGAAGAAGCATCACCGGGAGATTATTGAATATTTCATGCACCATCATTTTCTCCTCCTTATTCTATCCGTAAGTTGTTTGGTCCAGCCGCTGACAGCCATGACCAACAAGGCAGTGATGGTCAACAGTGCCACCCAGGCTAGAAAATGCATCTTGATCAGTCCCCACATTTCAAGGATGCCTATCAATGCAGGGATGAAAAAGA
>JAFRZX010000080.1 GCA_017442315.1 Bacteroidales bacterium
CTACGGCATCAAAAAAACTACTGTGGTCTGCCATAAAGCACCTTCTTGTCTTCGTCAAACAAATTTCGATATACTACTTTTCCCTTGGAATAGGATGCATCCACTACCTTTCCATCCCCTGCATAAATACCCACATGGGTAATGTTCATGAACCGCCCGTTTGGTTTATAACTCCAGAACACAAGGTCCCCCGGCTGTAAATCCTCTTTTGCAATGGTCAGGTTATGCTCCACCAGATACTTTCCCTGCTCTGCTGCAGTCCCCGGCAGAATAATCCCTACCTGCCTGTAGCACCACAACGTCAGGTAACTACAATCCACATAATTATCTTTTCCTCTGTAGGTCTGTGAATAAGGATGCCCCAGCCGGGACATGGCAAGCTCCACTACCATTCCTCCTACTTCGCTTGCAGGCAAGTCATAATAAGTAACATCACCGCCTCCATTCCAACCTGCCCATCCATCAAAGCCATCTCCTTCCTGCGGATCTGTTGTGTTGTATTTTGCGATATGCCACACATTCATTGCATTGGACTGCTGCTCATAGGTTACTGCCACCCCATAGTGGTCCTTTATCCGTGCAAACAGCTCCACTTTATCTGTTATGGCAATGGATGCCTGATAGTTTTCTACACTTTGCCCTCCCTCCTCGTCTGTAACAATCCGGGTACGGTCTTCAAACTTTACAAAGGATTCTGCAAATCTCTGGTAATCCGATTCTCCAAGCCAGAGCCAGTCCTCGCCGAAATACAGAGAGTAAAAAACCGCCTTGACCAGATACCTGTCCTGAACATCCCCCTCTGCCACTGCATCGATTTCATCCATAGCAGAGTCTATCCATTCGAAGCTTTGCTGCATTTTGTAGATATATTCCTTGTAATCAGCAGGCATGCTTAAGGGAACAAACCCTCCATGAAAAGCAAGTCTTACCGCCGCCCTGTTATGATCCGCCGCTGCGGATGCAAGGTTTAAGATACACACAATGGCAAGAATAAAGGGGATACATATCCCCACAATCACAGATGCAATCCCTGTCCAGACCTTTTTATTGGTACCCACCGCAATGGCGGCCTTGGCTATCATTGCAGCAGTTGTTGGTTCCATGCCTGCTCCTCCATTCCTTCATTCTCATACCGCTTCTCCACTACTTCTTTACAGTAAGACACACTTTGAAGCAGTCGATTCACATCAAACCCTGCCTCCAGATATCCTGTTGTAATGGTTTCCAGATAGCGCATGGATGGCTTTCCAATCTCATGTCCTTCATTCATGGTATACGCCATAATGGATTCACTTCCATCTTCTGTCTGCACCTCCAAATCCACTTTACCATAGAGTCTGGGATATCCTTCATAGATATCCAGATTCCTTTCATCTTCGGGTCCAATCTCCCATATTAACACAGGAACGCTGGAACCGGCTTTCGGTTCCACTGTGGCTACCGCAGACAGACTGCCTCCCCTGAATAACAGTTCATGGTCCTTGATTTCCCCTTTGCCGATCACCTTGGCTGTGGGGCATCTTCTTGCCATCTGTCCGAGATTTAGATTGGAACCATAAGCAATGTACTTTTTTCTTCTTTCCACTTTTCCTTACCTCCTTGTCTTATAGTGACAGATTCATTCCCTGCTCTTGGCTCTCCTCTGCCTCTTCTATTGGTTCTTCCTGCATCGCCTCTTCCGATGCTCTTAAAGATTCCTCCTTTTCCTTTTTTGCCTTCAGCCTCTCCTTTTGTTTCTCTGCCTGTGCCGGGTCCTTCCATGCGATACCACCCTCAAGGTTCTCAAGCAAAAACTTTCTGGCTGTCTTAAACTCATCTCCTATCATGCCAAGTCGTAAAAGCCATGTGCGGAAGGTATATTTTTCATTGGTGCTGGTGGTCTTTCTGGTCGCGGCACAGGTCTGGTTTAATGCCTGCCCGGAAACGGCAAGACAAAACTGTATGTAGGTCTTTACCTTCCCTGCATGGGTGGTGGAATTAAACAGACGAAACTCAATGGTTCCCTTCTGGAACACACTGTGCAGGTTCAGACAATGGTATCTGCTGTCATGGTAATGTCTGTGTCTGCCATCATTCCCCTTGTACCAGATGTTACTGACCTCCGCCAAGGTCTTTGGCTTTTTCCGGTTCAGACTCTGCAAAAAATCCTCTTCTACTTTTTTGCAATAACGGTGTTCACGGTTTACATCCACCTGCAATGCCTTGTAGATTAAATCCTCTTTGCTGTACATGATGTTGGTGATATTCCTGAGTGTCTTCGCATTATGGGGAGCGGCATTCACATGAACATGAATGCCACACGTTTCCCCTGCTACGGCTCCTGCATGACGGAGCTGCCTTACAATCTCCTGTATGGTTGGAATGTCTGCATACTCACAGATAGGGGATACAAACTCTACCTTGTACTCATCCCCGGCAGAAGTTCCATCCTTTCTTCTTGCTACAATACTGGAATCATACATGACCTTCCATTTTCTCCCCTGATTGTCATAAACGCTGTATTCCTCATAATAACCGCCATCGTATTGATAACTGTTACCCAAGTATTTGGAGATAACCTCCGCTGCTTTCTGTCTGGTCAGACCGGTCAGTTCGATTTCAATCCCGAATTTCTGCTCCCGCATATCCATAGACTAACCTCCAGTTATCTTCCGCCTGCACTACCGAACAGCTTCTCCTTATACTCCGGTGCGTGTACCATCAGGTTGTATCGTTCATTGCCACACTTATAAAGGCACACACCTCGCTGGGGATAGCGGATGAGATTATACTCACTCTTCTCAAGCTGCAAGGTATCGATATAAAACTTGGCATCGATGTTACCGGCATTGAATAAAAAGGCATGTGTCGGGATGGAGAACAGCGGTTTTGTATATTCACGGATACCGTCAATGTTGAAGTCCTCCAGATTCTGGCTGGCAAGGATGACCGCACTGTCCTTCTTACGCACACGTTTCATAAAGTTACGGATGTATTCCACCGCAGTAAGGTTGGTTAAGAACAGATAAAACTCATCGATGCTGGCGGCAGTATGACCGTTTGTTAACAGTTCATTGGACATGTAGGAAAGAATGTTAAACAGCATTGCATCCTTCACATTTCTGCTGGCCTGTAACAAGCCTTTTACACCGAAAGTTAAGAAGCTGCTGTCCGTGATATTGGTATGTCCGTTAAAAAATTTGGACTCCGCTCCTTTACACATGGAGTGAAGTCCTAAACAGATTTCCTGCAAAAGCTCTGCGGTATAAAGTTGTTTCTTTTTGGCATCGTAATTCTTATATTCCTCCTCCATCAAATCATAAAGGTCGGAAAGAATAGGATAATCGGTAGGTTTCAGCTTACTAAAGTCCGTATCATCCCGGATGTTCCACTTCTCATACAGCTTCCCTAACATGATTTCAATGGTATCAATCTGGCTGTCCGTAAAATTCTTGTAGGTTCGGAAAAAATCCTTTAAGAAAGAGATGTGCTGGCTGAGTTTGGAAGAACATCTAAAAGCAATTGGTGCCTCAGTATCTTCAGGACTTCCGTTTTCATCCCAAGTCTTAGGTTCTAACACATTAATGATAAACTCGCCACTCATAAGGTCCACAAAACATCCCCCAAGATTGTTTGTCAGGTCGATGTATTCATGCTCCGGATCAAGGCAGATAACCTTCATACCGGACTCCCTAAGAATCGTTAATATCAGCTTTAACAGATAGGATTTTCCCTGTCCGGAGTTTCCGAGAATCAGGATATTGGCATTGGTCTTGTCATCGGCTCTCTGGTTAAAGTCCACAATCACGTTGCTGCCAAACTTATCCCTGCCGATGTAGAATCCATTCTTATCCGTTTTGCCGGAATAGTTGAAGGGGAACAGATTGGCCACGCTGGATGCAGGAAGCGCACGTTCAAACTGTTCACGGAACACATTTCTGCCTACCGGATGGACACACATAAATCCCTGCTTCTGGCGGAGCAGGAGCTTGTCCACATTCAGTTTGGATCGGATTAACTCTGTCAACACCTCTGTCTGCAACAGCTTTAATTTGTCCATGTCCGGGGCAGATAATTCGATAAACACAGCCGTATGGAGCAATGGCTCCCTGTTTCTGTGCATGGTGGCAATAATGGTTGTCACATCCTGTAAGTTGCTTGCTGCAGTAACCGTTTCCTGCAAGTTTTCCGTGTTCCCCTGTTTCATACGGTTCTTATTGGCGGCATTGCTGATAATCTTTTTCTCCTCTGCCGGTGTGACCTGTCTGGTATATATCCTTAAGGTAACACCATCCTTTTCCCCAAGGTGTCTTAAAATCGCCTGTTCATCCGTTGCGGTAGGATATTCTCTTAGCGCCCAGACACTACGGTATGTGTTTCCACAGATATAGTGGTCCGTATTAAACTGGATAACAGATGGGGCAATCATATCTAAAAAACCTTTCAGCTTTGCCTCGGCTGCCGATTCCGTTACCGTGTTTTTCTTTCTGTTTTTATTCATTTAAAATAATCCACCTTTCTCCGTCAAATTCTTCGAACTTTTCGGTTGTTACGTTCTGCTCAAAGTACACTGCAAGGATTCTTCTGATATCCTCTTCCTCTGCTCTCTTGGATTTGAACCCCTGCTCCACAAGCATTTTTTCAATACGGTTTAAGTAGGAGAAAATCTCATTTTCCTTCTGGTTACGGAGACGGATAATCAACAGAAACTCCCTTGCAGTAGCCATCTGTACCTGCATGCGGTCTAAGTAATTTGCATCCTTCTCCAGAAGTTTTCGCACTACAGGGTTGGTTTCCTCCTCCATACGCTTCTTCAGATATCTCTTGTTGTCCTCAAAATTCTCTCTGGAATTTAAGCACATCATCTCAATTTCCGTAATGCCCTTAAGCACCGTCATCAGGCCATAAATTCTGGCAGACAGGCTCTCTTCCGAAAGTACGGAGATGTTGCTCGGCTGGATTAAGAAATAAACCAACTCATCATTTCTGTATGTTCTGACGCTGTAATCCGTCACTTCCTTGGTTCCCATCAGTTCTCTGGTGGACTCCATGTTCTTCTTACTCATCCGGTGTATACCTCCATTCATAATGCTGCTGGTCCATTAAAAAGTACGCACAGGCATAACGGATAAAATCCATAATGCTGGTATCCTCCACCTGTATGGTTAAAAACGCATAGGCTCCGGCAATGACCAGCGGAAACCACAGCCCTGCATATGCAAACGCAAACACAGAGAACAGAACAA
>JAFRZX010000081.1 GCA_017442315.1 Bacteroidales bacterium
CTTTTTATAGGAACCGCCAACCCAATCGACCACCGTCTGGGTGATATGCTCACGATGAGCACGTCTAATACCGGTGCAATCGCCGTGCGGATCCTCTTCCTGGAGAAAATACTTAGGATATACCGGACCTTCCGGAACCTCATCCTTCTTCATGGACTGCATTTTACCAAGCGGATATGTTCTGCAAACCGTTGGCTTATGCTCGTGTACCCTGCAGAAAAACTTGCCGTCCTTCCTGCCAAGAAAGTAGCAGGTGGTCTGTCCGTCTGCTTCCTGACGGTACTTCAACCTTACAACCGGAAGTTTGGAATGTTCACCAATATAACGGTCCCCATACTTTGCAAGGATTTCTCTGCCGGTCATCCCCTTTGCAATGGAGAGATGATAAATGTCCAGAGGACTCAAAAGAATGTCTCCTCTGTTTCTGCAGCACTTACCACATTGGTCGCATGCAAATTCAAATTGATCATGGTCCTCCAAAAACGGGATCTCGCCTTTGGCAAATTGCTCTGCCAGTTTCTTAATGTACTCGATGTCTGCCATACTCATTTTCCTTTCTTGCGTCATTTGTCTGACACTTTTTCATTTTGAAATTACCTTCTCAAATATGAATATCCATATATAAGATGGTTACTAAGGAATATGAGTTTCAAGAAAACATCACGAGAGCATTCCTACCGCATTAATGATTCCAATAACCGTAAGCACGATTCCTGCAATCACGAAGCAGAGGATCAGCGCAAAGAGGATATAATCTCTTACGCCAAATTTCTTGAAATTCTTAAAGGGGTTCTGCATAAACAGGAAGCAGATTCCCTGCAGCAACAGCACAATGCCAATCAAAAGGCATATATTGATGCCACTCATGGTAAAATCAATCATCCTCTTCTACCCCCAGTTCTGTCATGCCACCGTAGCCGCCAGAGAACACGATCTGTTCTTCTTCAACGGCTTCGGGCTCAGGAGGCTCAACAAATTCTTCCTCCTCAACGATTGTGTCTTCGATATGCGCCATACGCTTTTTGTCTTCCTGAGATTTCTCATAGATCTCCTCATTACGGAAATGCTCCAGAGAGTTGTGACCCAACCCGCCTTTTTTGTTCCAAAAGTATACAGTGATAACACACAGGGCTACCAGGGTCAGAAAGATCAAAATGTCTATCAGGATAAATAACCAAGTCATCTTACCCCTCCGTTTTCACAGCTGCGCACTCAACCACGATCGTAGCTACATTGTTTACGCCGCAACCGGTTACTGTTACAACTACATCTGCTGTTTTGTATTCAGCCTTGATGATACCGCTGCCGCCGAACAACGACTCCATTTGGTCCTTATCAGTAGTACCGCCGTAGAAAGTAGCTTCCGCTACATTCTGACCAAGGCCACCCGCAATGCCGTCGTTGATCACATTAAAAGCATTCTCAAATGCCTCAGCATTATCGAAAGGCTGGCTGCCGAATGTATAGGAAGTAATGTCATTCTCGTCAAAATAGCAGGTCATATTACCCACAACATCACCCATACAGAGATAGTCAAAACCAACTACCTTGTCACCTTTCAGGAAAATACTATCCTGAGGCAAACCACAGGTTTCAACTTTTTTGCCTAAGAGCTCACCGTACATCATTGCGGTAACGTCTGTGTACTCAAGTTCAGGCATGATAGGCTCCGGTTCCGTTTCAACCGGAGTGATTGGAGTCGTAGACTCAGAAATATTGTTCTTGCTACACCCGGTAATGGTCATCAAAACCATTAACAGTGCGAGCAGAATGATGAATAGTCGTTTCATTCCATCACTTCCTCATGAAGATTAATTTGTGGCTCATAGTCCACGTACCCTGACATATCAAGGTTTTTAATTACAGATGCGCAGAGCACATTGTCCTTGGGGGAATATATCTGAACAATCCAAAGGATTCCATTTGCATCCCTGTAAGAATACTCAAAGAGGACGTATCCTTTAAGCAGCGCTTCATATTCGTTCTCAGGACAGCTCTTGTAGGTCTCGTCGTCAGTAAATTGAATCTTCTTCGGTGTCTCTACAACCGGGAAGTAAAATCGCTCTGAATAGGCACTGACAAAAGCACTAACGCTTTCCTCCGCGTCTGTAATTTTGATTGAATCAGATTCCAACAGAACGACGTCAAA
>JAFRZX010000082.1 GCA_017442315.1 Bacteroidales bacterium
ATCCACATACTCCCAATCTGTACCGTCTGGCAGATGATAAATGTAAGACCTATCCTCTTCATCTGAAAGATAGAAGACACGAACATGGTTGGAATGCAGATCCAGGAGCACAACACCATAGGGTGTGTTATACCAAATCGAAACCTCCCGGTCGTCATTTGAGAAGGAATAATTTCCCGTCATTTCCTGTGTTCGCAGTCCGGCGATATATGCAGTCAAGGCCTCGGCATCTATGTTATCTAGCTTACTATCATATTGACCGCCAGATACGGTGATGTCATCGGCTACAAAGCTGCTTAATTCATAGTTGCGGAAAACAGTTTCTGCGCCGGTTTCCTCGCCGTAGGCAAGAGCCACATAACCACTGGTCATACAGAGAACGAAGAACATCAGGCCTACGATTAGAGCGCCGCTGTGCTTCTTCCCGGGGCTGACAATAGATTTCAGACGGTAGCGCATGGAAGAAGCGGAAGCAGAAAGACAGGTGGTGAAACCACGGTCATTTCCGGCAGTGTTTAGAATCAGGTTGGCATATTTCTTCCGAGTATCATCGTCTGCATCCAGAAGAACTGTTTCATCACAGCTAAGCTCTGTATCCTCTGCACTCTTTTTCATGGCAATCCACATCAATGGATTGAACCAGCACATTGCCGTACAGAACATCATGAAGAATTTAGACCAACTATCCTCCCGGCCGATATGGATCAGTTCATGTCGGAAGATCAGCTTCAATTCCTCATCTGTGTAAGTATTTGTTGGAAGGATCACTCTTGTGGATCGCTTAAATAGTCCGATCGTCAGAGGCGTCACAGCGTCAGGGGAGGTGATCAGTTTGAATTTCGGCTTGGGCTTCACCATTCCGGCATCTTCAATTTGCCCTTGGAATATCTCAAGGATCCTTTTATCCGTGACAGGCTTGGCATTTCGAAGAATCTTACGACGGAAAACTAGATGTTCGCCAATTTTCCAGAGAAATACACTAAGAAAACCGACGATCCATAGGGCAAACAATATGCTAACTACACTAGACGAAGCATGAATGACCAGCAGCGGTTCGGGGAGTTCCATATAGGACATTTCTGTAATGTACAAATAATTGGGGATCAGCCAAAGCATCGCACATGCACGGGCACTGATGTGGCGCCTGAAAAGTGGAAGCAAAAGTCCGAGAATAACATAATAGACGCACAGATGCAGGAAGATCCGGAAGCACATTGCTAATACCATCTTTAGTGTGTCCTGTATGCCATAGAGATGCGATCCCAAAACAACAAGAATCAAAAAGAATATAGGCAGTAGAGCGCCGAACACGAGCGGCAGATATCGCTGTCCGCCTTCCGGTTTAGACTCGCTTCCTATTTCTTTATCGTACCTGGAAAACACACTCCATGCAAATGCAAGGCTAAAAAGGCCAGCGAAGAACCCTTTCAGAACAACTTCAGTGCTCATAACTCATTCCTTTCCAGAAGGGAACGCAGCTCTGCAATCTCCTCCTTGGTCAGACCGCTGTCGCAAAGAGCTGCGGCAAATGTGGAAAGATTACCACCACAGAGCTTCTTCAGGAATCGATTGCTCTGGGCAGCCAGATATTCCTGCTGCGAAACAAGAGGGAAGAATAGCTTTCGCTGGCCATCCAGTTCTGATTTGAGGAAACCTTTGTCCGTAAGCCTCGTGAGCAGTGTCAGAAGCGTTGTTTGCGCAATGGGGTAAGATGCCGCTAAATGCTCCCTGATGCCAGCACTGGACACCGGTGGGCTGAGCGTCCACACTGCTTGCATAACCTCAAGTTCAGAGTCTGGTAGGCGTTTGATATTATCACACATAGAGATCATCCTTTCTACAAATGTAGAACCTACTATTATTCTACATTTGTAGAGGGTTGTTGTCAATGTTTTCTTTATGAATTCTTTATTAAGCTTCCTGAAATCAGATTGACAAAGCACTCTACATCGTGTAGAGTATAAATAAGCTCTACAAGATGTAGAGTAAAAGGAGGCGTCAATATGAGTAAGATGGGTGTACTGGAATCCCGATTTGCGGATCTGATTTGGAATAACGAGCCTTTGGCCTCCAGAGAGCTGGTAAAAATGGCACAGGCGGAGCTTGG
>JAFRZX010000083.1 GCA_017442315.1 Bacteroidales bacterium
ATCTCCACATTGGGTACCGCAGCCGAAATGACAGCACACAACGCCTTCGTCCGTATCAATTCCAACCTTCAGATGGTCGGAGAACCGATGCTGACCGATGCACCGGACTACATCTGCGATGTTCCGGAAGTCCTCTATGACGACCTTTGGATCTCTCCGGAGATGATCATCTTCACCGGTCTGCAGCAGCCGTCAGAAAGTCATGTCCTCGTCTTCAAGATGTCTCCGGCCCTCAGTCCTGGAGTATCTTCCGGCTGGGGGCAGACAGTGATCATCACTCCTGGTCTTGCTCCGGATTGGGGTGATGCCGACCTGACTGCACTTTACACATCCGTTATGGGCGTTGCTCCGGAGGCCGGCAAGAAATACTTCTGTGAGTTCTACTGGCTTGACAAGAAGACCGGCTTCACCGGTGAATCAATGGCCATAAGTGCCGTCTGCAAGGAGAGTTCCACAGCATATGCGCAGGAATATGTGCCGCGAACAAGAGTAACAGACGTTCATCTTGCAGAGGGTGGCCAGTTGCAGGATCTCGATTTGGAGTTCTCTCCTGGATCTGCAATATGTACTGCTGATGTCATGCTGCTTGGTCATCATGATACTGCAATGTCGGAGGCGATTCTTGTCAATCCTCCTGCCAATCTTCCGGTTGGTGAGGCTCATATCCTGGCAAGGGCAACTGCGGAGAACAATTATATACCTCAAACCTATCGGATTACTATTCGTGAGTGGCTTGGCGAGTGGACTTTACGCTTCGGCCGTAGAGGTGGACACTATGAAAAGCCTTCAGAAGTGCATGGTACAGCGATTTTCTATGAAGCCTAAAATTGATTGTCATGATGATTTCAACAGGAAATAATTTTGGCTGCGGAGCCATTGAGATAAAGGATTATCAGTCGGAAAAACTTATGGTGCTGAACTGTAAGTTTACCATCGACACGACTTGTGAAGCCTACCGTCAGGCATCTGTGCTTGAGATTTATGTGCCGGATATGATTCTCCCGAAGAGTTCTAATGCCTCATGCTTTGTACAGGCGAATGAGACTACAAGTATCGGGACTCCTTATGAGAGGGTTTACAGCCTTGGCACTGTGCTGACGACTTGGATCAAGAATAAGAACACAATCTGCATCGAGAAACTCCCGATATATGATCATCTCGGAAGCATTACCATTGTAGTTGCAACCCTTTATGCACCAAAGGGCAAGAGGGCTGCGTTGGAAATATCCAAAAAGACTCCGATTTCGTTCAGTTATACCTATGAAAATGGATATGAGGACTATGAGGTCTGCATTGTGGAAGATGGCTGGTGCTTCCTGCATTTCGTTCTGAGTGACACAAATTCCGACATCCTCGACAATGACATCATCATCACGGTGGATGGATTTCCGAAGGATGTGAGCGTGGATGTGTTCATGTCCGGACTTCCTCATCAGGCAGATGGTCCAGGCTCCGGTACCTTCCTCGGCAGAGTGGAGAATGGAGTCATAACCATTCCAGGACCGTTCCCTGTAAATTTCGGAACAGGCTATGAACCTTTCTTCTGCTTTTATGCAGTACGAGATAAAGAATAGCAAACGCGCGTAAAACACAAAATATTAACAATCAAACTTAACAAATCATGAAGTATGTTCCTTCAATCGCCTTTGACGAGATGTCAGGCTCGGCAAAGGGTGTAACGGCAGCCAAAGTGCGTGGCCGTAAGTATATCCGTAAT
>JAFRZX010000084.1 GCA_017442315.1 Bacteroidales bacterium
GCAAGAAAAAGTGCCCAAAACATACGAAGGAGAATCATAAGGTCCCCCTTTCCAGCATGTCACGAAGTTCAGCCAGCTCTTCCTTAGTCAGGCCGCTATCGCAAAGAGCTGCGGCAAAGGTGGAAATATTACGGCCACACAGTTTTTCGAAGAAGTTCTTGCTCTGAGAAGCCAGATAGTCTTCCTGAGAGATCAGTGGAGTATAGTAGCTTCTTCTGCCGGACTTCTCGATGGAGATAAATCCTTTCTCAGAAAGACGGGTAAGGAGCGTAAGAAGGGTAGTCATAGCCATGGGGTGCTCCTGAAACAGGATTTTTTCAATATCCGTTCGAGCGACAGGCGCTGCGCAAGCCCAAATGGCCTGCATGACTTCCTGCTCCGCATCAGGCAGCCGGCGAATGCGATCATTCATAAAATCACTTCCTCTACATTTGTAGTGTAATTATATTCTACAAGTGTAGAGCATAAAAGTCAATGCTTATTTGTAAAGCTTTTATGAAGCCTATTGACTTTGTTAGACTACCGTTGTAGACTATATTCAAACACAGACTACATTAGTAGACAAAGGAGGAGTAGCTATGAACATTCCCAAGATCCCTGAAGGTGAATACCGATTCTGCCTGATCATGTGGGAGCATGAACCTGTGTCTTCCTTGGAATTGGTGAAACTGTGTCAGGAGAAACTGGCTTGGAAGCGTACGACTACCTATACCGTCATAAAGAGGCTTGGTGAACGGGGTGTTCTCAAGCTTGAGAACGGTATTGTTACTTCTCTCATTTCAAAAGAGGAAGTGGAAAAGGCAGAGATCGAGACCTTCGTTGAATCCAAGTTCGGTGGTAGCCTGCCGGCATTTGTTGCTGCCTTCACGAAACACCAGGACATGTCTGAGAAAGACCTGGATGAGGTTCAGAAGATGATCGACCGTATCCGGAAGGGGGGAGGATCAAAATGATCGAATGGTTTGAGAAAGCTATCGACTTCTCCAATATTCTGAATACAAGTATTACCGCGAGCTGGTTAATCCTCGTAGTGATTGGTCTTCGTTTGATCCTGAAAAAGGCTCCGAAATGGGTCAATGTCGCGTTATGGGGTATTGTTGCGCTTCGACTCTTGATGCCATTCTCAATTGAAAGCCCTCTAAGCTTAGTCCCTTCTGTTGAAACGGTATCCGATCAGCTTCTTCAAGCGGAACCGGAATACAGCCACGGAGAGGCACAACTGGATATCATTACGAATCCCAATTATGGAAGCTTTGTTACCATGGATCTGGATGACAGTATGGACTCTGTCCAGTGGAGCATGGTAAAAATGAGTCTAGTATGGTATGCAGGTATTGCAGCAATGTCCATCTATACCTTAATGAGTTTCATCGTTCTACGCAGAAAACTCCGAACGGCAGTCATTTTTAGGGATAATCTATTTCAATGTGAGACCGTAAGCTCTCCGTTTGTACTGGGCATCCTGAAACCGAAGATTTATCTTCCCTATGGCATGGATGATCAGAGCCTAGGTCATGTGATTGCTCATGAACAGGCTCATATCCGCCGAAAGGATCATTGGTGGAAGCCATTAGGATTCCTGCTGCTAACTATCCATTGGTTCAATCCGCTGATGTGGATTGCCTATATCCTGCTGTGCCGCGACATCGAGCTTGCTTGTGATGAAAAGGTGATCGCAGAACTTGGAAACGAGCAGAGAGCGGACTACACCCAGGCTTTGGTTGCGTGTGCAGTTAATAGACGAATAATTGCAGCCTGTCCGTTGGCCTTTGGCGAGGTTGGTGTAAAAGAACGGGTCAAGTCCGTGATGAACTACAAGAAACCTGCATTCTGGATCATCATCACAGCCCTTGTGGTTTGCGTTGTGGTCGCAGTCTGCTTCCTAACTGATCCGACAGGCACTTCACTAACCAAATGGAAGATTGATGAAGTTAACTTGAGTGATACATTGGAAGATATTCACTCTATGACTGTTCGATATTATGAAGATTCCATTACCTGCAATGAAAGCGAAATCAACCGTTTTATTGCAACAATGGACAAAATCAAAGTGGGCGGCAATTCAATCTCTCAAAGCAGAGATGAGAATCGGGATCACACTTTTACCATTTCGATAGATGACAGTTTACACTTGCATTTTTCTTTTGATTTTTCTGAAATATGGATTGATGATGGAGTGAAACCTTCTTTCAGTTATCCAATCACAAATCCAGAAACCGCAAGAGAACTAATGTTAGATTTCAGTTTTACCCAAAGGGTTACGGTTGAACAATGGTTTGATTATTCCCTCAATCCATCCGAGATGCAATGGGATGGAAGAATGGAAGCTAACATTCCAGAATTCCCGGATGTTACCTTCCGTTGGTATCCCGAAAAGATGGATGCTATCACAGAGCACGGAATTACTACGCTCTATACAGGCATGCCAATCTGGAGTGCTTATTTTTGTGATTTAACCGGTGATGGTGTACCAGAAATCTGCTCCCAGGTCAGTTTCGGATCAGGGATAATCGACAACCGTGTCATCATTCACGATTATGCTAACGGAGCCAGCTATAGTCTGATAGACCGAGGATACCATGACTATTATCTGCGGATGAACGAGGCAGACGGCTATCTCTATGTTGATAAGAAAGTCTATAACAGTAATGAGTTGGTTTCCACCGGTAGATTGGTATATAAGGACGGCTGC
>JAFRZX010000085.1 GCA_017442315.1 Bacteroidales bacterium
CATCTCCACATTGGGTACCGCAGCCGAAATGACAGCACACAACGCCTTCGTCCGTATCAATTCCAACCTTCAGATGGTCGGAGAACCGATGCTGACCGATGCACCGGACTACATCTGCGACGTTCCGGAAGTCTTGTATGACGACCTTTGGATCTCTCCGGATATGATCATCTTCACCGGTCTGCAGCAGCCTTCCGAAAGTCATGTCCTCGTCTTCAAGATGTCACCGGCCCTCAGTCCAGGAGTATCTTCCGGCTGGGGTCAGACAGTGATCATCACTCCTGGTCTCGCTCCTGATTGGGGCGATGCCGATCTGACTGCACTTTACACATCCGTCATGGGCGTTGCTCCGGAGGCAGGAAAGAAATACTTCTGCGAGTTCTACTGGCTCGACAAGAAGACCGGTTTCACAGGTGAATCAATGGCCATAAGTGCCGTCTGCAAGGAAAGTTCGACAGCCTATGCTCAGGAGTACATACCTCGCTCCCGTGTGACTCAAGATGATGTTGTAGAAGATTCGAACGGAGAAGGACTTGATTTTGAGTTATCTCCTGGATCTGCAATCTGCTCGGCAGATGTAATCCTCTATGGTGATGACGACATTGCAAGTACGACATTCATATTAAAGGAAAAGCGTGCAGATTTCATTGAAGGTAAGTCTTATGTTTTCGGACGTGCTACTGCAGAGAATAATTATGAGCCTCAGACATATTTGATTGATGTAATGGAGTGGCTGGGAGAATACGAAATTTCTTTTAAGAAAAGAGGAGGATCTTACGAGAAACCTACTGAGGTACATTCAACAGGAGTATTCATTGACAGATAATTGATGATGTTATGATTTATTCGACAGGAAATAATTTCGGCTGTTCAGCCATTGAGATAAAGGACTATCAGTCAGAGAAGGTAATCGTTATGAACGCCTTGTTCACAATAGATCCAAAGAACGAAGCCTATAGAAATGCTTCCGTTCTGGAGATTTATGTTCCGGACCTTGCCTTTGGAAAGAGTTCCAACTCATCTTGCTTTATGAGGTCAGAACAACTCAAGTGGCAGGGAATGAGTTACGAGACGCTTTATGAGGTTGGTACCTGCTTGACGACCTGGATCAAGGATAAGAATACCATATGTATCGAGAAGCTGCCTATATATGATGAGATGGAAAGCGTAACTTTCATTCTTTCCACCCTCTACGTCCAGAAGGGCAAGAGATCGAAAATAGAGAAGTCATCTGTGACAAAACTTACAATTACCTACACAAATACAGATATGTATGAATCAGATGTCTGTTGTGTTGTAGAAGATGGATGGTGTTTCTTCCACGCAGAGTTTTCGGAATATGGCCGTTATCTTGACAAGGATATGATCATCAACCTGGAGGGATTCCCAACAGATGTCAATGTAGATGTATTTCTCACTGGCTTCCCTCATCAGGCAGACATTCCCGGTGCCGGTACTTTCATTGGCAGGGTGGAAAACGGTGTGATAACTATTCCTGCACCATCTTCTACTAATACTGCCACTGGCCATACTCCGTTCATGATGTTCTTCGCTGTAAGAGACAAATAATAGCAAACGCGCGTAAAACACAAAATATTAACATTCAAACTTAACAAATCATGAAGTATGTTCCTTCAATCGCCTTTGACGAGATGTCAGGCTCGGCAAAGGGTGTAACGGCAGCCAAAGTGCGTGGCCGTAAGTATATC
>JAFRZX010000086.1 GCA_017442315.1 Bacteroidales bacterium
AGCATAGTCAAAACTGTATATGTTGCGAAAGACTATGTTGATTTTCAAGGAAAAGGGTATGGACTGGGTCCCAGCACCCATTACTACGGAATTTTCTACTCACCCGATGGTGATCTTTGTGCCGTTGATGTCGCTGGCCCGTGTGAGGAACTTACCGAATCCGGTACAGGCTACCAATATCAAGAAAACAATGGTGACAATCGTTACTATGTTGAACCCCTTGGCAATAACTTCTTTTTCTACGAATCTCATTTTTAAGTAGCGAGTGATAATCAAGGAGTGTAGGCTATATGTGGCGTGATGATTATAACTGTGAACAAGCTGACCGGCAACTTGCTGCTTATCGCGGAAGAAAGAAAAACAGTGGCGAACTTGCTCCGCTGACGCCCGATGAGATTGATTTTGAAATGGAAGCCTATCCTCGAAGCAAGCACGTGATTGATCTGAACAACATCACACAGGCAGGATTAGAACACTTCGTTCGGGAATATGGCAGCACATATCGGGGAATCCATCTGTCATGGGCATCCCGTGTAAAGGATCTCTCGCCTTTGGGTGACTTGCCAGCACTTGAGTTTCTTGCAATAGCCGATTGTCGATGTGAACGGCTGTGGAATATGAGCGAGAACAAGCAGCTTCGTGTTCTTGTCATCGACAGCTGCAAGAAGCTGACCGAAACGCCGACCCTGCTTGACACAGCTCCCGCTTTGGAAACAGTGTGGTATTTAGGCGGTGCTGAGAGCTGCCATCCAATGACTTCGCTGCAAGGTTTTTCACATCTCCCTGCTATAAAGGAGATACGGTTGCAGGATATCCGCCTGAAGGATCGCTGCCTCGATTTTCTTGATACAATCCCCACACTGGAAACCTTTGATTTTGAGGCGAGCATGTTCACTTTGAACGAGATTGCATGGATGAAAGCGAAATACCCCCAGCTGGGTGGTGAATTCCTGCGCGCATATGGGCCAGCATACCCAGGTTCAAACTCATGGGTTCGTGTCAGTGGGTCACGAAAGCCAGAACTTCAGTTGCCAGAGGAGCAGCAGCGGCTGGATAAGTATGTCCGAGCATTTGATGAGATGGTCAAGCAGTACCGACAGGAAATAGCTCAGCCTTGTGAGGATTATTTATGAGAAATAACAATATCCGCACCCTCAGTCCTTTCGAAAAGAGATGGATGAAGGTGTTCGCAGCTGGCATAGCCAAGAAAGATATTAAGCAGTATGTCACCAGCACCGGCAATTACATCTGGCATGTATTTTCCTGGGAATTGCTGCCTGTTGACTCATTTGGCATCGGTGATGAAGCCCGCAAAGCCTTTGATGCGCAGGATAAGACCAACGCCCGATACTATGAGCCCTGGCCTGTTGACGGTCCGCATGAACCGGCCTATCAGTCTCCAACAGCAGCAGAGATTGATGACCTAACTGAATGTTATGTGATAGCTGCTGATGAAAGCTGGACATACATTAAGACACATGAGAACGGTTTGTGTGGGCCGTACTTCTACAAACCAAGTCAGAACAGATAAACAAATCTACAGGAGGTTCTCCATGGAAATCAGAAGGGAGGACTCCCTCATATGAAGAAATGGTTCTTCCTACTTGTCAACCTTGTGATCATCGCAATGGTGGTTATTTCCTCTGGTGCAGTATGCTACACTGAACGCGGTGCTGTTGTTCGCCTAAGCGAAGAGAAGAGCTATCTCAATCGTTAGTATATTGAAGATGATGCTGTCTATTATGACTGCCATTTGGTATTTTACTCCGATGGAAGAGAAGATGTATCATTTCAGATATGTGCATTTTCTGAAAAGGATTTTCAAGCGAATCTGATTTCGACTGCCTATCTGCATTATGA
>JAFRZX010000087.1 GCA_017442315.1 Bacteroidales bacterium
GTACTTTTTATTGAAATAAGTCAGGATTTCAGTAATCCAATCTTGGGTATGTTCCTCGTCCAGAAGGAAATCCTTAAGCACATCAAGCATATAGTACAAACCGTCAGTATATGTAAGTTTCAGAACTGTTCCCGGAGCAGGAAAATTCAGATTCATCAGCTGGTAGAATAACTCCTCATTACAGTTCTTGAAGATATGTCCGACTGCTCCTGAACGATAGAAACTACTGCATATATCCTGACTGATATAGACCTTTCCTGCAGTCAGCCTTTTCGACTTTGGCTCAAGGTACAGATTCATTGTAGAATAATGATCGTGCTTCTCAGAGTGAACATTAAAAGTGTTCAAGGAAGTGTTATTTACAGTATGGTTAATAGTCTTATTATTTTGTGTAATCTGATTATGCTGATGATAATGATTTTCATAAACGTTCTCTGTATTATGGGTCACTTCGTTATGAACGAATTCATTTCGCTGAGCATACACAAACACAGACGGGTCATTATTTCTTAAATCTTTATCTAACACATCGTATATTCTTTTTGCGATTTGACATGATGATAATCCACAATCATATTGTACTGAAACAAGACAACGGCCCTTATAAGAAAGGAACTCCTTGTATTGTTGATCATACTCTTCATAATAATCTTTTGATCTAGTGAACCAGTACTGAATATTATCATAATTGATCGTAATCCCATATTTATCTTCAAGTTCCTCCAACTCACGGCGAAATTTATCCTCATTACGGCCACGACTATACAATAACATATTTAGTTCTTTGTCCACCTCCCTTCTTAAAGCATTCCGCTCAGCCATAGGCTGGAACAACTTTTCTCTTTCATCCAAATGCCTTTCCATCATTTCACGGAGTCCGTATGTATCCGCATAAAGGCTCTTGAAAAGATCTGCATTGGGAGTATATAAAGACATTATCTCGACCAAGTCATTCAGCAACGACTTAGCACAGGCAGTATAGTCCAACATGTTTTGACGCAACTTCGTCAAGGTCACCTCTAAATGCTCGCCACGATTGCAATCCGACATATTCTCATACATCGGAGCGTTTATGTTCATCAACAACTGCCAATGATGATATAAGTCATGGTAATCAGCGATACTTGCCTGCTTCTTATTGACCATCCTGGTCATTACAGAGACTATTGCTCTAGTATGTATCTTGGACTGTATCAGATAATTATCTTCCATAAAAAAGTCACCCATCTTTTGTGATGAGTGACCTCTAATATACAAACTTTTCCCGAATTGTCACATGAAAAACCAATCTCCCTAATAATGGCACATTTTCTATAATTTCATTTATGCTATTTTTCCTGATTTTCTGTTTCGCTTGTAATACGAATCAATGACTCCACCTCGGTTTTAAGCTGATCCTGTGTAGGAAGATACAACTGATATTGGCTTGCCAATATGGATGAATTGTTTTCTGGAAGGCTCATCTTGACCACAGTATCATTTTTTGCGGTACAGAGAAGAATTCCTATGGTAGGGTTTTCATCCGGAGTCTTCTCGACACGATCATAATAATTCACATACATCTGCAACTGGCCAAGATCCTGATGAGTCAGTTTCTCAGTCTTAAGTTCTATTACCACAAAGCAGCGCAGCAGGCGATTGTAAAACACAAGGTCAGCAAAAAACTCATCATCCTCTATGAGTATTCTTTTCTGACGAGCAACGAAAGTAAAGCCATTGCCCAACTCCAACAAAAACTTCTGCAGGTGTGTAATAAGAGCCTGCTCCAAATCTTTTTCATAATACTCTGCCTTACGTTCCAGACCAAGGAATTCCAAAACCATCGGATCTTTTATTATCTCCTGTGGCTGCTGAGGTATTCTTTCTTTGCGAGCAACGGCCAACACGCTTTCCTTATCATTACTGAGCAGAAGGCGTTCATATAATTGACTGTTGATCTGACGCTCCATCTCGCGAGCTGTCCAAGCATTGTTAACAGCCTCAAGCTCGTAATACTCTCTTTTATAATCATCTGGAATTGCAAGAAGCAATCTGTATTGAGTCCAGTTGAATTGTGAACGCAGTGCGTTCGCAATTGGATACATACGATAAAACTGCCTGCAAAACTGCAACTGACGATACGAAAAGCCTGTTCCATATTCCGGCTCAAGCTTCTTTGCCAGGTTCTTCAGCAAGTAAGAACCATACTCAGCTCTTTCCTTTCCCTCTTGTTCTGTCTCCAGAATACGTTTACCGATACTCCAGTACATCTGCACACGACAAAAGTCCACACTGCGAGTCGCATTCTGCCTCGCAGATGCGATTATCTCCCTCACTTCATTATAGAGGCTCTGTATATCTTGTATCTCGTTCATGGCACTAAGTTATAGATTTCTTCTCAGATTCGTAATCTTATGATTTATTTTTCTTCACCATCTCAATCAAAGCTTGTATCTGATCCGGGGTGAGTCCTTGAAGTTCCCCCATTATATCCACCTGATTCCCAACTTTGAGCAGTTTAGAGTTGAACTCCATCTGACGGGCAAGAGGATATGTCTGAATATATCGGTCTGTCACTGTTCCGCTCATCACAGAATGCCCCATCGCTTCCTGTATATATTCCTTCGGCACTCCTCCGGCGTGGCTTAAATTAGTTGCGAAACTATGTCTGCACCATGTTCCGGACGGAGCGACTTCCCATCCCATTGTCTTGACAAGACGGCCCAAGCGTTTGCGGATATTCTGATTTTCCTGCGAAACTCTTGCCTTCATTCCTTCCGGATTCTGTTCGCCAGCATATATCTGAGGGAATACCAATGAACCTTTTATCGGTTCTGCGGCAATCTCGTCAAGTATTTTCTGCAACGGCTCTATAATCGGAATCACAATCTCCGTGTCCGATCTGTCCTCTGTCTTCTTTCTGATGAAACGGAAAGACTTTCTGCCGCTTTTGAAATAGTGATCATCATACACAAGTCTCGCTGCATCTGCCAGATTGAAGCCATTACATAGGTATTGCACAAGGAAAAGACCAAGAGATTCATGAGTGTGTTCACGCCAATCCGTATCCCAATCTTCCGGATAACGCTTTTCAAGGAAACATTGATATAATTCCGTCATCTGATCCACATCCAGATAGCACTCTCGCCTTGTAGCACCTTTAGGAATAGTAACTTTGTCCTCATCCTTGCCGAAAGGGTAATCATCGCGAGAAACATACCCGTATTTCTCACAGGCATTCCAGATCACACGGCAAGCCCTGAGATAGATACCGACTGTTGTCTTTTTCAAACCATCCTCAAGCAACTTATCGTGCCACTTTCTGATTTCTGCAACCGTGACATTGAACCCAGGAACCTGACCGAGATACTTTACAAATGAATTTCTGGCATTTAAATAATTATAACGAGTTCCTATCGATTTCTTCTGTGCTTCGGACTCCCATACGGAAAGGAAGTCCTGCCCATCACCTCCCGTACCACCGGTTACCATTGTCTTGATAGAGGAAATTGTCAGCCGTCCTCTTTTATGTAGCTGCTGCAACTTTGAAAGGTACATCTCAAAGACCTCTTCTAGTCTGAGCTTTATATCATACGGCCGTTCGCCTTGAGCATTCATAGAGATACGACCCTTTCCCGTCGCGTGGGAGACAAGATAAAACTCCTCACGGGTCATCCTGTCACCAAGAGGATAATACCATCTGGCACCATTCAAGAAGAAATAAAGCGACACCGGGCAGAACTCATCATTCTGCTCGTGACGAACATCCAACTTCAACTTTATCGTGCAGCTGGCGACCTTACCTACCCTCAGATCGAGATTTTGGGAACACAAATCATCTTTTGTCTTAGCCATATCAAAACAAAATCTAAATTTTACACGGCTAATTTAATGATTTTTCTTTAATTCTTGGGAACACTGAGGGAACACAAACTATTTTATTTGGACATTTTCAGCAATTTTCCCGAATTTCACAAAAACATTAAAGAACTGATAATCTGCACTTTAAC
>JAFRZX010000088.1 GCA_017442315.1 Bacteroidales bacterium
CAGAAGATGAACGAATACCTGAAAGATATTTGCGAACTATGCGGCTTCACCACTCCGGTAAAGTACAGTTACTATAAGGACAACGCCAGATACGATGAAGTCCATCCGAAATGGGCTGTCCTCGGCACTCACGGTGGCAGAAGAACATTCATCTGTGCCGCCCTCGAAATGGGCATCCCGACCACAGTGATCCGCAAGATCACAGGACACGCCAACGAAGCGGCAATGCGGCCATACATCGCCATCACCGACAAGACAAAAGCAGATGCAATGAACAAATTTTCCGACAGAAAAACCGTATGACATCCAAGTGTGGACTGACTATGCAGCAGATAGTCAGTCCGCACTTTTTATATGCCTGTGAATCTCTTTGTCAGATGGAAGTTTCGCTGTCTGGGCAAGAAATACAGCCGCCTTGACCCTCACGCCATAGGTCCGCAACTCACTTGCAAACTCCCTGAGACTGCTCCCTGTCGTTATCACATCGTCAATGATAACCACCTCCTTCCCGATGATCTTCGGAGAAATAACAATATTGGAATTGGATTCTATTGCACTCCGGTTGCGGCTCCTATGCTTGCTTCGCCGTACACCGGTATATTGCACTGCCTCGATGTCCGTATTGTACTTATACCGCCATTTCAGACTCCTGGATAAAGAATCAAACCTCTGAAAATGTGCCTGCTCTCCGCTGCAAGGCATAAATATGATGACCGGCCCGGTACCGCATCTCCAGTTTTCGCCCAGATACCCCTCAAGAGTCCTCAATGCCTCCGAATACAGGTCAGATGAAGGATTCTCGCCATCCTTCAGTTCCAGCACCCTCTGGGTGACTTCCTGCTGTCTCTCGCTGCCGTATGATATATGCCGCTCCCGTATATAATAATCATAGAATATGGCCGTCACATCCACACCATCCTCCAGATGAATGACAAACGGCGTCAGTGGCTTCCTTCCGCTGAACGCATCAGCTGCAGCATATATGTAGAAGAACTTCGCTTTCGGATGTCCGCACATATAGGCATTACGGTAGCCCCATTCGCGTTCCTCTGTAGTAGTGGCCTTCTGAGCAATTATGAAATATGCATTCGCAGCCCTTCGCTGCCATCTGATGATCCTCGAATTTGCAATCAGTGCTGCACCGACACAGACCAACAACACAATGATAAAGCACCCCATATCGTTTTTGCCATAAAAATATGGGAAGCCTGCGGCGACCTCCAAATTTATGTGGCGAAATGCCTGAAGATTTTTCTCTTTTTTATAATCATATCACTTTTTTTATCCTCTTACACCGACATTAAAATAAATTTTAGCCACCATAAAATTTATTTTAAACTCCCCGAAAAACCGTATGAAACTCTAAAAGACTCCAAAATACTTGTAAAAATTTGCGAATTAAAGAAATTACTCCACCTTTGCCTACACAGTAAAGATGGAGTAATTTATGGAGAATATTAAATCAGACACCCCTTTGATGATGCTCACCGTATCGCAATTCCAGGCATTGGTGGCATCCTGCTTTGCCGATAAACAAGAGCAGCCTGCTCAGGAACCGATTCCGGTCAAACGCTATGTCTATGGATTGAAAGGCATCTGCGACCTCTTTGGCTGTGCTCATTCCACAGCTCAACATCTCAAAGATAATGTGATCACCGAAGCCATATCCCAGAACGGCAGGAAAATCATCGTGGATGTCGATCTCGCCCTCCAGCTCTTTCAGGAAAACAATAATAAGAAGGCCTAAATCCTTCTTGCCTTGTTTATATCGTTCATTCCCAAAGTAAGCACGAAATTCCTTGACCCTCCAGTCTCATATATGAATATCCGGAGCACCTGTCCCTTCACAAGCGAAATCTTGTCGAAGCCAAACACGATATGTCCTTCTCCATCCGGCTCCACCGCTCCCATACCATACACGCAACGAGGAATCACGCTCTTCTCATACACCAGACTTCTTTTAGTCTTCTTCCTGCTCTCGATCGAGAATCGCGGGTCATCAAACTCATAACTCACCTGCGACCCGTTCTTCAGCGAAATGGAGATATACAGCATATCATCCTTGATGAAGATGTTGTCGCATTGCAGGGAAATGTCATATCCGCTGCATCCCAGATGATAAAGTTCCTTACCCTGTCCGGATATATCGGCAATCTCTGACACCGTCTCAATCCCGGCACGCTCCTTCCCTCTGGTGTCAATCAAAAGTGATGAAGGATATTCATCATACCTCACTACAAAAGTGTGCATCTGTCCGTTCGACTCCAGGCAGGTTACCGACGTACAGTAATCAAATGCCTCCCGAGCCTTGATCGCAACAATATCCTTACTTCCGTCGATGATCTTCGCCACCATCGATCTGTTTCCAAGATTCACATATTTCAGTTCAGACGCAAAACGAAGGTGCACTGTCTGCGTAAGCGACACTGATAGAGTATCACACCCCTCCGCAGCCATACCTCTGCACCCCAACAAACACATAATCACAATACTCATCAATCCCTTCATATCATTTACCTCCGTTCAGATTTTACCAGAAAAAACTCATATCCCGATGACACATTCACCGACACCTCTCCGGAAGAAGACCTCGCGATATTTACTCCAGTGCGGATGATCGTATTCGCAATGTCTCCGACCAGCCCTCCGAATGTCGCTCCGGATGCACTCAAAGCGTCGTTCTCAGCCTTTTTCGCATTCTTGTTCGATGATGTCTCCGGGCAATAGATACCCTTTAATCCGTCCGTGTCATAAGCACATAGATTCAGCGGGATGATCTTCCCGTTCATTTCCACACTCTTTACATTCAATTCCAGCCTGTTGCCTATCTTGCAGATCGCATTCAGATGTGAATTCGCCGGAAGACGGACTCCATTCTCTTCGTAAGTCTCCAGAAGTCTCAAAGTTACCCTCTGACCTTCCTTCAACTTCTCATCCCTGATGAACATACATCGGAAAGGCCTCTTGCTATCTTCCGGATAATTGACACCATC
>JAFRZX010000089.1 GCA_017442315.1 Bacteroidales bacterium
AGCTATAGTCTGATAGACCGAGGATACCATGACTATTATCTGCGGATGAACGAGGCAGACGGCTATCTCTATGTTGATAAGAAAGTCTATAACAGTAATGAGTTGGTTTCCACCGGTAGATTGGTATATAAGGACGGCTGCATAATGGTTGAAGAAACTGACATCCATGCTTCATTAGTTATGGTACCAACTGATACCAAATTGCAGGGACTTCATGCAGGAGCACTCTTGCTCCCGATAGATGGCAATACCTATCGATATCTTCTGACGGACAACACCGGAGAGGGTGTCACAGCTGAAAAGCTTATATTTGAGTTCAAGGAGCCTGACCTGAAAAGGACCATCGACTGGGAAGTGTATTCTCTTAAGGAATACCCTGATCTATCTGTCGTTATGATGGTATCTAAAGATGAAGGACCTTGGCTTTGCACCTACAGTCCTCCTGGAAGATGTTCTGACACTGCGCTGAATGATGCCATCAAAGCCGGTTATGTAGTCATGGAAGATGGGGTCGCTACCCATGGACAGGATGTATGGAAGACCTTCTATGAAGATACTCAGAAGGGTAAAGAGGCTTCGGTTGTCGTAGCACATTATCAAACATTGGATCCCGAGCGGTGCGATACGGCTTATTTTGAGGCTTTCAATCAAGACTATCCTTTTTTGAATCTCTATCGCCTGACCTTCGATGGGAACACTTACACGCTTTCCTTTACAGATAGCGGAGTTGAGTATACCAGAACCTTTGAGTACCTGATGAAATATGAGGCCTCCGGAACACCTTTGGTAGTAAATGCAGAGCACAAACGCATTGTTCATTATGCTTTAACACATGACACTATGCATACCTGGGAAGAACTTTGGGGTAGTCTTGCAAGCTCAGCATCCCCGGCAGCAATTGATTTTTACCCGATATACGCAGAGAGATAATTAACTTGAAGAAAGGAGCATATTTATGATGAAAAAGGTTAGCAATCTGATGTTTGTTGCAGCACTAGTACTTTCGCACTTGATGTGCATAGTAGTTGCCTATAATTACCGTGATATGCTCTGTGGTATTGCACATTCATGCTATAGCGCCCCTGCTTGGGTAGCATTTCTGCACGTCATTCCTTACGGGCTCGGAATCATTGCCTGTGTAATCATTGCATATCTCCTTCGCAGAAAAGGTAAATGATCATCAATCCGTCATCGAGCGCAGCTCCTTTCTTCGGGAGCTGCGCTTCTTTTATGAACCTTTTCTTAAGTTTTGTTTCCAGCCATTGACAAAAGGTACTACAGGCTGTAGTATATAGATACGTACTACAAACTGTCGTACTTGGAGGTTTTCTTATGTCTGATTTACGAATGGGCACTGCTGAAGCCCGGTTTGCGGATATTATCTGGGAGAAGGAGCCGATTACTTCCGGCCAGCTGGCAAAAATCGGTCTGGCAGAGTTTAACTGGAAGAAGACCACTTCTCATACAGTTCTGAACCGTCTGTGTGACCGCGGTTTATTCAAGAAGGAAAACGGTGTCGTCACATCTCTAATCTCTCGGGAGGAATACTACGCTCGGCACAGCGAAGCTTATGTTGAGGAGACTTTTGGTGGCTCACTGCCTGCTTTCCTGGCTGCGTTCGGTACACGAAAGCAGCTGAGTGATGCCGAGGTAGACGAGCTGAAGAAGCTTATTGAGGGCATGAGGAGGTAATTCTATGAAGGAGATTATGAATTTCTTGCCTGAATTGCTTCGGATCAATCTTGTCGCCAGCTTTGTTATTCTAATTGTCTTGGCTGCCAGACTGATTTTGAAGAAGGCACCAAAGGTGTTTTCCTATGCCCTTTGGGCCATTGTATTGATCCGGCTGCTGATCCCTGTATCCATTCCCAGCCCGGTCAGTGTCATCCCGGATACACCTGCTGCAAGCGGCGCAGTCATTAACTCCGCATTCCCGGA
>JAFRZX010000090.1 GCA_017442315.1 Bacteroidales bacterium
CTGAATGGTGATTTATATATTACCTGTCCAATGGACAGACCACAGGAATGGCACTTATATCAGGTAAATAAGGCAACAGGAAAGGAAAAATATCTATATCCGATTCTGTCTAATGGATATAAGGAGAGCTTTTCCGGCAGTATTACGGAAATGTATCGAAAAAGCATTAAGACAAAGGCTGAGATGGCACGATTAATCGAGGCGTTTCCAGCCGGTGGCGGACTGGAGTTTCAAGGCTATGAGCTTCAGGAGAGTGCGCCTGAGGGTTATGAAGAATACAATTACAATATGGACGGATTCATACAGGACGAGATACGTGTTGGAAGCGTACAGCAGGTGTTGATGCTGCATTTTAGTCCTAAGAATCTGGAAGATTATCTGAATGAGGATATTATGAGCTTTCTGGTAACACAGGTGCAGAAGATTTTCCCGGAATATCTGTGCATCGGTAAGCTCGTATAAGGAGGAAACAGTGTGAACTTTTTATGGGATATCGCATTGAAGGCACAACAGCAGGGAAAGAGAGAAGAGGAGCTGCTCTTTTGTCAGGCAAGAGAATATAGTCCCTTTTATGAACAGGCATTTTCCTATCTGAATGAAACAAAAGTAGAGGAAGCTGTGATCGAGCTGAATCTGCTCGTGCGTTTTGCAGAAATATTCCAGTATATTCTGGCTGAAGATAACAGGCAGTATCCGGAATTTGAGAAATACCTGATTGATGCGGCATTGCATATGATTCTGCATGCAGATATTTATCATGGTGTTTCCAAACGTGATATTTATATACGAAAGCTGACACAGGAAATTGAGAATGGTACCTATTGGAAAAGGGCAGCAGAGGAATTCAAGCTGATTCCTTTTGAAAAGCGAAGCAGAATCGCAACACTGGTACTGAATCAGATACAGACAGGAGCTTCCGTTATGACTTTTCGACGGGCACTTCTTGTAATGTTTCCGAATGCAGTGTTGTATCAGATTAAGGCAGAACGAAAAAAGCTTCTCTTGTACCTGAAAATGGATAAAAATAAGACAGACGAAAGAATGCTGCAATTGATAGAGGATATGTTCCTGCCGGTTAGCTATCATCTTCGTGTCTTTTGGAAGTATCATTTTGGAATTATTGGTGTAGATGACACGATGAAGATTGATGAAATCGCAATTTATTGAAGCAGTGTGGCTATTCAGGGCAGGTCGAAGCACTTGCTGCTGAGACCGTAAGAACATGATTCAAGAGAGCAAAAATCCCATTGCGAAGCAATTTAAGATGGATTTTTGCATCGTAATTATGAAGATACTGAATAATTACGATGCAGTATCAGAATATGTGAAAGGATGTTTACAGGATGGATAAATATACCTATACACTGAATCAGAAGAATAGAAAGGCTGAGAAGCTCCAATATTACACAAGGGAAGAACTGGAGCTTATGACAACGTTTCAGTTAAGAGATATTTGCTGGAAGGAACAGATTATTAACGGCATACAGGCACCGCTTGATAAGGATGAGCTAATACGCCAGATTATGCGCTTTCGTGGAAGAAAAAATCATCTGTTTATCAGGGAACATAACGAAGTTGGAATTAAGCGTATTGAGGAGCTTTTGCAGGAAGCTGTCGTCCATGCCATGCCCCATAATATTAAGGGCTGTGCCAAGATTGTGACCTATGATAAGGTTGCGGTTACCTATTTTGACTGCTTTACGATTGGTTATCAGAGTGAGATTGCCAACACGAATGCATTACTTGTCAGTGGGAATAAGCTCTGTGCTATATTTCAACTGCAGCAGTTTGGAGAACAGACAGATTATCTGTATCTGACTAAGACCGCAGAGATGATATGTGAAGAATCACCGATAAAAAGCTATCAGCTGTACTGTATGGACAGGGCGCAGTCAGAATGGCTTTACCGCCTGTATGAAACGGATTATGATACGATACCGGAGCATCTAAGCTTCTATATGGTTCCGGTTATGGATTTTCAGGTTAGAAAGCTTCTGGAAATCAATATGCCCCTTGCCATAGACTTCGGAACCACCAATACAACAGCCGGAACCTATCTGGATTCCGGTTATATCGAAAGGCTGGAGGGTGACCCGGTCAGGGAGACCTTGCAGGAAAATGAGGTAAATTATGTTACCTATTTGCCGGAAGAAGGAAGCAGGGAGCAAACTCCGATATTGCCATCGGTGGTCGCAGTGA
>JAFRZX010000009.1 GCA_017442315.1 Bacteroidales bacterium
AATTCAGGAAGACAACGCCAATGCCTTTGTGGAATATATGTATCCTTTGAAATTCGGAAGCATATCAGCAGGAGTAAGGTATGAATACCTTTCATTCAATTATTACGAAAACGACATTCTTCAGGAAGATCAGAGCCGTACCTACAGTAATTTCTATCCTAATGCATCATTCAATGCTCAGGCCGGTAAGTTTCAGTTCCAGCTCAGTTATGCAGTAAAGACATCGAGACCTTCATATCGGAATCTGACAAATGCCATCCAGTATATTGACAGATATAGTTACACAAAGGGAAATCCTTACCTTGTGCCTGAGATCAATCACGATTTATCATTTGCTGCCGTTTGGAAGTTTCTTCAGTTCTCCGCAAGTTATCAGGTGGAGCAAAGGAAGATTCTGCACTGGGGAACAGCACCAGAGGATCTTGAGAACATAATAATGCTGCACTATACTAACTTTGGCAGGAACATTCCGAGAGTACAGGCTATGCTGTCGGCTTCTCCTACAATAGCATTCTGGTATCCGAGACTGAATGTCGGAGTACAGAAACAGTGGCTGGAAATAGACTATCTTGGAAAGGCAGCGGAACTTGGCAAGCCGATTCCATTTGTGGGGTTAGGAAACACATTCAAGATACCTAAGGGCTTTATGGCTACTCTGGATTATAACTACACAGGTAAAGGAAACCAGTATATATATGAATTGAAGAAACCTACGCATCAGCTGGACATATCTCTTAGGAAATCATTCCTCAATGATGCATTAAGTATTGAGCTCAAAGGCGTTGATCTGTTCAAAGGTCGCGGCGATATTGTGCGTATGATCAGCGATATTTATGAGATTCACCAGAAGAATGAGTTTGATTCCAGAGAATTCGTCCTGACAATAAGGTACAACTTCAATAGTGCAAGAAGCAAATACAAGGGTACAGGAGCGGGTGAACAGCAGAAAAGCAGGATGTAGAAGCCAGATAATTAGTGTTATATGCACCGTTTCGGTCAGAGGGCGTGAGTCTTCTGGCCGGAATTCTTATTCGTTTACCAGCAGTTTATATCCTTCGCCTCTCACGTTCACGATGCGGATGCGTGGGTCGGGTTCGAGACGGCGACGGAGTTTGGAGATGAATACCTGAAGGCTGCGGGAGTTGAAGAAGTCGTCGTCGCCCCAGATTTCAAGAAGGAGAGGTCTTGTGTAGAGGGTCTCTCCTTTGTTTGCACAAAGAAGTTCGAGGATCTTTGCTTCGCGTGGCGAGAGTTCTTCGGATGTGCCGGCATAATCTAGACGGAGGGTGTCCGGGTGGAACGTGAATTCACCTATCCTGTATGTCTGAGGAGCAGGAGCGGTCTGAACCTGCCTTCTCCCTGCCAATGAGCGCAGCCTGACGATCAGTTCCATCATTCCGAACGGTTTCTTGAGATAGTCGTTCGCTCCGAGTTCAAAGCCTTCCACAACGTCGTCTATGGCAGATCTGGCTGTCAGGAACAGGACGGGAGTCTGCTGATCGGTCTGTCTGATCTGCCTTACCATAGTGAATCCGTCCATCTTCGGCATCATCACATCTGCGACCAGGACATCCGGCTTTTCTGCATAGAACTTACGCAGTCCTTCCTCTCCATCCATAGCGGTGCGGACAGTGAAGCCCTGGCTGGTCAGGGTATTGCGGATGATCAGAACGAGATCTGGTTCGTCTTCGACGAGGAGTATGTTGATGGTTTCGCTCATTGTGTCAACTTTAGATCCCCGATCAAGTCGGGGATGACGTCATTGCCGGCTTGACCGGCAATCTCCTATGTCTGTTACAGTAAATATGGTGCCTTTGCCGAGTTCGCTTTGTACTGTGATGTTCCAACCGTGCTTTTCTACGATGCTATGGACATAATACAGTCCGAGGCCGTAACCCTTCACGTCGTGAAGATTGCCGGTGTGGGCACGGTAGAACTTCTCGAATATATGCTTAAGGTCCGATGGTGAAATTCCTATGCCGTTGTCGCTGACGGTCAGTCTGTCTTCCTCGGCAGCAATGTGTATTGCGACCTTTTCGCCGGAATATTTCACGGCATTGTCTATCAGGTTGTTCAGGATATTGCTTAGATGCATCCTGTCCGCATTGACGGTGAAATCGGAAGGAATATCAACAGTGAATGTCACATCCTTTTCAGCCTTCACCCTGTGTTTCTCCACAATATCATCAACCAATGCAGCAAGATTGATGTCATCACGGTGAAGAACCAGGCCTTTCCTGCGTTCCATACTCATAGACAGGATCTGCTCGACAAGTCCGCTCAGATGTTCCAGCTGGCTCTGCGATATCTCAAGATATTTCCTTCGCTGCTCCGGAGAGTCTTCATCAGGGAAATTCAGCAGGGCATCATTAGCTGCATACGCGACAGATATCGGGGTCTTGAGCTCGTGGGTCATATTGTTGGTAAAGTCTGACTTCATCTCGTCGAGAGACTTCTGAGTGCGGATGACATGTATCAGATACAGGAAGACTGCAACGAGGACGACAAGAATCAGTACAGAGGCGACAAGGATTCCAGTCATCTGCTTCAGGACAGCCTTTCCAACAGGCTCAATCCACAGTCTGTACATTGCCGTTTCCTGAACATCAAAGACATATTCAAATGAAATAGCATCATCACTTGGCACATATCCATCCGTGCAGAGCGAAGCAAGTACTTTAGGTTCTCCTTTCTCCACAACAGTGACATTGAGATTCACAAGAGAGTCAGCGAAAGTAATCAGTTCTATCTTATGTTGGCCGTCCAGTCCGGCCTCCTTCAAAGACACTGTCAGCAGCGAATCAAGAAGCCCAAAGTTCAGATTACCGTCTATCGCATCTATTCCGGTGTGCATTCCTCGGATCATCTGAACGGACATGTTATCCAGAGATTCGAACATACTTTCCTGTTCTGATCTCTCCGGCTTCGGAGGGAGGCTGTCGGTCTGGACCACACTGCTGGTTGTCTGGCTGATCCTCTTTGTCACTCCGGTCATATGGCCGTTTATCTGTCTGCCCAA
>JAFRZX010000091.1 GCA_017442315.1 Bacteroidales bacterium
ACATGGTAAATTTGATTTGCTGATGTGTACTGATAGTTTTCATCACTATCCTAATCCGCAGAAAGCGATGGAGGAATTCCATAGAGTACTGAAAACTGACGGTCATATACTATTGGCTGATTTTTGGAAGCCTTTCCCTGTCCGCCAGTTGATGAACATTTTTATTCCATTCAGTGCTGAGGGGGATGTTAAAGTTTATTCTAAAAAAGAGATTATAAGCTTTTTGTCATATAGTGGTTTTCAAAATATAGAGTATCAGAAACTGAACAACTCGAGTTATTTAGTAATAGCAAAAAAGCAATAAGGAAAACAAATTCCCGTTTCACGGGCATTTAAGGCTGCGTTTCGGGAATGTAAGCAAGCTCCCATTCCTCTCGACTTGCCCTTATGGAAGAAGATTGTCATTCTGTTTCCATCCATAACTCGCTTCGCTCATATATCATGAAATAAACTATCTTTGCAGTATGATTGCTCAGATTTTCAAAGACATACCACACGAAATCAAGCAAGTATCTGCCAAAAAGACCTTGCTTTCAGCCGGTGAAATTGCATCAAAGATATTTGTAGTGAAATCCGGTTGTGTACGCTCATGGTATAATGCTGACGGCAAGGATATTACACTCCAATTCTTTATGCCTGGACAACCTGTGGCTTCGTTTGAGAGTCTTGTGAATATGTCTCCAAGTGAATACGCCATCGAGACTATCCTACCGTCAGAAATTGTTGTCATCAACGGACTTGACTTCAAGAACTGGATTGAATCTCACCCTGAACATCATTGGGAAGGTATTCACTTCGCCATGGATAGACTGGCTTCATATCAGAAACTCTTTCTCTCAAGAATCAAGGACACCCCACAGGAACGCTATGAAACACTTCTGCAGGATCACCCTGAAATCCTTGAACAGATTCCGCAGCGTTACATCGCCTCATACCTCGGCATAACACCGGTATCATTAAGCAGAATCAGAAGTCGATATCTACAAAAGAAATGATTATGCCTTCTTGAAGTAGTCCTTGATTTCCTTCAACCACTTGGCTCTCTTTTCTTGAGATGCACCTTTTACACGACTGAGTGAAATCCACTTCACACTCTTGCATCCGATCTTCTTGAAAGTGCCCATTATCAAAGATCCTTTCAAAGCGTTCCCGAAGATAAGCCTATAGATAAGCCCAGGGGTGTTCATAGTAGATATGATTGTCACCTTCTTGAGATTGGTCAATGTTGATTTCATCATTCCATTGTCCTTATAGCCATATGCAATGCCTGGAAAAATGAGTTTGTCGATAAAACCCTTCATCAATGCAGGCATTAACTCCCACCATACAGGGAAAATCAGAACAAGATGCTCTGCATCCTGAAGTCTTGCAGCATAATCCAAAGTTATCGCATCAAGATCTTTCAAGGCTTCTGCACCCATGGTACGGGCCATAGCGAATGCTTTGAGTTCTGTCGCATTCATTACAGGGTTGAATCCGTCATTATCCAAATGCATCACATCACATGGCTGGCCGCTTTCAGCAAGGCCATTCTTCGCGGCCTCAAGAATAGCATTACAATAACTTCCTTCGTAAGGATGGTTAAAAACAATGAGAGTTTTCATTCTATACAATTTTTCTGCAAAACTACATGTTAACCATATGTCATTCCAATAACATTTGTTAAGAAATAAATCATCGGTCAGGAATGGCTTTCTATCGCTGGAGTCAATCTTTTATCTGAATAAAAGATTATATTTGTGGGGTGTCACAGCACAGACCCAGTTGAAAGAAACACTCGCAATGAGTGGGCAGAACCCGTCACTATCGGCAACAATGTATGGATCGGAGGCAGCGTCACCATTCTTCCCGGAGTCACCATCGGCGACAACGTGACTATCGGTGCTGGATCGGTCGTGACCAAAGATATTCCATCCAATGTGGTGGCTGTCGGCAATCCTTGCTATGTCATCAAAGAATTGTGATGAATATCATTTCCTGATTCTTTCGCAGATCTTGTAGCAAATTGCAAATTCAACTCACAGACACTATCTTTACTCATATAAATCGAAATTTGTCGATATCTCATTATCCTCTTTTCTTATATGTCATCGCAGCAAGGATGCAGAACAGTACGGCAAAGCCGGCAAGTGCCGCATAGTCAGTCCATAGTTCAGCCACACTAGCGCCTTTGAGATATACGATACGGAATATCTTGATGATATATGTCGGTGGCAGAAACCACGTTACCTTCTGAGCCCATTCCGGCATAGACTCTACAGGTGTCATCAGACCGCTGATAAGTATGAACGACAGCACGACAAAGAGCATTATGAACATCGTCTGCTGCATAGTATCAGAGAGGTTTGCTATCATGACTCCAACGCTTGACATCACGATTATGAACAGGGCTGCTGCAAGAAAAATGGCCCAGACCGATCCGGCAACCGGAAGTCCATACACAAGCAGCGCCAAGGTCATACAAAGTCCCAGATCAATGAAACAGATGATCCAGAATGGAATCAACTTTGACAACGTAAACACAAACCTGTTGACAGGAGTCACATTTATCTGTTCAATGGTGCCCAACTCCTTTTCAGACACAAGATTCAGTGCAGGAAGGAAACCTCCGATCATTACAAGAAGCATGATCATAAGCGCCGGAATCATAAAGTGCTTATAGTCCATTGTAGGATTATAAAGATTCGTAGTCTCTATAAGACCCTCCGGTATTTGAAGACCTTTTGAACTTCTGATATCCTTCAGACATTGCATCACAGTCTGCATGAGATATTGGGAGCCGAGCGAGCCTTTCAATGAATTTACACCATTTGACCAAACACTCAATTTTTCCGGTTTGGACAGTATGCTTCTGCCGAAACCATCCGGAATCTCAAGAATCGCATCTACCCGACCGTCCTCCATATCTTCAAGTGCGGAAGGATAGTCCTGATATATGGAATTCAGTTCCAAATATTCGGAAGCATCTATGCGTGAAATGATCTTATGCGAAACATCCGATCCGTCATAGTCAACAATGCCGACACTCACATCCTTTACATCCATAGTCGTGATCCATGGCATGACAAGAACGATGGCAATCGGAAACATCACCACCAGCTTTGGCATGAATGGGTTGCGTCTGAACTGGCGTATTTCCTTGATTATCAATGAACGTAAAACTCCCATATCTACTCTAATCTGTCGTTGAACTTAGCCAATGCCACCCTTAATATACTAATGGTCATTGCAGTAAGGATTCCGATTTCAAGCAATACACCCTTGAATGCCAATCCTTCAATCATAAGTTTCCTGATGGCATCTATATACCATCTTGCCGGTACTATGTATGTGAATGGGCGAAGAATGACCGGAAGGTTTTCTGTTGGGAATAGCATTCCGGAAAACATCATTATCGGAAGCATCAGTACCATACCCGATATGAGAAGAGCGACAACCTGCTTCTTTGCAATTGTAGAGACCAATAGTCCGAATCCTAATGCAAGAATGATGTATATCACTGATATCAAAATGATTGCAGCCATGCTTCCAGTCATCGGAACGCCAAGTGCAAACTTAGCCAAAAGTAGGATAGAGGCTAAATTTATACAACTCAGGACAAAATACGGAATCATCTTGGCAATGATTATCCATATCGGTTTGACCGGAGAGACAAGAAGAACCTCCATCGTCCCCATCTCCTTTTCCCTGACTATCGAAACTGATGTCATCATTGCACATACCAGGATGAATATGAGTCCGAGAATGCCGGGTACAAAATTATAGGAACTCTTCATCTGAGGATTATACAGGATATGATTCTCTATCATATCCATCTGTGACGAATCTCCCCAGATACTGTTGAGCATGGCAGACAGATAAACCCCTGCAGAAGCTGACACAGTAGGATTTGACCCATCCAAAACTATCTGCACGGCCTTTTCTCCACTTCCGGCAGTTCCTGCAAGAATCCTGTCATAATCCTCATCGAACACAAGTACAGCTCCTGCCTTTCCGCTTCTTAGGGTCGCATCAATCTCATTCTGGGGAATGTAGCCCTTGAATGTAAACAAGGTATTATGCTGCAGGCTTTCGACGGTCTCTATAATTGAAACAGTCTTGTGTGGGGCACAGACAGCTACGTTTACATTATTCACATCCGTAGATATAGCAAAACCGAAAAGTAGGGTCAGCACAATAGGAATACCGATGACGACAAGGATGGTCCTTGTGTCACGGAGTATATGTAGTGACTCCTTCTTGACGAAATATAAAAATCTATTCATTTCTGACTGCATTTCTAGCGATGCTCCTGAATACTTCATCCATTGAGCTGGCTCCATATTTTTCAATCAAGGCAGATGGTGTGTCAAGAGCCATGATCTTTCCATCGACCATTACCGACACCCTGTCGCAATGTTCTGCCTCATCCATATAATGAGTCGTAACAAAGACTGTAGTTCCTTCAGATGCAGTGCGTCGGATCATCGCCCAGAACTGCCTTCTTGTAAGCGGATCGACACCGCCTGTAGGCTCATCAAGGAATATCACCTTCGGACGATGGAGATTGGCAACGGTAAAGGCCAGTTTCTGTCTCCATCCCGTAGGAATACTTCCGACAAGATCATTCCTATGCTCCCCAAAGTCCAGTTCTTTCAACATAGCCTCCGAGCGCGCAGCTATCTCCTTTGCAGTAAGTCCATAAATACCGCCATAAAGTTCCATATTCTCAAGAACAGTAAGATCTTCATACAGAGAGAACTTCTGACACATATAGCCGATATTCTTCTTTATCTCCTCACTTTGGGACATGATGTCACATCCGGCAATAGTACCGCTTCCTGAAGTCGCCTTGCTTAAACCACAAAGTATTCTGATAGCTGTGGTCTTTCCTGCCCCGTTTGCACCAAGAAATCCGAATATTTCTCCCTTGGCCACATCGAAGGAGATGTTGTCCACAGCCTTGAAATCCCCGAACTGTTTAGTGAGATTTCTGACAGATATCATGTTTTCCATTTTCTTCCTGAATCAATCTGATAAATGTATCTTCCAATGTGGCGCCTTTGTCTTTGATATTCTCCGGAGTGTCAATCTTCAGAACCTTACCTTCGTTTATAAGGGCAATGCGGTCGCACCTTCCAGCCTCATCCATATATGGCGTCGATACCAGAATACTTATTCCGTACTGCTTCAATCCTGCCAGCATATCCCAGAACTCACTGCGACTTACGGCGTCCACACCTGTAGTCGGTTCATCCAGAAACAGCACTTGTGGTCTGTGTATCAAGGCACAGCTCAAGGCCAGTTTCTGCTTCATTCCCCCAGATAATTTACCAGCACGGCGTTTGGCAAATGGCTCGATCTGACTGTATATCGGAGCAATGATATCGTAATTGTCCTTTACATCTACCCCGAATATCGAAGCAAAGAATTCAAGATTCTCCTCTACGCTCAGATCCTGATATAATGAGAACCGTCCCGGCATATATCCGACAATGCTGCGAATCCTCTTGTAATCCTTTATTGCATCCAGTCCTTCAACTGTTGCCGTTCCACTATCAGGGACTAAAAGCGTCGTGAGAATCCTGAACAAGGTTGTCTTGCCGGCACCGTCAGGACCTATAAGTCCGAACAGTTCACCCTTTTCTACCTCAAACGACACATTATCCAAAGCACAAATACTGCCGTAGTTCTTGGTGACGTCATTTATTGATATTGACTTCTCCATATGTTCCTATCTTGAGTCTGCCATCATTCCTGACTGCGATCTTTACAGCATAGACAAGGTTAGCTCTGGTGTTTCTGGTCTGAATGCTTTTCGGTGTGAACTCGCTTTCAGATGATATCCATACGATCTTTCCCTCATACTGAAACTGCTGCTCACCACCAAAGTCAGCGGTCACAGTAACTTTGTCACCCAATACGATACTTCCAAGCTGGTCGGATGTAAAATATGCACGCAGGAACATATTCTCCAGATCAGCAACCTTCATTATCGGAGTTCCCATACCAACCAATTCTCCAGCATGTATGTATTTTGCTATGACTGTTCCATTGACCGGAGATACAATATGACATTTGCTGATCTTATCCTCTATCATATCTATCTGGGCAGAAATAGCATTGGCGTTAAACTCTACTGCCGAAGTGTTCTTTGACAATGCTGAGAGCTGTGCATCCAATTGACTTTCAAGGATTACAATTTGAGCTTTGATGTCATCCACCTGCTTGGTCGGAGCGGCTCCCTTGGCCACAAGTCTTTCCAATCTTGATTTTTCAGACTTCAGATTAGCAATCTGGCTCCTGAGCGAAGCGACCTGACTCTCAACATCAGGACGTGAACTCATCACTGACTTCAATTGTAATTCTAATTGTGTCTTCTGAAGATACAGCTGTACCGTATCAATAATCCCGAGTGTATTTCCTGCCGTGACCGTCATGCCTTCCTGAATATCTGACCACATAAGCTGGCCTGTTCCCTGACTGGAAACAAGAATTTCATCTGCTTCAAAATTACCGCAGGCATCAAACTCAGTTTTGCCTGAACAACTGCTGCACAGAACTGCCGCAACAGCCAATAAAATCTGTAAATATCTCATAATCATTATCTGTTCAATGTGTGTTTCAAATCATAAATAGCTTTGAGCAATTCAATCTCATGGGTGCTTCTTGTAATTATTGCAGCCGACTCATCGATTATCTTACCGAGCAGATCGTTCATGTCGATTACGCCTTCCTGCAGTCTCGACTCAGCCGCTTCTCTCACTCTGACACGCAACTCCACAATCTTGTCATCATCCTTAAGAGCCGCTCTGATATGTGCGATTTCAGCATTTTCCTGTTCTGCTTGCAACCTGCTGTTGAATGTGAACACATCACGCTTCAACTCAAGGTTATCCATTGCATTGCGAATCTGTTTTCTTGAAGTCTTTGAAGAGTAGAAACTGCTGATATTCCAGTTCATCCTGATTCCGACAATTCCGTTCAAGGACCATTTGCTGCTGACCATATTCTCAAACATGTTCAGTCCCGGATAACCATAGTATCCCTGTGCAAACAAGGAGAATTTAGGTGTCAGCGATACGTTGATCATGTCTTCCTTTGCCTGAAGCAGTCCTATCTGAGAGTCGAACAATTTCAGTTCGATGCGCTGAGAATCGTACCCCATAGGCTCAACACCGGATGGTGCCGCCAATTCGTCTGCTCCTATTTCTTTGCCTATGAACAGGCTCAGCATCTTGCGGAAACTATCTTCTTTTGCATTGATCTGTGAAAGATTCTGATTTGCGGTCAGTATCTGTACATGGACAGCATCTGCATCAGTCTGCATAGCTATCCCGTTTTCCACCAAAGTGTTCACATAATCGAGATTATTCCGCAACCTTGTCATCATGTCCTCCAGTTGTCTTCTCTGTTCCTGCAGAAGCAGAATGCCAAAATAGATGTCTTCTACACGCTTTTCCAATGAATACATTTCCACATCAGCACTCAGACGTGAATTTTCCGCTTCCAGCTGAGCTATATCCCTGTCTGCCTTGCTCTTGCCTCCATCCCAGATCGTCTGCTGCAGATCTATCTGAACCTTATACTGGTCCTTACGCAGACCCGGCATATCAAGTCCCTGCATTGCAAGCATGGACTCAAACTGCTCCGGCCACCTCACCACATCTGACTGGTATGTCGCTTGGGCAGAAAGTCCTAACTGAGGCAGCCATGAATGGGAAACATTAGACAAGGTAAATTCCTTGCTCTGAGAAATAAGGTCATACTGTCTTATGAGCGGATAATGTTTCCTGGCCATTTGCTTGCACTCATCAAGATCAGGTTGAGCAACAGCCGGAAGTCCGCACAGCAGAAAGAATAATGACAATAATTTGAGTTTCATATCTTCACAATTAATTGTATGGAACAAAGTACGTTGTTTTATATGTAACACTCGTTTCCAATTTATTGCAAATAATGTCCTATTCTTAATTATATTATAGAAAATACGCATAAATATCAGCCCTATCATTATCTTTGTAAAAAAACATGATTATGAAACAGGATTTCAGACCGATGAGTATTGACACTGTACTCGGCATCATATCAGAGACACAGATCAAAGTAGATGAACTTATAGTCAGAGATGGTTTTGCCATTAATCTCAATCTTTCGAGATCCATTGCCACGCAATCCTTGCTCGACAGAATAATGCTCCCTTATATTGTAAAGGACTATAGAATTTTGAGAATACTTTCCGGCAGTGGCAGAATTGAGATCAACTTTACAGAACACGAATTAGTCGCTGGGGATATCGTTTTACTGAAAGAGGGGTCATATTTTCAGGTTCTTGATGTTTCTGACGATATGAAAGGAGAAGTTATTGCTGTATTTCCAAAAGCATTTGCATCAGAGCTGCCATTCGTCACCAAAAATCTCCTGAAAATTCATCCTGATAAGGAGGGCTGGGAAGAAATCGGTCACCTGTTCTATTCTATATACATATTCGCAGCTCGGGAGCCATTCAGAAAAGAGGTCGTATGGCATATGATTGAGGCTCTCGTAAACAATATGGTTGCACTCTCGCATCTTGAAACCAGACAAGTCACGACATCACGAAGCGAGAACATCTACAGCCGATTTATAGAAGAACTTTCGGCAAACAGGACGGGAAAACATCCGGTAAGGCACTATGCTGACCTGCTCTTCATCACGCCGCAGTATCTCAGTAAGATAGTATCCGAAGTAAGCGGCAAGACCGTCACAGACTGGATAAACAAGGCTGTCATTCATGAGGCACGAATCCTTCTGCGCGATCCTTCAAAGACAATCTCTGAAATAGCCGAGACTCTTAACTTCCCGAATGATTCCTTCTTCTGCCGTTTTTTCAAACGAGAGACAAAACAGACTCCGACACAATACAGACGTACGGCTTCGGAATTTTAAATTCCCATTTAACGGTCAACAACACATCAGCAGGAACAATGTGATCAGCGACATTGTTCCTGCTTTTTTCGTGTATTTCAGCGAAAACTCTGCAGGAATTTGGATTGTATGACCGGAATATTACATTTGCCTCTGTAATTGAGTGAAATGTAATATCTTATGCT
>JAFRZX010000092.1 GCA_017442315.1 Bacteroidales bacterium
AAAACCATAGAGATATGAAAGCTTTGATCATTATTGCATGCTGTTTGGCATTGGCATTTGTTTTATTTGCTATTGAAAGACTTCGAGTCTTTATAAGCAGAGACAAAATCAAGTTGGATAATCCTGAGAACTTGAAGGATTCGTTGAAAGAATATCGCGATATGATAGACTGAAGGTAGAATAATTTACTGGCATAGTTATGGAACTGAGACAATTGAAGTATTTCGTAAAGACGGCTGAGACGCTGAATTTCTCTGAGGCTGCGAGAGCTTTATTTGTAACACAGAGTACTCTCTCACAGCAGATAAGACAGCTTGAGCAGGAATTGGATACTGTGTTGTTTGAAAGGGACAGTCACAGCGTTCATCTTACGGAAAGCGGAGAAAGGCTGTTGCCGCTTGCGAAAATGACTTTGATGGATGCCGCGACTTGTGTGGACACAGTCAATGACCTTAAGAAGATGCTCTCAGGTTCCCTTAACATTGGTATTACTTATACATTTGCCCCGATTCTTACGGAAACCGTCATCGCATTTACAAAGGCATATCCGGCAGTAAAGCTCAATATATTCTACAAGACCATGGAAGAACTGATGTCTATGCTTGAAAAGCGTGAACTTGATTTCGTGCTTTCCTTCAAGCCGACTTCCGTTCACCCTGTCATAGAATCGCATGTCCTCTTTGACAACAACCTCTCTGTCATTGTAAGCAGAAATCATCCTCTTGCTGAAAAGACAAAGGCTACTCTTCAAGACATTCTACCTCATGGAATAGCAATGCCAGCCAAAGGACTTCAGTCCCGGAATGAGTTCGACAAACTGTACCCATCCGCTTACAACCAGTTGAATATCAGGATGGAACTCAATGAAGTCAATGTCCTGCTGGATATTGTACGCGGAAGCAGTCTGATCACGATACTGTCAGAGGCGGTCATTCATCAGACAACCGGTCTTGTTGCTATTCCGTTTGATGTCCCCGACAATATTATGGTCGGATGTGTACATACAGAGAGAAGCGCATATCGCAAGAAGGCAGCGGAGGAGTTCATAAGGATGCTGCAGGAATCGGATGCCGTAAGGGAAAGGGCCATCCAATGGCTTGAATAAATGAATCTCATAAACAATCTCTTTGAAGGTGCAGAGGGCTCCTGGAGTGGGGGAGTCGCACATATTCTAATTATCATTTCAATTGTCATTGCCTTGGGCAGGATTTTGGGCAAGACAAAAATATACGGCATATCATTCGGGGCGACCTGGGTGCTCTTCGTCGGAATAATATTCGGTCACTATGGCCTTACAATAGACCATGAACTGATTCATTTCCTGAAGGAGTTCGGACTTGTACTGTTCGTATATTCCATTGGGCTTCAGGTTGGTCCAGGATTTTTCTCAAGTTTCCGGTCTGGCGGAGTGGCTCTGAACAGCCTTGCGGTATTTGTGATCGTCTCAGGAGTGATAACAGTCATAGGAATTCATTTCTTGTTTGATGTTCCTGCGACAACAATCACTGGCATTATGTCAGGAGCCGTGACGAATACACCAGGACTCGGTGCGGCACAGCAGGCATACTTTGATACAACAGGCAACACTGCTACAGATATGGCTCAAGGCTATGCTGTCGCTTATCCGTTGGGTGTCATCGGCTGCATACTTTCGTTCGTTCTGATCAGAATTATGCTTTATAGAATATCAGGCGTACATTCAAACATCGCCTCCCATAACAAGGTCGAAACGAAGGGCAGTTTTCAGAATAACCCTGATCAGCCCAATCTTATTCCTATTTTCATAGGAATCGCACTCGGATGCATCCTGGGAAGTATCCCTATCACTTTTCCGGGAATACCGCAGCCTGTAAAGCTGGGTCTTGCCGGCGGTCCGCTGATCGTATCGATTCTTATCAGTCATTTCGGCCCACGCTTCCATGTCATCACATACACGACTCCAAGTGCGAACCTTATGATCCGTGAAATCGGCATATCGCTTTTCCTCGCATGTGTCGGACTCGAAGCCGGAGACGGTTTTATCGATACTCTGGTTCGCGGAGACGGTATGAAATGGATATTATATGGAGCATTGATAACGGTCATTCCGGTTCTCGCAGGAGGTCTTGCAGGAAGATATATTCTTAAACTCGATATGAATACCTTGACCGGAGTTCTGTCCGGAGCATGCACGAATCCTCCGGCACTCGCTTATGCATCTGAACAGGATAGTGAATCTGATAAGACATCTGTTGCGTATGCAACGGTGTATCCGCTATCCATGTTCCTCAGGGTGTTGACAGCACAGTTGCTGATCCTGTTCCTTGCCTGATGGTGCCAGACAACAAGGTGATTTAGTCACCTTCTTTTTGTTTGTAACAGCCTCCAATACGCTTGTGGTATAGTTTCTGAAATTTCTGTCTGTGTCTTAATGACGAGAGGTAAAACAAATATTAACATTTAACTATGTTTTAATATGGACACAGGTAAATCATTGTTATGCTTCATCGCAGGAGCGATGGCTGGCGCAGTTGCGACTCTTTTCTTCGCCCCGGATTCCGGTGAGAACACCCGTGCAAGAATCAGGAAGGGAGCAGCCAATCTGACAGGGAAGGCAAAGGAGAAGATTGCAGATGGTCTTGGAATCATTGAGGAAGTCCTGGAGGAGCAGTGATGGAAGATAAAAAGACTATTATTGGACTTCTGTCCTCTGTCGTTGAGGAATACCTCCGCATGAGGACAGATGATTTCAAGGATAACATAATTACAGGTCTCTCATTGGGATTCAGCAGGGTTCTGGCTATTCTTGTCATTACAATGCTTCTGCTGATTGTACTAGTGGTCTTCGCTTTTGCTTTCATCGTATTATTGGGAGATGCGATAGGTGATCTGAGCATGGCAGCATTCATTGTAGGCGGTGTATTTCTTACAGGTACAGTCATTCTGTTCTTGCTGAGAAAAAGATTGTTTCATAGTATGTTTACAAATCTCTTTACAGAATTAATGAAAACAGAGTCTTCGGCAGATAACTGGAAGACCCTGCTTTTGATGATTGTCAGAAATATCCGGAGCAGCCTCGATGCCTGATTCCTATGTAACCTATATTATTGCACCTCCGTCAACGGGAATTACAGCTCCGGTGATGTATGATGCCATATCACTGGCGAGGAATAGTGCGGCATTGGCAATGTCCTCGGCCTCTCCCATCCTTGCCAGAGGAATTTTCTGTAGGAGTGGAGCCACCATGCTTTCCGGAAGTGCGGCTACCATGTCGGTGCGTGTTACTCCTGGGGCAACAGCATTCACTCTTATTCCAAATCTTCCGAGTTCTCTGGATAGCGACCTGGTCAGCCCGTTCACGGCAGACTTGGATGCGGGATACATGCAGCCAAGTCCCTGACCGTAGAAACTGACAACCGAACTGGTGTTGATGATGCATCCGTTGCCCGCAACTTTCATATGAGCAGCTGCAGCCTTGCAGCAGACGAATACGGCCCGGATGTTAAGATCAATTATCTTATCCAGATCCTCATCTGTATAATGATCAAAAGGTATGCTTTGCGATATCCCGGCATTGTTGGCCAGAATGTCTATCCTGCCGTACTTTTCCATAATATCTTCCATGGCCTTTTGCACCTGCTTCTGGTCAGTAAGTACCGGGGCCATTGCCATTGCTTCGCAATCAGGAAATATTTCCTTGAGCTTTTCCAATGCGGCGTCTGCCGTTTCAGTTCTTGATCCCCAGATTACAACCTTGGCCTGAGCTTGAACAAAGGCCTTTACCATTGCGAAGCCTATGCCCCGCGTACCTCCGGTGACTATCGCCACCTTGTCTTTTAAATTCAGATTCATATACGTTGTTTCCTTTTGCTGCTTCATCTGCTAAAATGAGACCAGCAGGTGAAGCGATGTTAGTAATACATGTCCGTTTATTGAACATTTGGATTACAGACTCTTAACCATATGCTGCAAGTCTTGATAAATATACATTTTTCCAATCAGATGGTGTTCTGGCAAATATACCAAATTTCCTTTTCTTTTGTAAACTGTATGTCAGGAACACCCATGAGAATTGCTGTCTCTTTTTATGAATTGATTGGGTCGCTGTCAGATTATGGCATCATTTTGGCTGGTTGATAAATGCTTTGCATTGTTCATCTGTATGACCTTTAGGAAGATGTTTAGCTCTGTCTGGTATATGTTTTCCAGCTTATTTCAATCCGGTATTATTTGCTGTTATTTCCATGAAGTAGGAAAATCCATCCCCAGATATGCCAGATAAATTTATTTTGATAAAAAAATTTAGTATGATACGGTTCTTTTTGGAGTCTATGGTGGATTCGTTGCAGATATCAGTGGCGGTGTCTCTTCCGCAATCACCACCTCTGGCTGTCATACAACTCCTCCACGGGGTGTGCGGGTGCAAGGAACGATACTTCCCTTTTATGAATTTCCTTGCAGAAAAGGGATATGTATGTGTCATCCATGATCATCGTGGTCATGGGGAAAGTATCCGGGAACGTGATGATTTAGGCTATTTTCATCAAGATGGGTCTAAAGCATTGGTAGAGGATGCCAGGATGGTTTCTGAATGGGCAAAGGATAAGTATCCGGACCTGCCTTTATATATGGTAGCCCATAGCATGGGATCTATGGTAGCACGTATCTTTCTCAAAAAACATGATTACATGTTAGATGGAATTGTCCTATGTGGTAGTCCAGGCTGGAATCCGCTTTCGTCTGCAGGACGGTTGTTCCTGTCCTTCTTGTGCTTTTTTGATGGAGGAAGAAGCCGTCCAGGATTTATTCAAAGAATGATGTCAGATGTATATAACAGAAAATTCCGTTCTGAGGGTCCGAATGCATGGACATGTTCAGATCCTCAGATGCGTATGAGTTTTGCAGATAATCCATCGTGCAACTTCCAGCTTACATCCAATGGTGCTAAAACTGTACTGGAACTGATGAAACAGACTTATTCTTCAGATGGTTGGGGAATGTCCAATCCCGAACTGCCCATATTGTTTTTATCGGGAGAAGAAGACCCATGCATGATCAGTCTTCATAATTTATCGAAAACTGTAGACCATATGAGGACTATGGGGTATAAGAATGTTTCGGCAACAGTCTACCCGGAAATGCGTCATGAGGTGCTTAATGAAAAAGACAGAATCAAGGTCTGGAATGATATATTGTCCTTTATCATGTCTTCTGCCTCATAGAAATGGCCGGGGTTTTCTCAAGAATCAATATGTCAAAGCTGTCTCATGATATGTCTTGAAGCACGGATAATCCTTCAAGGGTTCCGGACTGCAGAATGTGAGGTTTTTGAAGACTGGTAGGTCGCATTGACCGGAAGGGGAGCATATGACAAGCTGTGCATCGCAATCTTCTAATTCTGCATGAATTTCACCGTTGTCGTATCTGTAATGGAGTTTTCCATTTCCAATCCTTACCGAAGTTTCCAGGAATGTTATTTCGGAAGGAAGTTTAGGCTCAATGACAACTATGTTGTTGAGCAGGTCCGGACGTATTCCAAGAAAGTGTTGATACCAGCATCTGAGATGTTCGGCATTGCTCCATGCCTGCAGGAATGTCCCTGAACGGTTCACCCATTTCTGCCCTTCGCGTGGATGTGCATCTGCATTTTCGCTGAGACTGCCTGCAGCCCCTTCGTGAAGTGCCTGGCGGTTCATATTCTTGAACAATTCCCAAGCTGCGTCAATCTGGCCGAATTCAATCATGCGTTGCATAGCTATGCCGTTATTCCAAAGCCATACCGTGCCATTGTGGTATGCATCATCTTTATGGTAGTAGTGCCAGTTCTCATGCTGTGGATGGAACTGAGCATCCCATTGTGCCAATGATGCTACTCCCCACGGGTACACGAGTTCTTCCCAAACTCTTCTGGTGACCTTCTGATTGAACGCAGTATCATTGATCAGTTCCAGACAATAAAGCTGGTTAGGACGCATCTGTTTATCCGGTGTCCCATCTGAGTTGAGATGGTCGTATATCATGGAGCCTTCTTTATCGCAGAAGTCTTTCTCGAAGTTTGAAGATAGTTTTTCAGCAAGTGCGTTCCACTTTATGGCAGAAGCTGTGTCGCCTATGATAGATGCAATGTTGCTGCCGGCTGAGAGTTGTCCATGCCATAACGCCTGAATGTCATTGGCGCGGTTACCTCTTGGAGACCCAGGAATCCCGTTACGCTTGACATCCATCCATGTATCAGCATCTGCATGGGTAAGGTATCCCTTGCTGTCGGTGTAGTTGCTTATGGATGATTCGATACTTGTCTTGATCGCAGGATATAGGTCTGTCAGGAAATCTGTATCTCCGCAATATCTGGCAAGTTCATATGCCTGTATCACAAATCTCGGTGTTCCATCGGTAGTGTTGTATAAGATGCCCTCAAGATTGGCTCTGTTCGGTATCCTTCCATATGTTTCGGAAGACGGATCCGTATCCTGAAGTTTGGCGAAGTCCTTCAGAATGTCTTTGGCTACTTCAAACTGTCCGGTTACAAGACATGCTCCTGGCATGGAAATGAACATGTCTCTACCCCAGTACTCGTTGAACCAAGGAAGTCCGGCATAAATTCCTTTTCCCTGCTGACATGTTATGAGTTCATCTGTAGTTATGGTTATCCAATCAAGTGCCTTGTCAAGATCTTCAAGATTGGATCTTATAGGATTGAATTCGGTGATCAATCCATTTATGCGGTCTTTCCTTTCCTTCAGCATTTTTCTTCCGCTTTTTCTGAACAACTTGACCAGATCCTTGCATTCCTGCACTGTTCCGTAGGTCAATATGAATCCTCCTGCTTCTGATGGTGTACTGATTCCGTTATCAATCAATGCGTGGCTGCAGTTTGTGGCTGGAGACAGCAGTATTCTTTTATCTTCTGCTTCTTTGGGAGTGAAAAGCATGCCTTCTGCAATTGCTTCTGTTCCAGAAATACGTTCCATGTCGATGCTGCATGAAATATCTGACGCCTTCGCATCCAGTTCTATGAACAGTATGGGATGATCATCCATCAGATAAAAAGACTCTATTGCATTTCCCCACGTTCGGACAAGCCTGTCCGGATACACAGTACACTCGGCTTCCGATCTGTCAAGTCCGATGTCACCTGCACTGAGCGAATAATCTGCCATTATGCGTTTCTTTGCCATATTCCAGCCCGACCACCATTCTGTTTCCTTCTGATGAGTCCTTCCATACCAATATCCTGATTTCTTGTCTGTATATGAGTATTCCCTGTTTTCTTCTGCATTGACCCTGATGCCGATCTGATCTGTCTTATATACATTATGGCAGCATGACAATATGGCTGCAGATGCTGCGAGAATCAAAAAATGTTTCATATTATCAAAGGTTTTCATTTCCGCAAACATACGTAAAACATTTGTAAATCTATGCTTTGACACGTATTTTTGCACCAGAGCCATAACTTTCGTTACTGCAGGGTACCGTAGAAGTACGTAAAATGCAGACGGGAGCAACATAAGTTACTCCCGCCACAAAAGTTATCTGTTTGATTTCAAACAAGTTACCTCATTAGTATTCCTCTTCGTTCCAGAAGAAATCGTCTTTTGACGGATAGTCTGGCCAGATGTCTTCTATGCTTTCGTAGATTTCGCCGTCATCTTCAAGTTCTTCAAGGTTTTCCACTACTTCAAGAGGTGCTCCTGAGCGTGTAGCATAGTCGATGAGCTCTTCCTTTGTTGCAGGCCATGGAGCGTCTTCGAGCCTGTATGCAAGTTCAAGTGTCCAATACATATTTTATGGTTTTAAATTATTAATTATCAGCATTTAAGCTATATGCCCGATGATTAGGGGCGGCAAATATAGATAAAAAAACTTAATGATGAAGTTCTTTTTGCTATTTTTGCATAGTTTAGTATGTCTTTTTCGCGGCGGTTATGGCACAATTATCATACCATCGTAAATCCAAAGACATAAATGATGGTCTTTTTATATAAAAAACTCTATATAATGGCATATATTAAGGAAGAATTTTATGACGGGGACGTCACATCGGCAATAGCAGATCACTATAGGGAGATTTTGAGGCTTTTGGGCGAAGACCCGGAACGCGAAGGGCTTCTCAAGACTCCGGAACGTGTGGCGAAGGCTCTGCAGTTTCTGACTCATGGAGCACATCATGATGGTGCTGAAATCCTCAGGAGTGCCATATTCAAGGAAGAGTACCAGCAGATGGTGCTTGTAAAGGATATTGAACTGTATTCAACCTGTGAACATCATGTTATGCCGTTTATCGGCAAGGCTCATGTTGCATATATACCAGACGGAACTATTACTGGTCTCAGCAAGATTGCACGTGTGGTCGAGACTTATGCCCGCCGTCTTCAGGTTCAGGAAAGACTGACCACACAGATACGTGACTGCATTCAGGATACTCTGAATCCTCTTGGAGTAGCAGTAGTTATTGAAGCTTCGCATACCTGCATGACCCTTAGAGGAGTGCAGAAGGCCAATGCGGTGACAACCACATCGGCCTTCAGCGGTATATTCCTCAAAGACGAACGTACCCGTAACGAATTCCTCAATCTCATTCGCTAGAGATCCCCGATCAGGTCGGGGATGACGCTCCATCCTCTATTTCAGATAAGCATCCTCGACAACTTTTGCGCTACGGGCAATGAAGTCGCTGAGGTCCTTGCCTTTAAGCATGCCGTTTGCAAGAAGTGCAAGGGATGTGATCTGTCTCAGAATCTCGTTGTTCATGGCAAAAGCTTCAAGGTCAGACTTATGAGCCGCATCAGCGGTTTCCTTTGCTTCTGTCACGGTCTTCTTTACATCTTCTGAAGCATCCTCGGCAGCATCTGGAATTATCTGTGCCGGAGCGACTTCCGTTGTCTTGGCAGTCAAGATCTTTTCTACCAGAGGATGTTCAAGATTGACAATGATGTTGTACATTGCAGGCATTTCTCCGTAGAAGTTCATTCCGCCTCCCATTGCAGACATCTCACGATATCTTCTCATGAATTCGCTCTGAGTTATAAGGACAGGTGATGCTTCTGATCCGAGATTTTCAGCCTGGACATAATATTCGTTTTCCTTTGGAAGTACAGTCTTGAAGAGAACAGAGATATCTTCCATCTCGTTTTCCGATAGTTCAGGCTTCGCCTTGTCTACTTTTGCAATGAGATTGTCTATACTGTCTGAATCCACTCGTGCAAAACGGGCATTTTCAATCTTTGTTTCCAGAAGGTTCACGAAGTGACTGTCAAGCTGGCAGTCCATGAGCAGCACGTCATAACCTTTTGCCTTTGCTGCCTCTATGAAAGGATACTGGCCCTCTGCGTCTGTGGCATAAAGAAAGACAGTCTTCTTATCCTTGTCAGTCTGTCCGCTTTCTATAGCTTTCTTATAATCATCTATGCTGAAATATTTTCCTTCTGTATTTTTAAGCAGGCAGAATTTCATGGCTCTGTCGCAGAACTTCTCGTCAGAAAGCATTCCATATTCAATGAAAATCTTGAGATTATCCCATTTTTCTTCAAGTTGCTGTCTTTCATTCCTGAAAATTTCATCGAGACGGTCTGCCACTTTTTTGGTGATGTATGTAGAGATCTTCTTTACGTTTGAATCACTTTGAAGATAGCTTCGTGACACATTAAGAGGAATGTCAGGAGAGTCTATCACGCCATGAAGAAGAGTGAGGAAGTCAGGGACAATGTTGTCTACAGAGTCTGTTACGAACATCTGATTGCAGTAGAGCTGTATCTTGTTTCTTGATATCTCTACGTTGTTCTTGATCTTAGGGAAATACAGTATGCCGGTCAGATTGAAAGGGTAGTCTACATTCAGATGAATGTGGAACAGCGGCTCTTCTCCCATTGGGTAAAGTGCCCGGTAGAACTTATTGTAATCTTCATCCTTCAGGTCAGCCGGCTTGCGTGTCCAGAGTGGTTCTACTTTATTAATGACATTGTCTTTATCGGTGTCTGCGTATTTTCCATCCTTCCACTCCTGCTCCTTGCCGAAAATCACAGGGACAGGCATGAATTTGCAGTATTTGTCAAGCAGACCTGTTATGCGTGACTTCTGTGCATATTCCTTTTCGTCATCAGCTATATAAAGTGTAATTACAGTTCCTCTTTCTGCCTTGTCGCATGCTTCCATGTCATATTCCGGGGAACCGTCACAACTCCACTTTACACCAGTTGCACCATCTTTCCATGATAGTGTCTCTATTGTCACTTTTTCAGCAACCATGAAGGCAGAATAGAATCCGAGGCCGAAGTGTCCGATTATGCTGCTGAGCTGATCCTTGTATTTTTCAAGAAATTCCCCTGCGCTGGAGAATGCTATCTGGTTGATGTATCTGTCAACCTCTTCTTCGGTCATGCCGATACCGTTGTCTATGACTTTGAGGGTCTTTGCCGATTCATCCAGTTCGATGCGTACTGCAAGCTCTCCCAATTCACCCTTGAAATCGCCGGATGCAGCCAGAGCCTTCATTTTCTGTGTCGCATCTACAGCATTGGCCACAAGCTCTCTGAGAAAGATCTCATGGTCAGAGTAAAGAAATTTCTTGATTACCGGGAATATGTTCTCGGTAGTAACTCCAATTTTTCCTGTTGTTGCCATATTGTCTTATTTATTAATTATTTTATTAATTATCATGTATCTTTCTTTGCAGACGGCCTGATGTAGTCAAAATATGTTCCATTTGCAGAATACTGACTATTTGTCAGTATTTGGTGAATTTTTCTGTCATGCATTGAATATGTTAAGAAAAACACTTATTTTCGCATAATATTGTTGATAGGATAGCCAACTGATAGAATCTCTAAATGTGTCATATAAGATACATATATACTGTCGTCTCTCTTTTTATGACAATTTCGACATATGCAATTGCCGGAACTGTTACTGAGCATTGTGATTCAGCAGTTGTATTCAGATTCCGTATAAATTATCCGATAAACATTTCTGAGATTAAGGAAGACTTCAATGGTAATGCCGCATCTTTTTCGCGCATTAATGAGTTTCTTTATAAATCCCCCAGAATAGACAGCATAATCATATATTCTTCAGCATCACCTGACGGTTCCTTCGCATTTAACAGCAAACTTGCAAGAGAGCGTGGAAAAAGGGCAGAGGAATATATCCTGAAGCATCTTCCGGTTTCTATGAATCCACCTGTCATCATACTCAATCCAACGGCAGAAAACTGGAACGGATTATATGAACTGGTGGAAGATTCATATCCTTTTGATGACAGATCTGATGTGCTGTCCCTGCTTGAAAGGAATGACATTACGGACAGTTACCGTAAAATCCTTTTGAAGAAACTGAACGGAGGAAAACCATGGAAGTTTTTGAGAGAGCATATTCTGCCTGAGTTGAGATATGCGACATGGGTGACTCATCTTGTGAAAAATCCGATGATACCGGTAGTTCCCGCACAGGAATATGCCGGTGTCGTTGAAGCGCTTGCTACTCCTGTTCTGCAGTGGACTTTTCCCACTCCAGAGAGTAAATCATCACCTGAAACCAAGACGATACTGGCGCTCCGAAGTAATCTGCTTTATGATGCGTTGACACTCTTGAATTATTCTGTGGAAATACCTGTATACAGAAATCATGCTTCATTGGTTATTCATCATCAGTTCCCGTGGTGGCTATGGGGACAATCAGATAATGAATATTGCGTCAGATATCTTAGTGTCGGTACTGAAGCCCGCTGGTGGTTCGCACCAAGACCTGTTGATGCTACAGAAATGCGGATAAGACGTGATAAGTTTACAGGTCATTTTCTGGGATTATATTGCGAATCCGGCAAATATGATTTTCAGTTTCGGAGAAGTGTCTGCTATCAGGGAGAATTCTGGAGTGCTGGTTTGAGTTACGGATATGCCTTACCTGTTGGAAAAAGGCTTAATCTGGAGTTGTCGGTATCGGCTGGATATGCTTCGATTCCCTACAGGGGATATACGCCAAGCGATGATTATATGTATCTTTGGAGAGATCTCGGAAAGACAGGCAGATTGCATTACTGGGGTCCGACAAAGGCTCAGGTCACACTTGTCGTTCCTATTACTGTAAAGATTGGAAATGTAGGGAAGATATGAGAGGGAGAATTCCAAATATGTTCATTCTGATAATACTGGCGTTGCTAGTCTCCATTTCATGTGAGCATAGGGAACTGCTGGATCCGCAAGGTATGCATTATATAAGGATTTACCTTGATGAAGATATAAGGAATGTCACATACGGCTTTTATAATCCGGATCTGGAAAGACCGGAATACAAGTCTCCACAGGTCTTCCGTGCTGTATTGGCATCACCTGAAACAGGTAGAATCGTCAGTGAAAAATATTTAAGCAATAGTGGAGAAGACGAGAGAGGTCGTTATATAGACGGATACATGCCGGCTATGGCAGGAACTTATGATTTTCTTGCCTACCAGATGGGTTCGGTAGTCACCCTCGTTGAAAATGCGGACAACTACAATACTATGAGAGCATATACGAAGCAGATAAGCAGCCGTCTTATGGAATATCTGCCTGCTACCCGCCAGAATATTGATGAAGGCCGCATTGTGAATCAGCCGGATCTGTTCTTTCATAGTGCGCATAGGGGAATAAAGGTCAGGAACAATACGTATATTGATACTCTCCTTACAGCTGAAGGCGATTATTTCACAGCACACAGCATGGTGCAAAGTTACTATATACAGGTACGTGTGAGTGGTTTTGAATATATACGAAGTGCTGTCTCGCTTCTTGGTGGTCTGGCAGGTTCTTCAAAGATAAGCGGACATGGGGAATTTGAAATGTCGGATTCCGTATATGTTTTTTTCGGTATGAAATATACGGGAAAGGAAAGGCATGCGGCAAGCGAAACCACAACTGCGACCTTATACGCAACCTTCAATACTTTTGGAAAGCTTCCGGATGCGAAGAATGTATATGCGATATGTTTTGAATTCTCGCTAAGTGATGGTTCAACTCAGATGGAAAGGATAGATATAACCGATATGTTTGATACACCGATAGTGAGGGATAAACAATGGATATTGTTGGAAGATGAAATACTGATCAAGCCTCCGGAAGGGGCTGATAAAGGCGGTGGACTTAATCCAGGTGTAGATGATTGGGAAGACGTACAAGCAGAAATAACAATGTAATAATATCTTAATGTTTAATGTTTAACTTAACAACTTGATTTCTATTATGAAAAGAATGTTTTTTTTGACTGTCTTTGCAGTAATGGCATTGGCAGGTTGTGTCAAGAATGAAGTGCAAAGTATTGACGATCAGAAAAATGGTGTAAAGATTGCGTTTGAATCTCCTTTTCTGTATGACAATATGACAAAAGGAGAAGTACATGGCGAGATTTCAACAACACTTTATCCTCAGGAAGAGAAGTTCATAATATTCGCTTCTCAGCATGACGGTGATTTCGCCGGATGGCCGTCAAACAAGGTTAGTACACCTAATTCTACAGAAAACGGTATATGTGATTTCCATGGAACTGAAATAGAATACGATTCTTCCTTTGATGCATGGATCCCTACTTATGATGATAATGGAAGCACCGGATATTACTATTGGCCGATGGGAAAGAAACTTTCGTTTGCTGCTATGTCTCCTTCGGATCTTCATAACAGTGCTGTAGTTACCTATGATAATACAGGATTGAAGATCGATGGTTTTGAAAATCCTGATGCGGGAGAACAGTTCGATCTGTTGTTTGCAAGACGTACTATGAATCACACAGCTTCGGACATGACGAATCATGCAGGTGAATACAGTGGTATCCCAATATCATTCCAGCATGCATTGAGTTCTATCCACTTCTCTATAGACAAGGAAACACTTGAACAGGAGGTGTTCTTGAAAAAGATTCAGCTGACGAATGTCAAGTATCTGGGTGATTTTGCAGAGAATATTGATGAGAGCAAAGGACTTGAGTATATTATTGATCAGGATGCAGACAATACTGTGAATCCAGTATGGACTGTCGAGGATCCTATGACTGATTATGTTCCGTTTGATGCAAAGTCCTATGGCTCGATACCGTTCCCTGTGAATCCACAATATGTGTCTTCAATCGTGAATAATCTTGAAACAGACGGCGAAGACCTCCAGGATCTGTTCTCATCTTCTTTGCTCATAGTACCACAGGAGATAGATGACAATGCAACTCTTATCATAGATTATGAAATAAGTGGTGTGTCTCAGCAGAAAGTATATCCTCTGAAAGGTTTGGCTACCATAACCGAGGGTGGTATTCCTAGTGGAAAGACTGGTACTGTGGTAAGTTGGGACAGAGGTCATAAGTACACATATAGGATACATTACTCTTCTGCATCAGAGATGAAGGATATCATTTACTTCTCTCCATCAGTTGAAGGATGGACCGACGTTCAGGTAATACAGATTACTTTATAGCAATTCTAGAAATCATTTTATGTATTTAATCCTATTGTTATCTTTAGTCTTTTTGCTTTCCTCCTGCACGAAAACAGATGAACCTGAGATCCGGCAGGAGAATGCAGAAGGATTCCCTATTGCATGGGAAATAGTGACAATGGATGAATATCAAGGAGTTCCATATGGTACAAAGGCATTGATAGAAGATTATAATGATCTTAGAGATGCCTGTACCATATTGGAGACTCATGATGCAGAGAAAATCGGCCTCTTCGGTTCATACACATCAGGTGGAAACAATACGGTAGTCTTTGATGATGTTGATCTGTGGTGGTGGGACAAGGAAAACGGAAATCCGTATCCTGATGCTATAGGTGACCGCAGCCAATGGAACTACGAAGGAGAAGATGTATACTGGGAAACGGAAGCTGACTATGTATTCAAGGCATATTTTCCAAAGAGCCTTGTAAATCTGCAACCGGGATCAGGCAGCAACAGAATACTGACCGTATATGATTCTCAGGTATCTCAATATGATTTTCTCGTGGCTCATAAGGAAATGACAGCCGGAAGTGAAAATCCTGTAAGATTGCTGTTCAGACATGCTTTGGCTGCAATCAAGTTTAATTTTCAGTTTATAAATGAGGGAGTCACTGACCGACTTACGGCCTGCTGGCTGGAAAATGTACAGCCGAATGGATTATATACAAGCAGTACCCTGAATTTTGAGGATTCCATAATATGGCCGAAAAGTACAGCCAACCCAGTAGGTGTCCCGATGTATTATTGGAAACCTGTTGCCCCTCTTCAAATGACAAGTGCCGGTATTGCGACAGCTTATAGCACTCCTGCTTCATCTGCTGATGGAAACATCTATACACAAAATGACGGATGGCTGCTGGTTATCCCTCAGCCGACATCAGGACCTGAAACCCTTCAACTATGCTTCAGGACTGTAACCGGTGCAGATGTAGTATATAGAACAGGACTTCCTGCACTTGAACTTCAACCAGGCAAAAGATATACTTATCTTGTCAAGGTCTCATCTACAAGGATTGAACTCCATCTGACGATAGCAGACTGGAATGAAAGGGATTCGTCTTATGAAATAGACTTCAATAAATAATACGCCATTATGTTTTCCATAAGAGACATCAGCCGTTCTTTCTTTACATTCACCATTTTGATTGTTCTTCTGATATGCTGCAGTAAGAACGAGGTGGATGTGTGCAATCATGAAGAAGGTTCAGCAAAATTGTCTCTTGTGCTTAAGGTTCCGGTAATAGATGTAGATGTCAAAAGTGTAAGTTCTGATCCTTCCGATCCATCATCTTGGACTATGTGGGAAAAAGCTGTTGACGGACGCTATCTTTATAGGGTAACTGCATTTCTTCTGCAGGATGACCGTCTTGTAAGTTCTGCAGACGTGATGCTGACTGGAGAAGTTTCAGAGACTGTTCTGGAATTTGATGGAAACTTCACACATGGAAGATACAGGCTTATGGCAGTTGCCAATTATTCCGGACATCAGGCAGATGATGGGGATAACGGTGTGCAGAACTATGAAGGTCTGCCGGGCTTCACAGATACTGTGGAATCGATTCTTGAACAGACAACAGTTGATGACTTTACATCCGCATATGCAGATTCTTTCATTAATTATGAATTGACTTCTTCTGGTGGTATATGTGCGAGGGTTCCGCAACCTTTGACAATGGCGAAGGATATAGAACTTCATCCCGGTATTAATACTGTAGAAGGAGAACTGATACGCACATATTCCAGAATCCGTATTGCAGTTGAAAATCAGAGTGATGAAGACCTTATGATATCTTCCCTGTCCTTCAGTAATGTGTTTGCACAGAAACGGGCATATCTTTTCCCTGAAAACGGATATATCGATGACAGGACATCCCTCGATGTGGATGAGGCCAGTGCGATTACACCATTTACTGCGACAGCAGAGGAGCCTCTTACAATAACAGGAAAGCAGACAGCTGTAATTTTCGATGCATATATATTGGAAAGCTGCATTAATTCGATAAATGAATCATACAGCTATACATTGAGTCTTGGATATGATGGGACCAGAGGATATAAACTCAGAAGTACAGCAGCAGTAAACAGACGTAATTCCGTTTCAGATGGATATTATCTGATATATAACACTACCAGCAGATGCTATCTTACTGCAGGTGTCAATTCCGTACAGACAGGAGTCTTGCCTACATTGACAGAGGATATGGCAATTCCGGAGGAATATGTCTGGACTTTCGATAACAGCGGATTATCTTCATATTGCTATTACATAGGCACATCCGAAGCTATGACAAGCGGGCAGACATCATATTATATGAATAATCCATCGACAGCTTCCGTAGGACTTGGTTCAAACAGAAGTGTGTATTTCACGGTAGGGGAGTCTTCTTCTGTAGGACAATATTATCTGAACTTACGCTCCTCTGGAACCAGCAGAAGATACCTGACGGTTTCAAATGACAATGTTGCAGGAAGAACCAGTACCAATAACTCCACAAGATTCCGTCTGTATCCTGTGAATGCGCCTTCCGCTGCATCTTCTCTCTTTACTGTTCCTCTTGAAACAATAGACCGGACGACAGGACAAGCTACGGAGACGTCTGAAATCCGGCGCAATGACTTCATAAATGCAATAGTGCTGGTCCGATACAATAAGAATGAGGGACACTTTGTCTTTGAGGTAAAGGATTGGGAGTCTGCAGGAGGGGATGTTGAATTTAACTGATGGACAGATATGGTCAAATTTATAAGATACATAATTTTGCTCGTGGCTTCTTTCTCCTTTTTAATGTGTGCTCCAGAAGAAATATTGGAAATGTCACAGATTGGAGAAGAAACCTGTGTCAGTTTTGATTTCACACATCTCTGCTTTGATGATGTGGAAATAAGCACGAAGGCATCATTGGATATCCGACAGGAGTCAAGGGTTGTCAATATGTTCGTATATATATTTGCAGCAGACGGCCAGCGCATATATTCCCATTACTTTGATAGGAACAACAGGACTGAGACCCTTGACGAGACTATATCTGCAGATGCTAACTGCTGGTATATCAACACGACAGAGGCAGGAAAGACTACGGGAACGATAAGAATAAAGTCTCCTCAGATAACCGGTGCCACTTTATATCTGGTAGCCAATCTTGATGAAGACATGATGAATGTGTCTTCGGAACGTCTCAATACAGTCCGTACTATAGGTGAGCTGGAATCTCTTTCAGTCACCTTGCTTCAGCATACCACATCAAGAAACGGATATTTTCCGATGGTCTCGAAAGTAACAGGTGTTACTGTCGGACAGACTTCGATTTCCGTTGGAACTGCGTATCTTGAAAGATTAGATTCCAAGATTACCGTAAATATTGAACTTGCAGACAATGCAGAACTAAAGGCTTTTATTCCTGATGTGTGCAGAATAGTCAATATACCTGCAGGATGCAGGGTGACCGATTCCTCGGCATCAGATTATGAAGGTGACGGATATTTTGATTCGGAAATCATATTTGATGAACAGACGACAAATGCACAGGGACATATTTCAAGCGCCACGTGTTCATTCTATATGCTGGAAAACAAGGAAAGTGCAAACAGAAAGAATGACGTGACAATGTATCATGACAGGGATCGTCGCATGAAGAATGAAGATGGCAGTTATAGTGATGCTCAGGATCTTTGGCTGAATGCTCCTGAAAATGCCACTTATATTGAAATACGTGGCGAACTTCAGATGGAGATCAATAGCTCTCTGACTGGAATGCAGGAACTGATTGGAGATGTTGTCTATTATGTGCATCTGGGAGATTTCCGAAGAGATCTTAATGATTATGACGTACGACGAAATACGCATTATACATATAATATAACCATTAACGGGGTTGATGATATCAGAGTGGAAGTGGAAACAGGAGTGGAGAATCAGTCTGGAGCTACAGGCCATATATACTCTGCTACAGAGACTCACTATACCTTTGATGCTCATTATGGCCAGAGAGTATTTACCTTCAGAGCAGAGGAAGTGGATATTGAAAATATGACATTCTATGTCAAGACTCCTTTCGGACGCGAAGGTACACCTGAACTCCCAGGTGGTGGATATAATGTAAGTGATCTGGATTTCAAGTGGGTCAGTTTTCTCATCAATGAACTCGATACGACAACCGGTGCATATTCATTGAATAACCGTACATACCCTGGCGATAATAATGAGATGCTTATAGCTCAGAATCGTCATGAAAGACTGATGGACGTAGTAGAGCTGCTTGAATATATAAGAGTGGAGAAGGAAAAGTATCTGAAATATAAACAAGGCGGCTTTGTCGGCGAAAATCCAAGCTGCTTCCTTAAAGATCCCGATGGAGTGTATTGTCTGCATGTTACGGCATTCGTAAATGAATATTATTATGATGAGCATCCTACAGAAAGTACTGAGATATCCTGGAAGGATTTTGTAAATAAACCGAACAGATTGATGCATATCCTATGCAGTACCAAGACAAGCAATGATGGTGCAAGTTCGGTTACTGGCAGTATAATCACCATTCGTCAACGTTCTATACAGACGCCTTATAATATCAATAAATCAGAACTGCAGTCTGCATTCGGTTGTGAAATGGCAGATGAAACGCGTGAAGATAATCTGAGTTTCTATGAAAACGATGCCAACTACCAGAATGTGGATTTTGGAAACAGTTCTGTGGATAACGGCTTGTTTAATACGGCTTGTCTGTGGAATATGTTCCGTTCTGGGCAGATTAAGACTGGAAATGATCGTGAGAGGTGGGATACGTATCTGAATTATAATGTTCCGAACAGGGAAAATGACAGATCCAATCATTTTTTGAAAGATGACTATCGTTGTATGCGTTATGCACCAATGTCAAGAAATCGTGACAATAACGGCGATGGATACATCGATCCAGAGGAACTGAAGTGGTATATAGCTCCGCTTAAGCAGTTATATGCATTGTATATCGGCGATTTGGGGATTAACAGTGATGCTCAGCTTTATCCGTCAGCAATGGCATCATTGCCAAATACCCAGATAAACGGTCTGTGGCAGTGGCGCAACCATATAGTATGCAGCAATCAGACAACAATTACCAATACGGGACAATATATCAGCAGATACTGGCCGGATATGCTATGGGCAGAGGAAGGCGTATCTATTTCAGGGTACGGACAGGAGTGGGAAAAAAAAGCGCCCAAAAGTATCAGATGTGTGAGAAATCTTGGTCTTCCGGATGCTTCGCTGTCTTCTGTTGCTGATCTTAACGCAAACATACCGGAATCCATGATATTGGTGGAAAGTTTTGAATCAGGGATATATCGGTTTGATTTGTCCAATACAAATGCCAAATCCATAAGGTTTTATACTACTCATGAATTGATTCCGAATGATGAATATGGGGAAAGCAGCCGCACCTATTATGGATTTGAAACCGATGATGAGTTCATTTCATATACGGCGGGTTATGAAAGCCTTAGAAATCAGTTGGAGAAAGGTGAGTCATTATGCCCTGAGGGATATAGGGTGCCGAATGTAAGAGAAGCAGCATTGATGTCATTGTTCTGCTCAAACAGCTGGTGGAATGGAAAGACAATCTTATCAAGTTCTTATTATTCGCATGGGATCTACGGTACGAACTATGATACAGGGACAGTGACGTGGTTTTTTCAGAGTAATTATGTTACCGTATCCTCCAGTGCCGAGAGCCTTAGATGTGTAAGGGATGTCTATATGTAATGATTCACCTGTCTCATCGTGTTGCTATAAAAGAAAAAGGGAGACTCAGTACGGATACTGATGCCTCCCGACAGGTTTAAGAATAGTACGTCGCTTTCCGCTATTTGTACATAAATCTCTTGATGCTCATTTTTGGAGTCTTTTCAAACGGCTGAGTCATCACCTCTACTTTGGATATCTTGCTATATGCAGGCATGGATTTATTGACCTCTGTCTTGAGGAATTCGGTATGCCTGTCTATATCCACGCCTTCTTCCTTCATCTTTTCAGTATCCATATAGATCAGCGCCACTAGGCTGGCTCCCCGGTCAACGACCACTGATTCGATGACGTATGGCTGATTGTTTACGACGGCTTCTATCTCTTCTGGATAGATGTTCTGACCGTTTGCAGAAAGAATCATGTTCTTGCTGCGTCCTTTGATGAATATGTTTCCCTTTTTGTCCAATAGGCCAAGGTCTCCGGTACGCATCCATCCGTCTTCAGTGAATGCTGCTTTTGTCGCTTCCTCGTTCTTGTAATATCCACTCATCAAGCTGATGCCTCTTGCCTGGATTTCTCCGGCCTTGCTGTATGGATCATCTGAATCAATTCTAACTTCAACGGAGTCGACTCCCTTTCCACATGATTTAGGAACAAATTCCCACCAGTCTTCATATGCAAGAAGCGGGGCAGCTTCAGTCATACCATAACCTACAGTAAATGGGAGCTTGAATCTGCGGAACCATTTCTCCACATCAGGATTAAGTGCTGCGCCTCCCATCACGATTTCCCTTACCTGACCTCCGAAAGCATCCAGGAGGGATGTGCGTACTTTCTTGAAGATAATCTGGTTCAGACCAGGGATTGAGCATATTACCTTCATTATCGGCTTATTTACGATAGGAGCTACCTTGCTCTTGAAAATCTTCTCCATTACGAGAGGAACGGTAATGACAAGGTATGGTCTGATTTCCTTCATAGCTCCAAGAAGAAGGGCCGGTGTAGGTGTCTTTCCAAGATAGTATATAGATGAACCACCGCAAAGAGGGTAGATCAGCTCGAACATCATTCCATACATGTGTGCCATAGGCAGCATGGATACGATCTTGTCTTCCGGATATGATGTCAGCCTTTTCTGTCCGAATTCGACATTTGCCGAGATGCACTCGTATCTGAGCATAACTCCCTTAGGAGCACTTGTCGTACCAGAAGTATAATTTATGATGGCGAGTTGCTTGTCATTGTCTATCGGATATTTTACATCATCTGCAGAGAACCCTTCAGGATATTTTTCGTCAAAAAGATTCTGAAGATTGTCAGATGCTGCCTGTATAGATTTTTCTGAAGCCCATAGAAGCGAAAAGTCGCTGGCTGATATTACAGCTTTTATAGACGGCATCTTCTTTATGTCGAGTTTGTTCCATATGTCGGTGTCAGTCAGAAGAACCTTACTCTCTGAATGATCGACCAAGGTATTGATGCTGTCCGGATGGAAATCTGCAAGAATAGGGACAAGAACTGCCTCATATGTGTTGGCAGCAAAGAATGTTATTCCCCAGCGGGCGGAATTCTTTGCACACAATGCAACCTTCTCACCTTTCTTTATTCCGATGGTTTCAAAGAACAAATGTAATTTCTCAATGTTTTCTGCAAATTCTCCGAATGTGAATGTCTCTCCGCGGTAGTTACCGAGGGCTGGACGCTCCCAGTTATTCTTAATAGCTTCTTCTAATCGTGTAAGATAATGCTTCATCTCGTTAATCGTTTTAACAGGCTGCAAATGTAGAAAAATATGCTTGCATGCGCATATAATTCATTATATTTGTGGCCAAACCATCCATATGGTGGTGATTTCCTTGAAAAAAACATGCAGTATTATGAGAAAACGTCCTATTGTAGCTCTCGTTTATGATTTCGATGGCACTCTGTCCCCCGGCAATATGCAGGAGTTCGGTTTTATACAGGCAATCGGCAAGAAACCTCAGGAGTTCTGGCAGGAAAGTGATGATATAGCATCCGGTCAGGATGCGAGCAATATCCTCAGCTATATGAAGCTTATGTTTGATGAGGCCAGAAAAGCCGGAATCAAGCTTCGTAAAAAGGATTTCAAGCGCTTCGGAACATCAGTAGAGCTTTTTGACGGTGTGCGTGAGTGGTTCGGCCTTATCAATGCCTACGGAAAAGAAAGAGGAGTAAGAATAGAGCATTATATCAATTCTTCTGGTTTGGCGGAGATGATAGAGGGGACGGATATTGCTCATGAATTCAAACGTATATTTGCATGCTCTTTCATATATAATAGGGATGGCGAGGCAGAGTGGCCAGGAGTGGCAGTCGATTATACCGCCAAGACTCAGTTTCTGTTCAAGATAAACAAGGGTATACTTAGTGTACGGGATAATAAGAAAGTGAACGAGAGCCAGGCTGAAGATATTAAAAGAATCCCATTCCCACATATGATCTACTTTGGTGATGGTGAAACAGATGTCCCTTGCATGAAGATCGTCAAGATGTTTGGCGGCAATTCCATAGCTGTCTATAATCCTGAGATAAAGAAAAAGGTCAATGTGGCCAGGAAGCTTCTTCGTCAGGAACGTGTCAATTTCATCACTCCGGCTGTCTATACGAAGAATAGTCGTACTTATCAGATCGTATGTGCAATTATCGATAAGATAAAGATAGATTTCGAGCTGGCAAAACTTTCTAAGTATTGACAGAAAGAGGCCGGAAGATTTTCCGGCCCCTTGTTTATTTTATCCTGACTTCCAGGTTGGCATATGCTCTTTCAGCTTTTGCCAGTGCTTCTTCTATGGTTGCGGCTGTTGCCAGAATCACTCCTACACGTCGATGGCCATTGATTTCCGGTTTCCCGAATATGCGTATCTGGACGCCTGGTTCTTCAAGGACCTTTTCAAGGTTTCCTAATTCATATTCCTTGGTCGTACCCTCTACAACGATGGCTTTTGATGCAGATGGGCCATAGAAACTGACGGCAGGTACAGGCAATCCTAGAACAGCGCGGGCATGAAGACTGAATTCGGACATGTCTTGTGAAATCATCGTTACCATTCCGGTATCATGTGGACGAGGCGACACCTCACTGAAGATGACGTCATTGCCCTTGATGAAAAGCTCGACACCGAAAATACCGTATCCGCCAAGAGCATCAGTGATGGCTTTTGCTATTGTTTCAGCCTTTTGTATGGCATCCCCTGACATAGGCTGTGGCTGCCATGACTCACGATAGTCTCCATCCACCTGATGATGTCCTATAGGTTTCAGAAAGGTTGTACCAGAGCAGTGACGAACAGTCAGCAGGGTGATTTCGTAGTCGAAATCAACAAATCCTTCTACAATTACTTTTCCACTTCCAGCACGTCCTCCTTCTTGGGAAACGGTCCAAGCCTTTTCAATATCTGCTTCTGACCTGATGGTACTTTGTCCATGCCCGGATGAACTCATAACCGGCTTTACAACGCATGGAATACCTATTTCATTGACCGCGGATATGAATTCTTCCTTGGTTTGAGCAAACCTGTATGGAGATGTCGGCAGTCCGAGGGTTTCAGCAGCCAGACGTCGTATGCCTTCGCGGTTCATGGTCAGGCGCGTTGCTTTAGCTGTAGGTATGACATTGAATCCGTCTTCTTCAAGCTTTACCAGTCTGTCAGTCGCGATAGCTTCTATTTCCGGAATGATATAGTCAGGTTTCTCTTCCCGGATGATCTTTTCGAGTGCATCACCGTCGAGCATGGACAGAACATGACTTCTGTGTGCCACATGCATTGCTGGCGCATTTTCATATTTGTCGAGTGCTACTACTTCTACTCCATAACGCTGAAGTTCGATAGTAACTTCTTTCCCTAGTTCTCCTGAGCCGCATAGGATGGCTTTTTTCCCTGATGCGGTGAATGTCGTGCCAATGTTTGCCATAAGTCGGTTGGTTTATTTGCCGTAGCGTTTGAGTATTGTCTCTCCGTATGCATCTATTCGACGGTCTCTGAAGAAAGGCCATCCTCTGCGCACATATTCTGTTCTGTCAAGGTCAATCTCTACAACCCTTACACCTTCTTCGTCATTGCCGAATTCAGTGAGAAGCTCTCCTTGAGGACCTGTTGCAAATGACCTTCCCCAGAATTTGATGCCCTTTGTATTTCCTGTCGGGTCATCTTCCTGTCCAGTACGGTTTACTGTAACAACGGGCAGACCGTTGGCAACAGCGTGGCCTCTCTGCACCAGCTGCCATGCGTCACTTTGAACTTTCTGCTCTTCAATCGGATCTGTATATACGCCTCCGATTGCTGTAGGATAAATGAGTATTTCGGCTCCGTTGAGTGCCATGCATCGTGCTGCCTCCGGATACCACTGGTCCCAGCATACAAGTACTCCCAATGTGCCGACTGATGTCTCGATAGGTTGGAATCCCATATCTCCAGGTGTGAAATAGAACTTCTCATAATAGCAAGGGTCGTCTGGGATATGCATCTTGCGATACTTGCCCGCTATTTTGCCATCCTTTTCAATCACTACTGCTGTGTTATGGTATATTCCTGCAGCTCTGCGTTCATACAAAGAAAGTACGAGCACTATGCCCAGTTCTTTTGCCAATGCTCCATATGTTTCTGTTGATGGTCCCGGTATAGGTTCTGCCAGATCGCATAGGGCAGCTTCTTCATGTTTGCAGAAATAGACGGAATTGTGCAGTTCCTGGAGAACAACAAGCTGCGCACCCATTCTTGCACACTTCCTTATATTTTCTTGTAGTCTTTCAACATTTTCCGAGTAATCATTGCTGCAGCTCTGCTGCACCATTCCAACTTTCAGTATTCTCATATATGTATGTTTGTGTTATCTTATGAAACCATCTGGAAACTGCATCGTAATGCAGTGGAGTGAGCCATGTCCGGAAAGAAGAGCTCTGCAATCAATAACTATGACCTCTCTGTCTGGGAATGCTTCCTGAAGCCTTTTGCGGGCAGTCTCGTCTGATGCGGAACCTGTACCTGGAAGCAGGACAGCTCCGTTGATTATGAGGAAGTTTGCATATGATGCAGGAAGCCTGTAGTCATCGAGATATAATGCTTCAGGGAGAGGCAGTGGGATCAGGTTGTATGGTTTCCCTTCAATCGTCCTGAACCCTCTCAGCTGTTTCTCCATGGCTGCAAGCGGTTCGTAATGAGGATCTTCAGGATCCGTGCACTGCATGTAGGCAATGGTATCCTTGGAACAGAATCTTGCCAGGATATCTACATGACTGTCGGTGTCATCACCTATGATAATGCCATTGTCCAGCCATAGTATGCGTTCCAGCCCAAATGCTCCGCATAGTTCCTCCTCGATTTCTTCGTGACTGAGATATTCATTACGGTTGACGGAACACAGACATTCAGTTGTAGTGAGCATAGTACCGCAACCGTCGCTGTCTATGCTGCCTCCCTCCAATACATAAGGACGCATATCTACTCCTATGACATCATCATTGAAGGCTCCCTGGTTGAAAATTGTCTTTGTGATCTGATTGTCCAGGTCAGAAGCGAATTTCAGCCCCCATCCGTTGAATACGAAATCGTATAGGTATTTCTGCCCTCCGTCTCCGAATACACTGATTCCGCCGTGGTCTCTTGCCCATGTATCATTGATAGGGGCTTCATAAAACCTTATGGCGTTGATATCCAGTTCAATTCCTTTTCTTGAAGATATTCTTGCTATGTCCTCCTGGCATTCCTTTATGCTTCTGGTGACAATCATAAGCGGCTCATAGCGAAGAATTGCCTGTGCTATGTCCACATAGCATTCAAGAACCTTTTCCAGTTCAAACCATTCTGTATCACAATGTGGCCATGTCAGTTGCACTCCACTCTGATGTTCCCATTCTGCCGGCAGTCTGCTCATATTATTCTCTATTTCCTTTTTGTTGCGCAAATATAGTAAAAAAAGAAGACGTCCCAACTGCTGAGACGTCTTCCATAATAGTTATCTATATTAAATTACTCGAATGAAACGATTACTGCTCTGTCAAGGGCAGGAGTCTTGCTGTTGGCAACAACAGTCTTAGTCTGGAAGTTGTCAACGTTGATACCGTACTTCTCGACGAGGATGTTCTTCAGGTAGTCAACTCTCTTCTGGCAGAGATACTCGTTGCGTCTTGTAGTACCTGTTCTCTTGTCTGCGCTTCCGGTAATTACTGTAACCTTCTTGCTGTCAACATGAGGAAGGACATTCTTGAGATAGAAATCAAGGTGAGCAAGTTCCTTGTCGTTGAGCTTGGTCTGGCCGATTTCAAAGTAGAATACAGCTGGCTCGACATTCTCAAGAGCCGGCTTGTTCCTGAGTGCATTGAGTTCGTCCTCAAGAGCCTTGTTCTTGTCGTTGAGTTTCGCGTTCTTTCCTTCGAGGTCAGACTTGTCTGCTGCAAGGGCTGCATTGGCTGCTGTGAGGGCTGCTACTGCTGCTTCTGCTGCAGAGATCTTGTCTGTGTCTTCAGGATTGTGGTAGTCAGCTGCACGTGTCCAGTCTGTCTTGCCAAGGTTTACAGAGAGACCGAGTGTAGTCTGGATAGCTCCAGAAAGACCGCCGTTTGCTGCGTGATGGTTGCCGTTCATGAGGATTCCACGTACGTCAAGTGTGAGATCAAGTCTCTTATGCAGACGAAGAACATTGAGGAGACCTGCTCCTACTGCGAGTTCCTTGTCTCCGAAGTCACCGGCACCGATTACTGTAGGACGCTCATAAGTAAGCAGAAGACCTGCATGTACATATGGAACGAAATCCCAGAATCTGCTTTCCTTATATCCGCCAAGTGCATTTGAAATGTTCCACATAGCATCACCATGGATGTATGCAAAACCGAACTTCTGCTTGTACTTGTTTTTCTCAGAATCAAGGGCAGTACCGAGAATAGTCTCTTTCTTTGACCATTCAGCTCCAGTAAGGCCAGAGTATCCAACTCTTGCACCGATGCATGGAGTGAACCACTTACCTACATTTACGTCAAGACCACCTCCAAGGGCTGGAGTATATCCACCGTCGCCGAAGAAGTTGACACCACCGGCTGCCTGGATGAACCAGTTTGCCCATGCTCCGTTTGTAAGATAAGGGTGGCGACGGATCTTACCGTTTTCGTCCCTGTTTTCTGTTTTTTCTGCTTCCTGCGCGTTGAGCTGAGGAGCAGCAAGCATCGAAACTACAGCAATCGCCATTGCTCCGAAAAATAACTTAACTGTTTTCATAATTTATAGAACGTAAATATTAATAATTCTCTAATTCTGAACACTATTCGCTTTTGCTAGCGCATACATAATGACAAAGTTATGTATTTTTTTTTAAATGGCCATAAAAATCTGAAAAAAGATGTTAATAATATTGTTGGTCAGCAAATATTATGAAGCAAAAGGGCTTGACATCATGCGTTTTGTCAGCCCTTTTGCCTCGTCTTCCGGAGAGATTCTCTTTGGACGCTTATTTGTCAGAGAATGATCCGGAAGTTTTCAGATTTCGGTATTCTTTCCTGAATGGATCAGAAGGAAATTACTACTGCTCTGCTGAGAGCCGGATCAGAAGATGCCTTTACGATTTCAGATTTGACTGTCAGCCGTTCAGGAGAGATTCCGTATTTTTCTGTGAGAATGTCAAAGACATACTTGCCTCGTGCTTCACTGAGGTGTTTGTTGCGTCTTTCGCTTCCAGTGTTGCTGTCGGCTGTTCCGAGTAATGTGATGTAAATCTTTGTCTGGTCGTCAGCCTTGTCAATGAGATTCCGAGCCAAGAAGTCCAGATGCTGCATTTCCTTATCACTGAGAGTGGTTTGACCTATGTTGAAGAATAGTGTTGCCGGGCCCATCTGCTCGAAGAATGCTGTGGCATCCATAGCTGGTTTTCCTTTCAATGCCTTTATTTCCTTCTGCAGGTTGCTGTTGGTCTGCGATAATGTTTTGTTTTGATTTTCAAGAGCAAGATTTGCCGCTTCAAGTGCGACTATGGCTGTTTCCAATACAGCGGTTTTCTCTTCATTTGCAAGTTCCAATGCACCTACTATTGTTGAAGTCCTGACGAAGTTCGGCCATCCCAGATCTACTGCCAGACCGGCTGTTACTGATGGCAGAACGGCTATTCCTGATGCTCCGTGTGCCCTACCGTTCACAACTGTGGCTCTCATATCTATGATGATGTCGAATCTGTCTGACAGCCTGAGATTATGCAGGAGGCCAGCTCCGGCAGCAAGTTCGTTATCGGCAAAATCTACTCCATCAAGTCCGTAGGTTCTGAAATAGCCTGCGTGCAGATACGGTACGAAGTTCCAGAATCGGGTTTCTTTGTATCCGCTTAGTGCATTTGAGATGTTCCAAAGGAAATCACCATGGATATACATATATCCGAACTTTTCCTGATACATTCCTTTGTCTGTGTCCAATGTCGGTCCGAGAATGTTCGCATCGTATGACCATACTCTTGAGCTGATACCCTGGTACCCCATTCTCATACCTATGGATGGTGTGAACCATTTGCCGATGTTGGCGTCAATGCTAGGAGCAATGGCCATGTCATAGCCGTCATTCCAGAATGTGTTTATACCTCCGCCAATTCCTATGAACCAGTTGTCTCCGAACCGGTTTGTCTCATATGGACCACGGACAATCTTTCCATACTCATCCCTGTTTCCGTTCTCTTGTGCGTTGATTGAAGGAGAGGCTGTCAATGAGACAGCAACAAGAGCCGCAGCTCCTAATAATAAATATAGACGTTTCATAACCACTAATGTTTTGATTGTGTTTTGAAACGTCTATACAAATTTGGTGTAAAAACGACAGAAATTTAGAAAAAAGTGTTAAAAACTTTTATTTTTTAATATTTCCCCTATCGTCTTTTTCTTCTTTTTCAAGTGATTCCTCCACTGTAGGAGCAGATTCCTTGTATTTGAAACGACGGATTTTCTGAGTCGCGGTCTTCTCGAAAGGCTCTTTCATAACCTCGATTGAGCTTACTTGTGAAGCTTTGCTGACATTCTTGTTTGTTATCTTCAGCAGTTTCTCCTTCCAGTTGTCAAGCTTTTCGTAGATCTTGTCTTCGCTTTCTTTGTCCCATTCGATGAAATTCTCAACAGGCTGGACAAGGGCAACCAGACGTCCTTCACGTTCCACTACAATAGATTCGCTTACCCCTTCTACATTGTTTATCACATTTTCAATCTCTTCCGGATAGATGTTTTCTCCGGAAGGTCCCAGAATCATATTGTTGTTCCTGCCCTTTATGAAGAATCTGCCCTTTTCATCCTGAACGGCAATGTCGCTTGTGCGGAACCATCCGTCTTCGGTAAATACGCTTTTGGTCCTGATAGGATCCTTGTAATATCCGAGCATCACGTTTGGTCCTTTAGCTACAATCTCTCCTTCTCCGGTCTTAGGATCTGGATTATATAGTTTTAGCTTTACATTATATACCGGATATCCGAATGAACCTACAGTCCTCCATCCGTGCATAGAATAGCCGAGCAGCGGTGAGGTTTCCGTAAGTCCATATCCTATCGCGTATGGGAAACCGGCCTTAAGGAGAAAGTTTTCGACCTCAGGATCCAGTTTTGCTCCACCGATTCCATAAAAGGACATGTGTCCGCCGAAAGTGGCTTTGAGCTTCATGCCGATGATCCTGCACATCAGACCATTCATATGTTCATTCATCCAGGTGAGAGTGCGGCTCTTTTTTATTGTAGGCAGAATGCTTCCCTTGTAGACCTTTTCTATGATAAGCGGCACAGTAAGCATTGTGGTAGGTTTGACTATCTTAAGTGCCTTCATCAGTAATGATGCAACAGGAGGCTTTGGAAGATAGTATACGGTTGCTCCACAGTACATCGGATATAGCATGCTGAGTGTCATTTCAAGAGTATGTGCCATTGGGAGGACAGACAGCCATCTGTCCTTTTCGGTCCTTTTGCACGAGTGGTAGCAGCTTATCACATTTGAAGCCAGGTTTCTATGGCTCAGGACTACGCCTTTGGCGCTTCCTGTAGTACCGGAAGTGTATATGATGGCTGCGATATCTTCTGGTGATGGATTTGAGGCCCTGCCGTCACATGTGAACTTTTCGTCATCGGCTTTGAGTACTTCAAACGTGTCGATGTCGATTACAAGGGTCATCATGTCACGACATTCCTGATTCAGTTTTGATGAAAGTTTCTGCGATACGAAAATTACCTTGCTTTCAGAGTGCTTCAGTATGTTTGTGACCTCGTTTTCTGAACTGTCGGGGAGAATAGGTATAGCTATCCTCCCGAATGGTACTGCACTGAAAAATGCTACGGACCAGTTTGGCATGCTTTGGGAAAAGATTGCAACCTTGTCTCCTGCGCCTATGCCATATTGGGTCAGCTTCTTGGACAGGCTGTCACATTTCTGCTTGAATGAGTTGTATGTATAGCCACCTTGTTTTGTGTCATACCATTGTGTATACTGGTTCTTTTGATACACGGTTGTGGCGTATTCATACAGCTTGGCGAGAGTATCAATGTACTTCTCCCTCATTCTCTGCATACGCTTGTAAAGTTGAATCATGATTGATTGATGTTAATATGATTTATAAAGTGTGACATATTATCTTGTCACATATCTTTCAGGATGCTTTCCGACAAGCTTCATGTCTTCGTACAAGGCCTGAATGCGTGCCATATCTGCTTTAGGATCGTCTGTGAGTTCTATCTTATGACCACGGCTGACACGTTTTGTCCCCCAGTCGAAGTATCCCATATATACAGGACATCCCACTTCTCTTGCTATAGTGTGGAATCCTGTCTTCCAGCGTTTCACAGGTTGTCTTGTCCCTTCAGGTGCAAGTGCCAGATGCACTATCTTCTTTTCTTTCATTTCCTTGATGACGCTGAGAGCGACGTTGCTGCCCTTGCTCCTGTTTACTGGAATTCCTCCCATTTTGCGCAGGAGCCATCCTAGGGGCCCCCAGAACATTTCTCCTTTGATCATGCAATATGGCTTACCTCCTACAGATACATAATAAAGATAAGAAATGACAAAATCCCATATTGAAGTGTGGGGCACTCCAAGGATTATGCATTTGTCTTCTGGGGCTACCGGGTCAACAGCTGTCCAACCCAATGTGCGGAGCAGCCATCCGCAGAATTTTCTCCACATAATCGTTAAATGTTTACATCTTCAAGTTCCTGAGCACTTCTGAGGTTTCCGCTGATGAAATGCTGTCTGTCAATTGTGTTCTCTCCCATATAGAATTCCATTATGTCAGCAACCGGTTCCTCATCGCTGAGTCTTACACGGTCTAGCCTCATGTCTTTCCCTATGAATCCGGTGAACTCATTCCACGAGATTTCTCCAAGACCTTTGAATCTGGTTATTTCTACCTTTGTCTTAAGTTCTTTGATTGCCTTCTCCTTTTCCGCTGCATTATAGCAATAACGTACCTCATTCTTGTTCTTTACTCTGAACAAAGGGGTCTGGAGTATGTATACGTGGCCTCTTCTTATCAGGTCTGGGTGATATTTCATGAAGAATGTCAGGACAAGCATGCGTATGTGCATCCCATCGTCGTCGGCATCAGTTGCAACTATTATCTTGTTGTATCTCAGATCGTCTATATCATCTTCCAGGCCAAGCGCATTTATCAGAAGATTAAGTTCTTCGTTCTCAGCAATCTTTTTCCTGCTTTCCTTGTAGCTGTTTATCGGCTTTCCTCTTAGTGAGAATACAGCCTGTGTTTCGGCATTTCTGGCCTTTGTGATCGTTCCGCTTGCAGAGTCACCTTCGGTGATGAATATGCTTGTCTCTTCACGCAGATCTTCCTTGGCAGCTGGAAGCTTATCCTTATAATGATACTTGCAGTCGCGCAACTTCTTGTTATATACGCTGGTCCTTTTGTTACGTTCCTTAGTCTTTTTCTGGATAGTGGATATCTCTTTCCTTTCCTGCTCGGAAGATGTTATCTTTTCCTGAAGTACAGGAATGATCTCCTTGTGCATGTGGAGATAGTTGTCCAGATTGGTTTTTACAAAGTCGTTCACATAGCTTCGGATAGTAGGTCCCTGGTCATAGCTGTGCGTGCCGTCCGGGTTCTCTGTCACAGTCTCCCACATGTAGGTGGAACCCAGCTTGGTCTTTGTCTGGCCTTCAAAATTCGGTTCCTGAATCTGAATGCTGATGGCTCCAATGATTCCCTGTCGAATATCTTCTGGTGCAAAGTCCTTTTTAGCGAATGTCTTGTAAAATTCCTTGAGTGTCTTGGATATGGCTTCTCTCATAGCTGCGAGGTGAGTACCTCCATCGCGTGTGTTCTGTCCGTTCACAAAGGAAGCGATATTCTCTCCATAGCTGTTTCCGTGGGTAAGTACAATCTCTACATCTTCCCCGATAATGTGAATAGGACTGTAGAGAGGTGTTTCCGACATGTTGTCGTTTATAAGGTCGAGCAGACCGTTTTCAGATCTGTATGCAGTTCCGTTGAAATTCAGAGTCAGTCCCTTCTTGAGATAAGAGTAATTCTTCATCATTGATTCAATGAATTCCATGCGGAATGAATATCCGACAAACAGATTTTCGTCAGGAATGAATCTGACGAAAGTACCGTTCTTTTCTTTTGAAGGTCTTTGTCCGGAATCTATAAGCTTGCCCTCTCTGAATTCAGCATAAGAACTCATTCCGTCTCTGAATGCCTCTACATAGAAGTATGAAGACAAGGCGTTTACGGCTTTCAGACCCACGCCGTTCAGTCCGACGGACTTTTTATATCCTTTGGTGTCGTACTTTCCTCCTGTGTTCAATATGCTTACAGCTTTGATGACTGAATTAAGCGGGATACCTCTTCCAAAGTCTCTTATGCTTGCTTCCTTTTCATTTACATTGATCTGGATCAGCTTGCCGAAGCCAGCTGAGAATTCATCAATGGAATTGTCTACCACCTCTTTCAGCAGTACATAGATGCCGTCACCCAGATCGTCACCGTTGCCGAGTCTTCCGATATACATTCCTGGCCTGAGGCGAATATGCTCGACGCCTTCAAGAGTCTTGATGTTATCGTCTGTATAATTGACATTGTTAATGTTCTCTGTCACCATATTTTTAGATAAAGACATAATCATGCAAAGGTAATTATTTTTTTTGAAATAACATTTTTATGTTATGTGGCTTTAGGAGTGCTCAAGTAGTCTTGGCTGTGCTTGTTTGGTGTTTCTGTTTTTTTTTATAATTTTGCAGGTTCAAAGATTCTTGACTAAATGAAAGTAAAATATTTTCAGCTGTTTCTTCTGCTGAGTATCATGTGCTCGTATGTCTTTGCTGAATCAGTGTCAGCGCAGACATATGTCAGATATGTCAAGCCTGCTGATCTGAGTACCGATGTGGTCTATGCAGACAGTGTCTTGACTTCCATAGAGCTTCCTAAAGGGATAGCGAAGCTAAGCAATTATCCGAAATTCAATATGGCGGCTCTGGAACTTGCGAAGGTCCTTCAGGATCCTGACAAAGAGCTTCTTCAGGTATGGGTGTGCGGAAGTACGTCACCTGATGGATTGTGGGCAGATAATGTCAGGCTGAGTCAGGCACGTACTGATGCTGCAGTAAGCTATATCAAGAGTCTGATCAGTATCCCTGACAGCAAGATCCATAAGGAAAGTCTCAATGAGGACTGGGACCGCCTTGCCGAGCTTGTGGCAGAGTCCGATATGCCTTTCAAGGATGATGTGCTATATATAATAAGGAATAAGGCTTGGGGAGAAAGAAAGACTGCCCTGCAGAAATTGGGCGGAGGTACGGTGTGGAAAATATTAGAGAAAGAGTATTTTCCTATGCTCAGATGCGTAAGGTTTGCCATATATTGCCGATGGGATCCGACAAAGCCATATCTGTCAGTTCCGGATGCTCCGGAATGCGAACTTCCTGTTCAGGAATGTATGCGTCCTCAGAAAGATACCATATATATAAGGGATACCGTATACTATTTCAAGGAGACTGTTTTGGTCGGAAAGGAGACTCCGGTGGAAACTTCTCATGTGGAACCACAGATTCAGGAAACTTATGAGCAGTATCGTCGTAAGTCCCTTGCCCGCGAGAAGAAGATGCATGACACTCCTTGGATGATGGGGTTCAAGACCAATCTTCTGGCAGATGCTATCGTGGTTCCGACATTGGGTGTGGAATTCCAGCTGGGACGACACCTGTCCCTTGATATCCAGGGATGGAAGACTGGCTATAATGTCTTTACAGGTCAGTCATCTTATACGAATGTTTATGGGTTCTCGCCTGAGATCCGCTGGTGGATAGGTGACCGGATAATGCGTAAGGGAAGCTTTATCGGTCTTCATGGAAGATGTATGTGGTACAATCTGGTATGGAAGGACGGAGTATTTTATCAGAACGGTCCTGACAGATGGATATTGACCGACCAGGGCAGATATAGGGATCCGGGCAATATGACGCCGGCTTGGAGCGTGGGCCTTACCTATGGATATTCTCTTGGACTTGGTAGAAAAGGACATTGGGGAATTGAATTCCTTCTGGGAGTCGGTTATGGAAAGTATCAGCAGAATCTTGCTGTAACTGATGATAGAGGTGTACTTGTATTTCTTGATGAGGGAGGCCATCAGGATAAGACCTGCCTTGGCATTACAAGAGCAGGCATAAACCTGACATATCGGTTCTCTCTTAGGAAAGTTAATCCGGATTATTACGAAACACATTAATATATTTTACTTAACCAAATCATTATGCGACGTTTAAGATTCATTCCAGCCCTGCTGGTGACCTTATTGTCGGGCTGTTCGGAGAGTCTGATCGAACAGAGACCTGCTGATTATAACGCAGGGGAGAAGGGAATGGTTTCAATTTCACTCTCTACCGACCTGAGCAATGAGGCTGTCGGAACAAGGGCAGATGCGGATGTGCCGGATGTTGACGACTTCAGGATTGCGATTTACAAGGTCGAAAACCAGATGCGTCTTTACAATGACTCATACGCGAACTCCGTCGGCAAGGAAATACCTCTCAATGCAGGAGAGTATCGGCTTGTCGCTCAGCATGGAGATACATTAGGCTGCGGTTTCAATAAACCGTATTATCTCGCTGACCCATTGTTTGTCATTGATGGTGGTGTTACTACTGTCGAGGCTGTCGCCAAGCTTGCGAATGTCAAACTTGATGTAGAATTCGATGCTACAATCTCAGACAATTACTCTGACTATTATGCAATTGTAAGGCATAACTCACTTACTGGAAAGAATGTGAAGTTCACAAAGACAGAAACGCGGTATGGATATATTCCAGCCGGTGAACTCATATTGGAAGTATATGCGGATGTCGATGGCGAGTGGAAATATTTCAAGACAGCTCCCGCAGTCTACAATCCGAATGATTTTGTGACATTCAATATCACGACCAATGATCGGGAAGGTGATCTTGTGATTAAGATTACTGTCGATACTACGACTGAGGAAAAGAACGAGGTGATCGAGATACCTGCAATCACAGTTCCTCAGGATGCACCATCCATAACTCTTGCCGGATTCGACAATAATATTCATGAAATTGTGGAAGGTCAGGACGTGGCCGGACATAACGCAATGGCAAGCTTCCTTGCACGCGGGGCATTGGCGCATTGCTACCTGACTGTTGATTCCGAATGGCTTTCTGACAGAGGTGTCCCAGCCGAGATGGACCTTGCAGATATAGATGATGTTTCTGCTGCTGCCTTGAGGAATGCAGGAATCTCATGGGATGAGGATATGGCTACAACCAGGACGTTCTCATATATCGATTTTACAGATATGGTTGCAGAAATGCTTTCTCAAGTGAAGGCAGAGGCTACCGACGTGACTATGGCTAAATTCACTCTCCGTATAGTAGACTCTGTGGGAAAGGAGATTACAGAAGAGTTCAGTGTGGTATCAGGAGGTGTCACTCTGGGACTGACTGTCGAGGAATATAACGTCTGGGCCCGCAAGGTTGTAGATCCGGTAGGAGTCATCAACAAGGGAATGCCTTCATTAGTGGTATTTCAGGCTTCTGTTGATGGTGGAGCCAGCTGGGTCGATCTGGACATTGATCCTGCAATTTCCGGAAGCTCATCATCCTCGTCTTCAGGATATACCCTTAATTTCGGAACAATACCTGCAGAACCTGGTACTACCTACGAGATCAGGACAATCTACAACAAGAATGAAAATTGCGTCAGTCCGGTACTGACCATAAAGACTGAGGATGCTCTTCAACTTGGAAACAGCGGCTTTGAGGATTATCAGCTCGTGCAGACGAGATTTACACCTCTGGCAAGTTCAAGCTATACGCGTAATTGGTATCTGCCGTATGCTTCAGGAGAAACAGATCCTTGGTGGGCTTGTAACAGTATGCAGTCGATGCCAGACGGCCATACCGGGTGGTCTGTTACATGGTGCAAGAATTTCCCATCGTCCGGTTATGTAAAGGACAGACATAGCGGAAACAAGGCTGCAATGATATTCTGTGTGAACATAGGTAATACTAATACAGCAAATTCTTATCCTGGAACCACGTATGAAGGAGAACTTTGGATAGGTACCTCAGATGCTGATGGCAACATTGCGACTCAAGGACATTCTTTTGCCAGTCGTCCTTCCAAGCTTTCATTCTACTATAAATACGGTTCTAACAGCGGATGCACCTTCTTTGTCGATACATGGGTCAAGGATGCAGATGGAAATATCATAGCTTCAGCCCAGGTGTCTGATGGTCCGGCGGCTGACACATGGACCAGATATGAGATTCCATATAATTATTCTGTCATCAACAAGAAGGCTGCAAGCATATATGTAAGGATCAGTTCCAGCTATGGAAACGGCAATGTCAGCACAGCTGTTGATTTCGATCTGGGTGAAGAATCTGTGACCGCGCATGCGGGATGTTTCCTTAAACTCGATGATTTTGAGCTTATTTATGAATAGTAAACCGGGTAAGAATATGAAAAAGATATATTTCTCAATAATAGCGGCAGCCGTTTTATCTGCAGGCTGTAACAGTGAGATCATCGAGCAGCAGGGCTCTGGTTCACTCGCAATCGATCTATCCTGCAAGTCAGATTATACGGTGGTTGCAACAAAGGCTACCGATGAGGAAATCATAAATGATCTGGCGATTGATATCGTTCGTCCGTATGACGGCTGGTCTGTTAATTATACTCCGTTCAGTTCAATCAGAGGCAAGGTGGTTGAACTCGGATCTGGTGATTATATAATCACTGCATCTTCTCAGTGCAAGGAACATGCGGCCTACGATCAGCCAATCTATGAAGGATCTGAGGATTTCACTATCATGACAGGTCAGGTGACAACCATAGATCTTCTATGTAAGATATCAAACGTTAAGGTTTCAATCAATCTTTCTGATAATTTCGCCTCAGAACTCTCTGACTATACAGTGACTGTCAGCAATGGAAAAGGAACACTTTCCTGGGTGAAGACTTCTGAAAAGGATGACTTCAAGCCTATTGTAGTAGAAGGCAAGACAGTCTTCACATCAGCTCAGGCAGGTTATTTCACTGTTGCTCCTCTTTCTGTAACCGTTAATGGACATAGAGCTATTGATGATACTGATGCAAGCACAGTCCTTTATATAGAGAATGTCAACGCGGCAGACCATCATATACTTAATCTTGATGCGAAGGTTACAGGTCAGATCGGTGATGTGGATGAATCAGGAAATGTCATACAGCAGGGTATTACAATCACTATCAGTCATGATGTCAATCCTATTGACCAGAATGTTGTGATTCCGGGCTTTGATGAAATTCCTGTAGAGGGTGACAAGCCGTCTGAAGGTGGTGATGAAGGTGATGACGAAGGTGGCAATCAGGGCGGTGATCCTGTAGTTCCGGAAACTCCGACTGATATGCCAAAGCTTATATGGCCGGCAAATCCTGATTTTGCTGATGTCGAACTTCCTATGACGACTTCTGCAGTTGTTGATGTGGAACTTACCATTGAAGTTCCTAAGGGTATTGCTGAATTCCTGATTTATGTTGATTCAGGGGTACTCAGTCCGACTATTGCAGCTCTTACAGCTGCCGGTACAGTTGATGAAAACGGTATTGCACTGATGGATATGATCAACGATGATACCCTTTATGCAAACCTTGGCGAGGGACTGCCGATGAAGGATAAGGTTCTGAATCAGACTTCAGTAGAATTCTCCTTGTCAAGTCTTGTTCCGCTGATCAATATGTACGTACAGGATATCACTTCGGGAGATAAACATCTCTTTACTCTTTATGTGGTTGATAATGAGGGTAATGTCCTTGAACAAACTGTTACTTTCGTATCTGTTCCGGCAGAATAATTGTATTAGGAGAATCTCATTATGAAGAAGATATATTCGCACATAATGATGATCGTCCTTTCTGTCGGTATCCTTTCTTCATGTAACGAAGAAATGATACAGAACGAAAGCTACGGATTCTTGGGCATCAGGATGGATAATGATCTGTCGGAAGATATCATTGTCAAATCTGATGTCACGGCTGATGAACTTGTATTTGCTGTGGGCGTGTACAATGCATCAGGCCAGCTTGTAGCGGAAAGAGATGATCATAATTCGGTAACAACCGATAATCCGATCAGACTTCAGATCGGTAATTATAATGTGGTTGCCAGCAATGGCACAAATCTGAATGCGGCTTTCGATAATCCATATTACGAGGGCAGCAGAAACGTCAGGATTTATGCAGATAAGGTAAATACTGTAGAGCTTACATGTACCTTGGCAAATACTGCATTTTCCGTAGATTTCCCGGCTGAGTTCGCTGAGCATTTTGATGTATATGAAGTGGCAGTGACAAATGGTGTCGGTGATAAGCTTGTCCTGAGCAATGATCCTGAAGACGGAAATGCTTTGGAGGCAGGTTTTGATTCAAAGGCTTATTTTGATGTTACAGGAACCCTGACATGGGAACTTTATCTTCAGAATAAGGACTATGATCCATCGTTTGATTCTCATGGGCATGAAGGTGGTATTTACCGTGCTACTGCAACATATACCGATGTCAAGGCAAGAGAACATTATCACCTTACATTCGAACTTGGGGAAGGAGAGGCTTCGGATGGTGCTTTTATTGTGAAGGTGATTCTTGACAGCAGCATGGAGGAAAGTTCTCATGAGCTCGTTCTTGATTTTGACAACAGGAATCTGCCGTCATATGCAACTAATGCTGAATTTGACGTTACTTCCGGTGAGGCTCTTACCGTTCCTATCGGAAACACAGTCACAAAGCAATTTGCAGTGAAGACTCCTGTAGGAGTGAAGAGCCTACGTGCTGCTCATTCTTCTGAATCTCTTGTTCAGGCAGGTTTCCCTGCATATGTTGAATTCATAGGAGCATCTTCAGAACTGATCCAGAGCCTTTCTGATGCAGGTGTTGTTATCAGCCAGGCTTCCAGAGCTGGAGTTCCTGTGCAGGGTGCAGTAGAAACGACAATCGATCTGACGCGTCTTGTTGCAAGCCTTCCAGTCGGCAATTATAGCATTGAGTTTACTGCAGTCGATCTCAAAGGACATTTTGATGTGTTTGAATTTGTCTTTGAAATCATTTCTGATGTAGATGCTGAGGCTGTAGCTGCTTATACCGGTTGGGCTGCATTTGCGAAACTTGAAGGACGTTTCTTTGCAGCAGATGCTCCTGATGGTCTCACATTCCAATATAGAAAGGCTACTGCTGATGAATGGACAGAACTGGATCCTTCTCATGTGGACATCAATACCGCAACCCTTCGTTATTCTGCGGTTCTGACCGGTCTTGAACCGTCGACATCATACGTGTTCCGCGCCGTATCTGCAGAAGATAAGGAAACAAAGGAGATTTCATTCTCTACATCCTCTGCAGCTACTATACATAATCTCAGTTTTGATTACTGGTATAAGAGTGGCGATGCATGGATGCCTAATCAGAACTCAGACAATTATGTATGGGATACAGCGAACCCTGGTACTGCCAGTCTTGGATATATTCCGACCACACCGGAAGAAACGACTGTTGTCAAGGGCAAGGCTGCAAGACTGGAGACCCAGCTGGCTCAGGTAATGTTTGTGAAGAAGCTTGCGGCAGGTAATATATATACGGGACAATTCGTCAAGGTGGCTGGCGTAGGAGCTGAACTTGATTGGGGAATTCCATTCTCATCACGCCCTCTGGCTCTAAGGGGATATATGAAGTATGCTCCTAAGACTATCGATTATGCGGAAAGTCCGCATACCGATAAAAAAGGCAAGACTGATTTCTGTCAGATACAGATGTTCCTTACAGACTGGACCGGAACCTTCCGTATAAGCACCAGTAGCAAACAGTTCGTGGACTATACCTCTTCAAGTATCATAGCGCGTGGTGAGATGCATACGGATGCTACTCATAACGGTTATGTCAAGTTTACCATTCCATTGGTATATAGAGATAACAGGACTCCTGCATATGCTGTCATTTCGGCGGCAGCAAGTATGTATGGTGACTATTTTACCGGTGCGGTAGGAAGTGTTCTGCTTCTTGATGAGTTCGAGCTGGTATATGATCCGGCAGAACTTACAGAAGAAGAATATAATGCTGTATTCAGTCAAATAAATCCATTCTAAGCAGATGAAACGGTTTATCACAGCTATACTGCTGATGACTTCTCTTACATATGGCTGGGCCGGCTCAAGAAAGAATTCTGAGCCGGTTGAGCCATTTGACAGAGGAATCGGAAAGTCTACATCTGTATTTGTGCCCAAAGGTACGGTGGCTGCAGGTGTGAATTTTTCATACAGGACTTTTGAATTGGGACAGAATGTCGATGATCCGGGTTTTTCCATGCTTTTCAATCTGGTAAACGGATTGAAAGGATCCTTATATACATTCGGATTAGCGCCCCACCTTTCATATTTTGTTGCGGATAACCTGTCTATTGGTGCCAGGTTTGATTATGACCGGACATCAGCGGATATTGGTAATGCTGCTCTTTCCATAAGTGAGGACATGGGATTCGGTATCGCGGATTATCACATGCTTAAGAATACCTTCAGCGGTTCTCTTACCATGAGGTATTATATGGCAATAGCCAACAGCAAGAGATTCGCAATTTTTGCTGAAGCAAGGGCGACAGGAGCATATGGAGAGTCTAAGACATGGAATGTTCAGGATAGTGAAAAATTCGGTACATATCAGGTCATAAGACAGGGTGCATTGGCAATTGTTCCTGGCATAAGTATTTTCGCTCAGGATAATGTAGCTGTGGAAGTCGCAATTGGAATCCTAGGAATCAACTATAGCCGCACTGACCAGCAGGTACATACACCTGTCAAGATTGAAGAGAGCTATATGCAGAACAGTGGAGCCAATTTCAAGATCAATCCATTATCGATTGAAATAGGCACTTCATTCTATTTCTATACAGGACCTCATAGCAAGAGGGCCAGAAAACATGGAAGCATATGAGAAATCTGATTTATACTTTATGTGCCTTATGTTCTCTGGCATTATTGTCTTCATGCATTGAAAATGATCTGTCAGTACCGACTGTTGTATCTGATTTCGTAACTTTCGAGGTTGAAGGTCAGAAAGAAGTGACGATTGATCCTCAGACTAGGACCGTGGCAATTGTTCTTGACGAGCTGGCCGATATGACAAAGGTTAAGCTTATAGGTTATACGGTGTCGAATGACGGAACACTTCTGGAGCCTCTCCCGGAATACCTGGATCTTTCGGAGCCGATAGAAGTGACTTTGCATACATATAGGGACTTTGCCTGGACTATTTCGGCGACTCAGCCCATAGAACGATACATACGTTGTGAGAATCAGGTGGGAGAAGCTGAAATCGATCCGGTACGGAAGGTTGCCTATGTTTATGTTACAGAAGACCAATCTCTATCTTCAGTAACAATCAGTGCCATGAAGCTTGAACCGGAAGGATCTGTAGTCAGATATACTACAGGATTCATATCGGAGAATGGTCAGAGTGTACCAAAGACAGAGCCGTGTGATTTTCCGATGGTGCTTGATTGTGTGATCATGAGGTATTTCATGGTCGAATATCATGATGAGATGATCGAATGGTCAGTGAAGGTACTGCAGAAAACGGTTCAGGTAGATATTCTGTCGGTGAATGCATGGACTTATTCTGCCGGGGTAAAGGGAGTGACAAACGGGCAGGGAGTGCCTATGTTCGAGTATCGCAGACAGTCGGATGCGGAATGGTCTTTAAGTGAGGATGTCGCTGTGTCCGGCACATCTGTTTCTGCTGAGATTCAAGATCTTGAAGAGGACACTGAATATGTAGTCCGTCTTACTAACGGATCGGAAATTTCCAATGAGTACGTATTTAGGACAGGTTCTGCCGATCAGATTCCTAATTTAGGCTTTGATGACTGGTCGGAGGATGACAGATATCCTAATGCGGTTGGAAGTTCTGTATGGGATTCTGCCAATTCATCTGGTGCAACTTTGACTACTACTCCTTCTACGGATGCAGTGGAGGGACTTGCTGCCAGACTTGAGTCGGTTTCTACCTTCGGATTGCTTGCTGCAGGAAATATCTTTACAGGAGATTTTGTCAAGCTGGCGGGACTTGGAGCAGAACTTGACTGGGGAACTCCTTTCACTTCGCGTCCGATAGCATTGAGGGGCTATTATAAATATTCTCCCGTTGTTGTCGATAAGGCAAAGGAACCATACATGGATATGAAAGGTCAGATGGATCAGTGCCAGATCTTGATGTTCCTTGCAGACTGGTCAAAGCCTTTTACTGTGAATACGAATGAGAAAAAATTCGTGAATCTTGACAATGATCCAGGAATCATTGCATTAGGGCAGATAAATACATCAGAAGCATCTGATGAATATATCAGATTTACTCTTCCTCTCGTATATAGAGACAATTCCCGTATTCCATCATATCTTGTGATTGCTGCTGCTTCCAGCAGGTACGGTGATTATTTCACAGGCGGAATCGGAAGTGTTCTGTTTGTTGATGAATTTGAATTCATATACGATCCGGATGAACTTACGGCAGAGGAATACTCGGAAGTGTTCAGTCGTGTTGAACCTTATTGAATAAATAAATTTATTATTAACAATTAATATGAAACGGATATTTTTTAGTGTCATGTCCATAGTTCTGGTTGCAGTCTCATGTAACAAGATTTCTGAGGAACATCTGGAATATGGCGAAATTTCTGTGAAACTTACTGATGATGTGTCAGTGGATGTGGTTTCAAAGGTATTCACTGAATTGACCCCTGAAGAAGCAGCTTCATATAATGTGTCGATCTATGATGCAGGAGATGTACTTCAGTATGGTCCTGTTGAATATGCTTCATTCCAGACCCAGAGACTTCCTGTCGGGACTTATTATGTTGTGGCTGAAAGTTGTTCTGAGACTGAGGCTGAGCTTGGAAAAGGTGTGTTGCGTCTTGCTGGTCGCAGTGCAGACATTGTCCTCTCTCCAGAGAACCTTTCTCAGACTGCAACTGTTGAATGTACTGTTGCAAATGCGATGGTTACTGTTGATTTCGATGAGTCAGTCGAAGGACGTTTCACCGATCTTAAGGTGGTCCTCTCCAATTCGGATGAATCCCGTACTCTGACTGTAAACGAGTCAGATGGGCAGACTGAAATGTACTTCAATCCTACTACTTTGAGATATGTGATTTCAGGTACTTTCACACAGAACGGTAAGGAAGTTTCTGTGGACAAGACGCAGGTACTTGAGGCTAAAAGCAACCTTAAGCTTGTCGTTAAAGTCAATCTTGAAAATGGTCAGGTAAGCATGCCTTCAATATCTATAGATACTACTCTCGACACAATCAATGTCGTCGAAGAAGAATTCAACCCATATATTTAACAACTGATAAGATTCTTAAATCATTATGAAAAAGACAATTATTATCGCAGCTGCTCTCGTAGCGATGACAGCATGCAACAAGAACATCATTAACGAACAGGTAGCGGCAGAGGCTGGCTATGGCTACATTTCATTGGGCGTGACAGCTGATACGGAGATGGTTGTGGCAAAGGCTGACACACCGGATCTTACAGGCTACAATGTTACTTTGAAGAAAGGAGAAGATGTAGTATGGGGACCTGAGGAATATGGCTCAATAGAAGCAGATGCTTGGAAGGTTGAGGCAGGTAACTACACTATCTACGTAGAGAATCTGACTGTTGCAGAGACTTATGCTACAGAACCGGGAGTTGTCCGTGTTACAGGTCAGAATGATGTAACTGTTACTGCTGGCGTTTCAACATCTTGTACTGTAAATTGCAGACCTGCGAACTCTAAGGTTTCTTTCATGTACTCGCCTGAATTTGATGTTGTGTTTGATGAACCGGCAGTTTCAGTAAAGGAATCTGATGCACGTACTGTGGAGATGACGGTAGGGGAGTCTCATCTTGAGGCCAATGCTGCGTATTTTGAACCTGGTACTCTTACCTGGACCCTTACTGCAAAGCTCGGTGGTGAAACAAAGACATATTCAAAGGACTTCACAACAGTGAAGGCTAAATGGACTCAGGTTACGTTCACTACAGGAAGCACTGACGGACAGATTCAGGTTACCATTACCGTTGATGGCGAAATAACAGAGGTAGAGACAATAACCGCTACAATTGATCCTATTACCGGTGACATTGAATAATATCGATCATGCGTAAATCAGCCTTATTTATAGTCTTGATCTTATGTGCGGCTGCGGCATGCAATAAGGTCTGCCTGACAGAAGAACAGCAGTTCGGCTCTGTCAGGCTGGCTTTGTCGTCTGACGTGGAAGTGGTCGTAGATACAAAGGCGGATGATGCGGTGGATTACAGTGATTTTCTTGTCAATATTTCAGGTGAGACTTTTATTGGCAATACTTTTTCAGCAGATTATCTCTATAAAGAGATGACTGGTGATATGCCTGTTCCTTACGGATATTATCATGTATATGCACAGAGTTGTGCTGAAGAAGAGGCTGAGGCAGGACTGGGAAAGGTGCGTTACTGCGGTGTATCTGATCAGGTGGATATACTTTCACAGACCCCTGCTTTGGTGACTGTGACGTGTACTATGGCCAATGGAAAGGTGTCACTGACTTTTGATGACAGTTTTCTGGAAGATTTTACTGACGTCAAAGCTGAATTGAAAGTCGGTGACAGGACAGTATCCCTGACTTCTGTACAGGCCAATTCCTCTGAAGTGTTCTTCAATGTGGAGCCTTCCGGAAGCGGTCTTGTATATATTGTTTATGGAACAGTTGCAGCTGGAACAGAGCAGGAAAGAAGAGTCAGCTATTCCAATTCAGGATCTCCTCTTACGCTGCTGCCTGCAAAATGGGCGAAAATCACTATCAGGAGTAATCATAATGGTCTCATAGGACCTGGCATCGATGTCGATGATTCTATGGACAGTAATGGTATGACAGAAATAATCAATCCGGATGGAGGCGTCGAGTCTCTTGAAGGGGATGTCAATCTTCCTGTGATCACAGTGGATACGCAGATGGATGATGCTGTGGTCGTAGATTGCATTCTTGATGTGTTGGAATAGAATGGAAATGAAGAAGTTAATATTCGTTTTGACTATATTGGCGACTCTGACTGCATGTCAGAGCAGTCTGATAGAAGAACGTCAGACATATGGCAGTCTATCTCTTCAGCTGGATAATTCCCAGACAGTGATGGTAATGACAAAAGCTGATGACAATGCCGTAAGTGTTGATGATTTCAATGTATATGTCAGTTCGGACGATGCTACATTCTCATATGTATATAAGGATATGCCGTCAGTCGTGACATTGCCTGTCGGACTATATGTTGTTTCTGCAGATAACATTACTGAGGCACAGGCACTTTCTCTCCCTGATAAGTGGGGACAGGTGCGTTATGCCGGTACTTCAGAGCAGGTGAATGTAGTTGCCGGATTGAATCCGGTTCAGGTCAGCCTGACGTGTAAGATGGCCAATACGGCTGTTTCAGTCGTGTTCGGAGAGAATATAGACAAGCATTTTACAGGATATTCTATAACTGCGTATACCGATGAGTCACGTAAATTACTGTTTACTCCGGAAAATACTGCTGGAGAAAATCCTGCTACGGCATACTATAGTTCGGAAAGAAAGCTTTATTATGTCTTTTCCGGGACTTATCTTGACGATTCTGAGCCGATGGTAATTACAGGTGCAAAGATGCTTCAACCTGCAACACATCTTCATCTGACATTCAGGATGAGTGAACAGAACGGATCAGTCGGAAAGCCGGTGATAGAAGTGGATACTACATGTGAAGATCTATATGAGACCATCACTGTGGATCCTACGGAAGAAGGTGCTTTTGTAACAGAGTAATATTAAGTAGATATGTTATTGAATCTTTGTAGGATTAAGAAGATACCTTTACTTGTGGAGCTGCTTGCATTCTTGGCATCAGGCTTCTTTGTGTCCTGTGCCCAGTTGGAGGATGAGCAGTCCGCAGCAGAAGGATATCTCAGGATATCAGGTCTTTATGTGGATGTTTCTGTTGAGGAGGCCATGCCTACCAAGGCTATGGCACTTCCTGAGATATCAGCACCTGAGGTTTCTGAACTCTCAATCTCTGTCATCAATACCCGGACAGGTGCAGTTGCATATGAAGGAACAGGGTTGTGGTCAGATAACCTGACACTTCCGGTTGGAACATATGAAGTCATGGCGTCTTATGGAAGCAATGCTTTTGGAGAACCGTTCTTCTGTGGGACTGCGAATGTCAATGTCGGTGCTCTTGAGCAGAAGACCGTATCTTTGTCTGTGATGCTCGCAAATGCTCTGGTGGCGGTAACAGTAGCTCCAGATATGTCAGAGCATTTTACTGTTGAGAGTGTGCTTCTGTCAGATGGTCAGACATCTTTTGAGGTGTCATCATCTGATTGGTGTTATGTACCTGTTGGGAATACTCTTGTCCTGACACTTGATGGCAAGAATTCGGCAGGTAAGGATGCTGAAGTATCATATAGCCTGGAGAATCCGCTGGCACGTACGGCTTATGAGGTCGTGTGTGGAAAATCTACCTCCAATTGGCCTGTTATAACCATGCCGTCTTTGGCAGAAGGAGCGTTTGAAGGTGGACTTTATTTTGCTCCGGCATCCCTGACCAATATTTCTGCCGAGAATTCCGAGCAGATTGTTTATCAGATCAAAGGTGGTGATTATTCGGATTGGACGAGGGTTGATGTCTCTGATGTAGAAGGATATAAGTTTATTTCCGGACTCTCCAATGATGTTACCTATACTCTTCGTGCATGTGTCGGTAATCTCAGAAGTTCTGAAAGTGTTTTCACTCCGGTAAGTTTTGCAAGCTGTCTGTCGTCATCCGCATCAGCGGAGCATACAAGGAATTCAGCAGAAGAACTGGATGGAACGACTGTTTCTGCGAATGTCAGTGTATCGCTACCGTCAATTATTGCCGAGTTAGCCGATGTGACAGTAGATGGCACGTTTGTCAATGCAGATGATGTGGTGCGGAGTTCATTTGCTTTAACAGATGTCGTGTCTGGAGGCAATTCTGTCCAGATGACCAATTCTGATGGATGGCCGTATCTTCCTCAAGGAAAGTATGCATTGAATGTGGAAGCTATATGTACCTTGCCTGGCGGACGTACTCTTACTGCAGAGTCCTCAATGTCGGACATTCCTGTACCGGCACCGGATTTTGAAGTGAATGTGTCTGCGTATACATCTTACGACAAAGCTCGTAATGGTGATCTGGATTTTGCTAATAATCACGACAATAAATACACCGTATTTGAAAGGAAGGCATCTGTGACTATTTCCGACAGACTTTTGGCAAATTCCAATTACAGCAAGACATCATCAGTCAAGTTCAATTCCAATGAAATTGGAACATTTGATGTGAATACGAAGGATTTCGGTAATGATGCAGGCTGTTCCTCATGGCAGAACTATCCGTTTTCTGCAGATATGACATTTGACGGCGTATACCGTAATGCATCATGTGATTGTCATATTACGGGACTTCCTTATTCTTTCAACTTCTATAAGAATGAGTCGGGACTTAATTCCAGTGCCTGGAATAAAAGCAATATTACATATACTAATAATAAATGCTGTATTTCATATAATGGTAAAGACGGGTATCTGATTTCTCCAAGATTCCATTGTCCGTCAGACATAAAGGTGCAGAATTATACACAGGCTCAGGCTTATAAAGCAGGTGCAGGCTACAATAATTGCAAGATAAGGATAGGTGTGACTCCGGTAGATAACAGTGTGGCTGCTGTATATTCTGAATATGGTATGTCTTCCAATACAGATACAGGAGAAAGATATGAAACTTTCAGTCCTGTACTGACGATGAGTTCAGGTAATCCGTATGTGTCATTGCATCACAATGATCCTGATAAACCGACATTGGTAGCATGGGCATATATCTGTATATATGGATTTGAATTGCAATATGGCGAATAGGCACTGATGCATGATATTCTATTGAAGCGGCTGGTGATTCATCACGAGCCGCTTCTGATGTCTGCAGGCCTGTAGATTCGTAGATTTTATATACATTTGCCGACTGAAAAAACATGCAGCGTAATGGCTAGTTATTTACAGATAGAGAACATATCCAAAAGCTACGGAACGAAAGTCCTTTTTGAGAAGATAGGCTTTAATATAAATGAAGGGGACAAGATTGCTCTTATTGCTCCTAACGGCACAGGAAAGACTTCGTTGATGAGGATCCTGGCAGGAAAGGACAAGTCGGATTCCGGTGGAAAAATAATGTTTCTGAAGGATATCAGGATTGCATTTCTTGAGCAGGAGTATGACTATGATCCGCAGAATACGATATTCGATCAGATAATGTCTTCCAGCAGTGAATTTACTGTTGGATTGGATATGGAACATCAGTGGGAATACGAGCATCGTGTCATAAGACTTCTCACTGGCTTAGGTCTGAGCAATCCGTACCAGTTGATGAGGGAGCTCTCAGGCGGAGAAATCAAGAGGGTGGCTATTGTTCAGATGCTGGCTACCGAAGCAGATTTCCTGATCATGGACGAGCCTACCAATCACCTTGACATAGATGCCATCGAATTTCTTGAAAGCTATCTCAGTCGTTCACGCTGCACGTTGCTGATGGTTACCCATGACCGTTATTTTCTTGACAGGGTATGCAATGTGGTCATGGAGATGGATCAAGGGAATATTTATACATATAGAGGGAACTATCAGAATTTTCTTGAAAAAAGGGAAGAGAGAATTGCGAACTATAATGCAGAAACTGACAAGGTGAGGAATATACTTCGTCGTGAGCTTGAATGGATGCGCAGTACTCCGTGTGCCCGTACCGGAAAGGCGCGATACCGTATCAATGCTTTTTATGACCTTAAGGACAGAGCATCGCAGGCATATACCCAGAGTCAGATCAGGATGGATGCCCTCAAAGGTGCTGCAAGACTGGGAACCAAGATCATAGATTGCAAGGAACTTAGTTTCTTCTATGGAGATAAGTGCTATCTGGATAAGTTTACTTATAATTTCCAGCGGTATGAGAAAGTCGGCATCGTAGGTAGGAACGGTGCCGGAAAGTCTACTTTCCTGAATATCCTGACTGGTGATTTTACTCCTGAAATGGTTTGCGTAAACCCTGAAGAATATTCTTCTGATTCAGGGCAAGGGCTTATGACAGGAATAATAGAACGTGGAGAATCATTGAAGATAGGCTACTATCATCAGAACGGTATGGCATTCAATCCGGAAGACACGGTGCTTGATGTTGTTAATGATACGTGGCTTCTGAACAGATTCCTCTTTCCTCATGAGATGCTTAACAGCAAGATAGAAAGACTCAGTGGCGGTGAACGTCGCAGGCTGTATCTGCTGACGATTCTGATGCAGAATCCTAATCTTCTGATTCTGGATGAGCCTACTAATGATCTTGATATCGTTACACTCAATATTCTTGAAGAGTATCTTAAGGAATTCAGCGGATCACTGATAATCGTATCTCATGACCGTCATTTCCTTGATAAGCTTGTGGATCACCTGTTTGTGTTCTGCGGAGATGGTGTTGTGAAGGATTTTGTCGGAAGCTACAGTGAATATCGTGAATTTATTAAGGAGTATGAGGCGGAGCAACGTTCTAAGGTACGCGCAGAGGATAAGGCTCAGAAAGAAAAGGAGGCGAAGAATATGACGGAAGTTTCAGTTCCGTCAAAGAGAAAGCTTACCTATAAGGAGAAAAAGGAGATGGAGGAACTGGAAACAGAACTGGAATCTCTGTCAGAGGAAAAGATTGAACTGGAAGGAAAGCTAGGCAGTGGCACACTTTCCTTTGAGCAGTTGCAGGACGCATCAGAGAGGATAGGTGTACTGCTGCGGGAGATTGATGAAAAGGAGTTGCGTCTTCTGGAATTGTATGACAAGATATGAGTTTTAATATGATGAGTATTTGTCATGCCGGAATCTGCCATAATGTCAGTGTTTTTCAGGTGGCAGATTATTTGTTATCTTTGCGGCGGTCTGCGGAGTACAGCCCCCGCTGACAGTAAGTTTATGTTGATTACATTGTTTATAGGCTTGCTGATCGCTTTGCTTTTCGGCAAGATAACTTATAAGGAGATAAAGCATTATGTCAGAAAATACAGAGAAAATGGAAAAAGAAGTTCCGGCTCAGGAATCTCAGAAGGAGAAGAAGGAAAAGAAAGGACTTCTGAAGAAGGATAACAACAAACTGAAGATTGAGGAACTTGAAAAGCAGGTTGCTTCTTTGGAGGAGGTTCTCGCCAAGGAAAAGGATGACTACATCAGACTGATGGCAGAGTTTGACAATTACAGGAGACGTACGGCTCAGGAAAAGCTTGAACTTGTCAGTGTGGCCTCTATGGATACAATAAAAGGATTGCTTCCGGTATTGGATGATTGTGAAAGGGCATTGAAGGTTCTCCTTGAATCAGATGACAGCGATGCTGCAAAGGAAGGGACGGAACTGATATATGCCAAGCTTATGGGATACCTCAAGACCAAGGGACTTTCGGTGATAGAGGCTATGGACAAGGAGTTTGATACGGATCTTCATGAGGCTGTAGCTCAATTCCCTGTTCAGGAAGAGGAGAAGAAAGGCAAGGTGTTCGATGTGGTTCAGACGGGATATATGCTGAATGGCAAAGTTATACGTTTTGCCAAGGTTGTTGTAGGTATTTAATATATCAACCACTGATTGGTTATGGCAAGCAAAAGAGATTATTATGAAGTGCTGGGTGTCAGTAAGAATGCCACAGCTGACGAAATAAAGAGAGCCTATAGGAAACTGGCTGTGAAATATCATCCGGACAAGAATCCCGGAAATAAGGAAGCGGAAGAAAAATTCAAGGAAGCTGCTGAAGCTTACTCTATTCTGAGTGATGCCGACAAGAAGGCGAGGTATGATCAGTTCGGACATGCCGGTGTTGACGGTGCGGCTCCTGATTTCAGCGGAGGATTCGGTGATCTCAATGATATACTTAATGATCTGTTTGGAGGTGCATTTGGTGGTGGTTTCGGTGGCGGTTTCGGTGGCTTCGGTGGCTTTGGCGGAGGTAGGCAGGGACAGCGTCAGCAGAGAGTCTACAGAGGTCGTGATATCCGTGTACGCGTTAAGCTGACATTAGAGGAGATTGCAAAAGGCGTTGAAAAGGAAATCAATATTGAAAAAAGTGTACCGTGTACGGAATGTGGAGGCAAAGGAGCCAGAAACAGTGCTGATATAAAGACCTGTCCTGCATGTAACGGTACAGGTCAGGTTCAGAGAGTGACGCAGTCGTTCTTAGGTCAGACTGTTACTTATTCCACATGCCAGCAGTGTGGGGGAGAGGGTAAGATTATAACCAACCCATGTCACTCATGCAATGGTACGGGACTCATACGCAAACGTGAAACCATTAAGGTCAAGATACCGGCAGGTGTAGAGGCAGGCATGCAGCTTACTGTTCAGGGGGCAGGACATGCAGCAAAGAACAATGGAATAAACGGTGACCTGCTTGTGGTGATAGAGGAGCAGGAACATCCTGAAATCAAGCGCGAAGGCAATAATCTTTATTACACTAAGATCATATCTATGCCAGATGCTGTTCTGGGAACGGAGACGGAAATCCCATGTCTTGACGGTACCTATAAGATAAAGGTGGAACCTGGCACCCAGTCCGGTACGGTTGTGCGTTTGAGAGGACGTGGGCTTCCTAGCGTAAACGGATATGGTGGAACTGGTGATATGTATGTAAAGATTGCTGTCTGGATACCTAAGAAACTTGACAAGAGCGACAAGGCTGTCATAGAGTCATTGCGTGGCAAGGAATCTTTCAGACCGGATCCTGGTAAGGAAGACCGCACTTTCTTCGATAAGATTAAGGATCTGTTCGATTGATGCCGGCATTTTGAAAAGTTTTTGCAAAATAATTTGCAGGTTAAAAAATAATTCCTACCTTTGCAATCCCAAAATGAAAGCAACCTCTTGTGACGGGTGAAAAAGAGCGCAATGTTGCCAATAATTTAATTTGACAAAGAAATGGATCTTATTAAAGTAGTAGAGCAGGCATTTGCAAACGAAAAGGTTGCCAGCTACCCGAAATTTAAAGCCGGTGATACAATCACTGTGACATACAGAATCAAGGAAGGTGATAAGGAAAGACTCCAGAAGTTCAGAGGAACTGTTATCCAGCTCCGTGGAGCTTCAGCTGCGACAAGAACCTTTACTATACGTAAAGTTGCCAGTGGTGTCGGTGTAGAGAGAATCTTCCCTTTTGAATCACCGTTCATCGAGTCAATAGAACTCAATAAGGTAGGTAAAGTCCGTCGTGCACGTATCTTCTATCTTCGTGAACTTTCTGGTAAGAAGGCTCGTATCAAAGAAAAGAAGATGACTGTCGCAAAAGACAACGAGTAATAAGCAGTACAACTGCAACCGGCCCCATAGCTCAACTGAATAGAGCATTTGACTACGGATCAAAAGGTTTCAGGTTTGAATCCTGATGGGGTCACAAAAAAGGAACCGACTGATAATGTTTCAGTCGGTTCCTTTTTTGTCAATATCTTCCTATTTACTTATTTAAAGAATTGATCTACATCTTTTGCGGCTTCCGGCAGAGCGAATACGGCAACGCGGTCATATGCCTGAATTTGTGTGTCTCCTACTGCAATAAAGGATTCATTACCTCTGATTACACCTCCTATTATAGCATTTTTAGGGAAGTCCGTATCTTTCAGCTGGTGTTTAGTTATTTCGCTCTCAGGTGCAACAATGTATTCTAACACTTCTGCATTTGTTCCACTCATATACTTTATGAAGCGTACTTTATTGCTGAGTGTAAATTTGAAGATTCTGCCTGCAGTGATGAGTTTTTTATTGATTACAGCATCTACTCCCATGCTTTCTGCAAGTCTGATATACTCTATGTTTTCAACTTCAGCAATCGTTCTTGCAATACCGAGTCTTTTTGCTGCAACACAAGCGAGTATGTTTGTTTCTGAGCTGTTCGTTACGGCGATGAATGCGTCATAATCTCTGATTGACTCTTCGAGCAGCATGTCCGAATTTCTTCCGTCACCGTTAACTACGATGACGTTATCTGGAAGTTTCTCCGACAGATCAATACATTTTTCCTTGTTCATTTCGATGAGCTTTATCGATGTCAGTTGCTTTGAGAGCAGTCTGGCAACCATTTCTCCTATCGGACTTCCTCCAAGAATCATGACACTGTCGACTTCTATATTCTTTTTCCCGATGTACTTCATCAGCATATCCATCCCTTCCCGTTTGGATATGATGAAAACAAGATCGTGATATTTGAACTTGGTATCGAATTTCGGAATGATGGTTTCGTTGTTTCTTGAAATTGCTACCACTCTGTATTTCAATCCTTCTTCAGCAGCAGCATTGCTGAAATCTGCCATGTTCATTCCAAGCAGAGGTGAATCTTCTTCAAGCTTGAATACGGCAAGTTGAAGCTTGCCTCTTGCAAAATCCAGAGAATCAGATGATGCCGTTCTTTTGAGAAGGTCTACTATTTCGTTTGATGCAATCTTTTCGGGATAGAAAAGCAGGTCAATACCCATTTCCGTGAATAGGTATTTGTTCTCGTATGTTAGATATTCCTCGTTGTTTATACGTGCTGTTACTTTTTTGCTGCCGAGTTTTTTAGCGAGGATAGCGCTCACAATATTTACATCCTGTGAGTCGGACGGATTGACGGCAATGAACAGATCTGCTTTGCCTACACCTGCTTCCTGAAGAGTATGAATGGCAGATGGGTTACCCTCTACAGTAATGACGTCAGTGTTAAGACTTAGTGCGTCTAGCCTTTCCTGATTATTATCTATGACGGTTATGTCATTAGCTTCATTGCTAAGCATTTTGGCAAGGTGAGATCCTACTTCACCAGCTCCTGCAATTACAATCTTCATATAGAATCAATTAGCTGTAATCAATGAAATCCTTTTTCCTGATGCATCTGAATACATTTCTGCCTTTAAGGAGAGACTCCATTATAATCCATTTTCTGTATATACCTTTGACATTTATTCTGCCTGCAAAGGATTGTATATGTGATAAGACCTCTTCATGCGTCGGACGATGCGTCATCTTTCTATATTCCTTATGAGCCTTCCATACGGACATGAAATTTTCAATCCTGAAGGTTGCAAGGTATACGGATGCAGAAAGCATATCAAGACATTTCCTGATAAAAATTCTTTTATTGGCCTTGCTTATTCCTTTCGATGCCGCGTTTTCCAAAGAATTTCCTTTCTTCAATTCATCGGCGGCAAAGGTGAAAGCAAGATTGTTGTCAAGCATCAGGAGATTGTTACGGTAGTTGAGAAAAAGCTTGAATGGCGAACTTGCTGGAAGTGTACCGCCACCGACATGATATACGATGGATTCAGGCACGATGGTGATCTTCCATCCTTTCAGTTGCATTTTCCAGCACATGTCTATCTCTTCCATGTGTGCAAAGAACCTGTTGTCCAGCTTTCCGACTTCCTTGAATGCCTTGCTTCTGACCATCAGACAGGCTCCGGTTGCCCAGAATACATCTGCAGGAGTATTGTACTGTCCGTAGTCTTTCTCCAGTCTTTTCAATATGCGTCCTCTGCAGAACGGATATCCGTATCTGTCTATATACCCTCCTGCTGCTCCTGCATATTCAAACATATCCTTTTCCTGCCAACTGTGAAGTTTTGGAGCGCATGCGCCACATTGCATATCAGCATCCATGTGGTCGATCAGTGGCTGCAGCCAGTTATGGGTAACTTCAATGTCTGAATTTATCAGAAGGAAATATTCGGGAGCATCCGGACCTTTGTTTACCTCTTCAAAAGCCTTGTTATAACCTCCTGTAAATCCAAGATTCGTCTCGAATCTTAGTGTCCTGACAGTGGGGAATGATTTCTGCATCATTTCATATGAACCATCTGTGGAAGCATTGTCAGCGACAAATACTTCCGCCCCTTCCACTTTTCTGACAGAAGTCAGCAGACCGGGAAGAAAACTTTGTAGAAATCCTACAGTGTTCCAGTTCAGTATGACGATGGCAACTTTCATCTGTCAGTCATGTCAATGGCATCCGCATCCGCATTCACTGTCACCGCAGTGACCGCCGTCGCATCCACCTTCGCATCCTCCATCATGTCCGTGGCATCCTCCGCATCCGCATGTGTGTACGTATTCTCCGTGAAGGCCTTCAGTCAGTTCTTTTTCCGTCGCATCGCGTACTGTAAGGATCTCTCCTGTGAAGTGGAGGGTCTTGCCTGCCATAGGATGGTTAAGGTCCATCTTTACGATAGCTTCTGAAACTTCAAGAACTTTTCCCGGTATTACTCCTCCCATGCTGTTCATCATAGGTATGGTATTTCCAGGTACAAGAAGATCTTCGCGTACTTCACCGTTAACTTCAAACGCTGTCTTAGGCAGTTCTATGATCCGTTGGCTTTCTACCTCTCCGTATCCATCTGCAGGAGAAAGTGTTACATCGAATCTGCTTCCTGCTTCCAGACCCTCGATATGGGCTTCAAGTTTTGGCAGAATGCATCCTGTGCCATGTATGTAGTCAAGCGGTTTTTCTTTTGTAGTGTGGTCGACAACTTGTCCGTCGACTTCAAGTTCATAGCAGAATTCCACTACTTTGTTCTGTGTGATTTTCATTTTATTTGTTTTTAGTCATTATTCTATGCTGAGAATGATACATCCTCGAATGCGAGGCTAGGTATCTGCCATCTCACACTTGGTCTGGCATCTGAGCCGGCAGCCAGAAGGTTGTTCCACAATTCCATGAGATTGCCGGTAATCAGCATTTCCTTGACAGGATGTGTTATCCTGCCTTTGCTGAAAGCGAACCCTTCTATTCCAAACGAGTAGTCGCCTGTCACCGGATTGCAGTTGCCGCCATTGAATCCGGTAACAAGGATTCCGTTGCCGCTGATGCGCAGAATATCTTCCAAAGATAAGTCTTTTTCCTTGTATGGCAAAGTATTTCCTTTGAGATAAGGTTGCAGACAAGGTCTTGAAATATCTTCTACAGTAGCTTTCATATCCATTTTATTGGACATATATGTGTTTGTAAAGTATTGCCTTACAAAGCCGTTTTCTATTATGGGCGAATCCGATGTGGCCACACCTTCAGTGTCGAAAAGTCGGGAACCGGCTTTGCCCGGAGTTCTTGCCATATCCATAAGGGTCATACCTTCTGGGAATACCTGTTTGCCGAGGCTTTTATCCAGAAATGACATCTTCTGCTGGATAGAAGATGCATTGAGTGCCGTAAATATAGGAGATACCAGTCTTGATGCAACGTTTGTATCCACTACCATCCGGTATCTGCCACCTTTCCTGTTTTTTGGACCTATCTGACGGACAGCCCTTTTTAAAGCTATTTCCCCGCACTTGCAGATACCCAGATCCGCTTTCATCGGAAAGGCTTCCCACCAGAATCCGCTGTATTTATTGCCATCACAATCTTCAATCGTCATTTCTGTGAAGGCACTGAATGATGTTTCTGTGTGCCTGCCTTCAAATCCCTGGGAGTCTACCAGTACGCAGTCTTCATAGGATTCTGTATATTCGCATTCTTCCGAAATAAGAGAGAATGTATCCATCTTTTCGTGTGAGTTGAAAATAGATAGGTTCCGGAGACATTTCAATCTGCTTTCTGCATCGGAATTTTCGTATGTCAGGTCATAAAGATGCAGTTCCTGGCCATTTGTGGCATCTTTTGCCATTCTTTCCGGCGCAGGCAATGTCCTGCATCTGTCTTCTCCCAGCATCCTCACCATTGCGATGGCCTTGAGAATGAAATCTTCCAGTTCAGCCTTTTCCAATCTGTTGGTTGAAAAGGTCCCGTATCTTCCGTCTGCAAACAGATATATGAATATAGATCTGTCTGCAGAATGTGAGACTTTGTCCAGTTCTCCATTGAGCATGGTACAGGAATCTGTAATACTTTTGGAAAGCGATATACGGATTCCGTCTGCTCCGTTTGCTGTTGCAAAGGCAATACAGTCTTTGGCAAGCATTATTTCCTGCTGGCTTATCATTGGTCACCTCCTACAATTAGTTTTTTGACAAGTACGGTAGGCATTCCACAGGATACCGGTACGCTCTGTTCCTTACCACATGTCCATGTCCCGTTATCAATCTTAAGGTCATTTCCTATAGCCGCAATATCAGAAAGTGCCTGTGGACCGTTTCCGATTATGTTTATGTCCTTCACAGGGGCAGTCAGGCAGCCGTTCTCTATCAGGCAGCCGCTTTTTACGAAGAATGTGAAATCCCCTTCACCTATCTTTACCTGTCCATTCGAGAATTCGTCCACGTAGATACCCTTCTTAACCGATGTTATGATGTCCTTCGGATCAGCATTGCCGCTTTCCATGTATGTGGCCCTCATCCTTGGAATAGGATTATATCTGAAATTCTCTCTTCGCCCGTTACCTGTCGATTGCACTCCATACCAGCTTGCGCTTATTCTGTCGTGAAGATATGAGTTGAGTATGCCGTTCTTCACCATGTAGGTCTTTTCGCCAGGTACTCCTTCGTCGTCATAATTTCCGGATCCACGGTTCCACATGATGGTTCCGTCATCAACAATATCAATACCTTCGGGACATATTCTGCATCCCATCTTATCAGAGAATATTGACTGTCCCTTTCTGTTGAAGTCAGCTTCAAAGGCATGTCCCATCGCCTCATGTAGAAGGATTCCTGAAGCTCCGGCACCCATTACGACACTCATCTGTCCTCCTTTAGGCCTTATTGCACAAAATCTTTCATCAATTCCTGCTACTATTTCTTTAGCTATTTCTTCTATAAGGGATGGTGAAATCAACTCGGCACCTTTACGGAAACTTCGTGCAACACTTTTATTTTCTGTCTTTTCTCCCTGCTGGAATACAGCTGTGACGCTGATGCTTCCCATCGGCCTGGTCTCGCATGTAAGTTCACCAAAGGAATTGTACATCATCACGTCGCTTACAGAATCAGAAAGACGGGCAATGACCTTGACGATTCTGCTGTCCTTTGAGAAAACGGCTTGTTCCAGTCCGGTAAGAAACGGGACGAAATGGCCGGCATCAAACAGCCTCCAATCGCGTTCTACAGGGTAGAAATCATGTCTTCTGTCATCAGTAGGTTTATATACCTTGTGTCCGGAACATCCGGAAGCAATTGCGGCGGCGGCTTTAGCAGCCTTTACCATGTCTTCCATGCTGGTGTTTTCCGAATATGCATAACCGGTCTTTTCTCCTGTCAGGACTCTGATTCCTACTCCGAAATCGGTATGGAAGCCCCCGGAAGACACTACTCCGTCTTTAAGAAGGAGGTTGAAATAAGTAGTGTGTTCAAAATATAGATCGGAAAAGTCTCCTCCATACCTGAGTGCTGTGGATATGAGATCTTCAAGTTGTCTTCTGTTTACCTTGAACAGATCCAGATAATATTGTGTGATATTCATTTTCTGTCAATTATAAGGAGAGGATATCTCCGGTCTCTTCTGCCTGCTGATGTCTGGTCAATGCTATGTCCTTTATGATCCGATATGTATCTTCGTCCTTTATGCTGATCAGGTCGGTCTTTGAACCTTCTGCTATGACTCTGAAAGGAATCTGAGAATTGTCTGCCAGAATCCATCTTTCGCAGACAGGTGAATAATGATGGAAGAAATAATCGATACCGACATTATACCTTCTTCGTATCGTTTCTTCAGGAATATCATGACCTCCGGTTTCAACTCTGGCCCGTACTCTGGCTATTGCCATCTCAGGTGAGCGTAGCCAGAAGTAAAGAAGTGTAACGGTATAACCTGCTTCCTGAGCCATTCTCACTGTCTTGAGCAGGGTTCTGGTAGCGAGAGTTGTCTCAATGGCGAAATCCTGTTTCTTCTTGAGAAGGTATCTGATTTTCATCAGCATATATCTGCTGGCCTGGATAGATGCTTTTGACGGATCAAAAGGAGAAAGCCCTTTTGCAAACTCATCCGAATTCACGAATTCTCTGCATTCAAGCATTTCCGGCAGCAACGAATAAGATGCGGTGGTTTTTCCTGCGCCATTACATCCTGATATTATGTATAGTCTAGGCATAATTCAAAAAATTATCAATTATGTACTGGTTGTTTCGCAACTAGTCTTCCTGATCCTCATATACTGATGATTATTCAGTTCTGTCGGACTTTTTATGGGTGACTCCATATCCGAACAGAGCAAAATCTCCCATGCATGGATCATCCGGCCAGATTTCTTTGAATGCATCTGTTATCTCTCTTGCCGTCAATATATCCTTCTGTCTGCGCTGGGTCAGTCCAAGGGCTGATGCTTGTCCATATACATGTACATCCAATGGTATGATAAGAGATTCTTTTGATGTATTCTTCCAGATGCCAAGATCGACTTTCCCGTCGTCTCTTACCAGCCATCTGCGCATCATGCTGATCTTCTTGTTTGGGGCTTTCCTATCTTCTTTCTGACCGAAGACCCTGGTCCTTATTTCCATATCTCCTATTCCTTCGATACTGCTCCGTTCCATATACAGACTGCGGAGTCTGCTGCATATGCCGGCAAATTCGCTCCATTTTATGGTTCTATGGAGACTGACATCCTCATTCCTATATTCTCCGTTCATCACATATTCGTAAGGTTGCCATCCCATTTCCTCGAACATCCTGTTGCAGTCTCTGACTATCATTGATCTTCTTCCCCATGCAAGATGTGCTGACAGAAGGGCGGATATCTCTATATCTGCTATGACAGCGAGCCCTTTGTCATATTTTTCTGTGAAAAATCTGGGAAAGATGATAGGGTCTTCCGTAAAATATTTCGGGTCATTGTATTCCTGCGCCCACCCGATAAGTGTCTCTTTCAATGATTTGTCCATAACCGGTACAAATATATGAAAAAAAGGCCGGTTGCGTATTGCAGCCGGCCAGAATTATATGTGTATTCTGAATTATTTCGTAGCGGCTTCCAGCTTCTTCATCATTGCGAACATGAAGAGGGCAGAGAGCAGACATAGTCCTGTAAATACGGACCATACGATCCACAAAGGAATGTTGCCCCAAAGGAAACCTCCTACAGAAACGAGCAGATTACCCAATGCAGTGGCAACGAACCAGCATCCCATCATCATTCCCTTGTATTTTGGAGGAGCTACCTTGGATACGAATGAGATACCCATAGGAGAAAGGAGGAGCTCGGCGAAAGTAAGCACGAGATATGTTGTGATCAGCCAGTTGGCAGAGCAGAATGTACCAGCATCACCGGCAGCTTTCTGTGCATCTGGAGTGAGAAGTCCTAATGAAGCGATTGCCATTATGATGAATCCAGCTGCGGCTACAAGCATACCATATGCGATTTTGCGAGGTGCAGAAGGTTCCTTCTTCTTTGCTGCCAATGCACTGAAGATAGCCATTGATACAGGAGTCAGAGCAACGACATAGAATGGGTTGAACTGCTGGAAGATAGGAGCGCTGACAGAAATAGGTCCTGACAGGTGGAGATACTTGTATACGAGAATCGCGATCACGGCAGCGACGATACCTGCAGAAATGAACTTTCCACTTGTCTTCTCGCTCTGGAATATTGAGAAAGTACCATAGACTCCTATGATGACAAGCACCAGATTCCATACGTTGAATGCCATGCTCTGGAGTCCTGAAGAAGTCTTCTCTGTGAATTCGTCTGCAAAATAAGTGAGGGTGAGTCCGTTCTGATGGAATGCCATCCAGAAGAATATCACTACTGCAAATACAAGGAACAGAGCTGTCATTCTGGACTTTGTCTCTGCTGGAGTGAGTGTGTCTTCTGCAGCTTCTTCACCCTTTTTGCGCTCGCCTCCTTCTACATGCCTGAATGTCGGACGGAAAATGTAATATATACAGATAGAGAAGATCAGGGCAGCACAAGCGACAGCGAAAGAGAAATGGTATGCGTCATTGCCGGAGAATCCGAGCGAGAGTTCAGCCCACTCCTTGATCTTTACGGCTGCAGTAGGTGCAAACAGGGCACCGATGTTGATGGCCATGTAGAACAATGAGAATCCGGAGTCACGTTTACTTGCGAATTGAGGATCGTCATACAGGTTGCCGACCATCACCTGCAGGTTTCCCTTGAAGAGTCCGGTACCGACACTTATCAGAAGAAGCGCGATCAGCATGGCAATCATTGCTAATGTGTCTCCTCCAAGAGGAACCGACAGCAGCAGATATCCGATAAACATTATTGAAATACCGATTGTTACCATTTTGCCGAATCCGAACTTGTCAGCAAAGATACCTCCCAGCAGCGGCATGAAGTACACCAGCATAAGGAATGATGAATAGATAGCTCCTGCAGTTCCTGCTTCAAGTCCGAAATTGGCGCGCAGGAAGAGGGCGAATACGGCAAGCATCGTGTAGTAACCGAAACGCTCGCCAGTGTTTGCGAGGGCAAGGGCGAAGAGCCCCTTAGGTTGTCCTTTGAACATAATTTTAAGTTTTATTTAGTTGTTTTCATGTGCATATTCTGCCAGCCGACAAAGATAATGAATTTATTTTATCGGCAAAATAGAGTAAAACATAAGGAAAATTGATATATTTGCTAATTGTGTAAGCCTTGGACGATGTGAGAGATTGCACAATAAATTTGTAATAGAAGATTATATTTTTGATAATGAGAGATTTGGGTGCTAAGTTGCTGCGTGGATTTGTAAAAGTCATCGGTAGGTTGCCGTTGAAATTCCATTATGCATTCTGCGGGCTTGTTGTATGGTTTGTAAAGAATGTCATGCATTACCGTTATGATGTTGTATATACTAATCTGGCCAGATCCTTCCCCGAATGCCATTATAATACTTTCAGGACAATAGCCAATGATTTCTATGATCATATAGGTGAGATATTCGCCGAGGCTCTGTGGTTTGGAGCATCTGATTATAAGCGACTTAACGACAGTGGGATAGTAAAGGTCACCAATCCTGAAATTCTGAATGATTATTTTTGCAATACTCCGAATGTGACAGTACTCTTCTCTCATTGCGGCAATTGGGAGATCCTTGGAGGCTTTCTGGGATATAATGTGCCGGATGGACAAAAGATTGAAATTGAAGAACAGCATATAAAGGTGGTATATAAAAGATTGCACAGCAGTCTTTCCGATAGCTTTTTCAGGAGAAACAGAGTAGCTCCGCTTGAAAAGGTGGGCACGGAATGTGAGATAGAATCTTCAGATATACTCAGGTTCGCCATAAAGCATAGAGCAGAGAAGAACGTATATATCTATATAGCTGACCAGTATCCTTATGCAGGAGCTCATGATATAGGTACCTTTCTCAACCAGCCGACTTTGGCTATGCTCGGAAGTGCAGGCGTGGCTCATAAGTTAGGTCATAGTGTGCTCTATCTCAAGATGAAACGTGTGCGCAGGGGATATTATGAGATGAGTTTCATACCGATATGCCGAAATGCAGCCGAGCTTGCTCCTGAGGAAATCATGAGAAAATATTTTGACCTGCTGGAAATGGAGATAAGGGAGACTCCTAGCAACTGGCTGTGGTCTCATAAAAGATGGAAATAAAAAAACAGGATTATATGAAAAACAGTTTACCCATGATCATTGCTGCGCTGGCAGTACTTGTGCCGTTGTGTCTTGATGCGCAGACTGTTCCGGATCCGGAAGGATACGTGACATATTCTTTGCCGTCCACAACTATAACTCTTGATGTGGAGGCTGTGCAGGAAAAATTCTTTGCTGGTCCATATGCTGCATATGCGGAGAAATATCTAGGCATAAAAGTAAGGCAGAAGGATGAGGCTACATGCCAGTTGGTGCAGATTTCGATGACTCCATATGTCGAGGCTGACCATGGCAGGAGATATTCGTTCAATGTGCCGAAAGGGAATATAGCATCATCTTTTCTGAAACTGACTTCTTCTGGTCTTGTTTCGCTTTACGATGCAGGTTTGGGAAAAGAGACGATATGGCGTTTCCCGATAAAAGTGAATGGCGATTTTTCTGACAAAGGCGTATCTGCCAATCTGACTTCCGAGTCTGCTACATTATATAAGAGTGACAGGAAGGATGCTGTTTACAATAAGGTCTCGGTGCAGCAGAATGTAGTTGTGGAAAAGTCTCTTGAAAAGAAAGCGGCGGAAACGGCTGAAATGATATTGAATATAAGAAAACAGCGTCTTCAGATCGTTACAGGCGATACAGATGCCACATACAGTGGCGAAGCTATGGGGGCTGCAGTTGCTGAACTGACCCGTCTTGAAGAGGAATACATGACATTGTTTGTAGGTTATTCACAATGTCAGACTCAGAGGATGAGATTCGATGTCGTTCCTGATGCGGGACGGACCAATCAGATGTATGTGGCTTTCAGATTGTCGGATTCTGCTGGATTGCTGCCGGCAGATAACCTTTCGGGAAGACCGGTAGTGATGGAAATCGATACTATAGAATTTGCTCCAGCAGAGATGCCTTCAGTGGAGGACCCTAAAGAAAAAAGACCTGTTATGGTATATTATAGGATTCCGGCTGCGTGTACTGTCAGACTTATGAATGGAACAGAGCTCCTTCTCCAGAGCCGTATGCCTGTATATCAGTTAGGTCAGGAAAGCTCCCTTCCTGTGAATATAATCTTTAAATGATGATAAATTATGACAATCAAGGAACTTGATCCACAGATAGTGTGGAAGAATTTTTTTGAACTTACTCAGATTCCTCGTCCTTCAAAGCATGAGGAACTCGCTGTGGAATATATGTATAATTGGGGTGTGTCTCATGGATTTGAGACCATCAAGGATGAAGTAGGCAACATCATAATCCGCAAGCCTGCGACTCCGGGATGCGAGAATATGAAAGGTGTGATTCTTCAGGGACACATCGATATGGTACCTCAAAAAAATGCAGACACTGTCCATGACTTTGAGAAAGACCCTATCCAGACCTGGATAGATGGTGAATGGGTAAAGGCAAAAGGAACTACTTTAGGTGCCGATAACGGACTTGGTGTCGCAATGGGTATGGCTGTACTTGAGTCTGCAGGCCTTAAGCACGGACCGATTGAACTTCTGGTAACTATTGATGAAGAGACCGGAATGACAGGAGCCAATGCTCTTAAGCCTGGTCTTCTGCAGGGAGAAATACTGATCAATCTCGATTCAGAGACCGAAGGTGAACTTTATGTCGGCTGTGCCGGAGGTCTGGATGCGTCTGCATCTGCTTCGTATGTTCCTGTGGAAATGCCAGAAGGACACGAATGCTGGTCTCTTGCCGTGAAGGGTTTCAAGGGCGGACACTCAGGAATGGATATAATCCTGTGCAGAGGCAATGCAAATAAGCTTGCTGCCCGCCTCGTTTATGCTCTGATGACTGAGGCTGATGTGAAACTTCTTGATTTTGAAGGTGGTACACTTCGTAATGCTATACCTCGTGAGGCATTCGCTACTGTTTATGTACCTGCTGACAGGATAGATGATGCAAAGAAGGTGTTTGAAACAGTTTCGTCTGCAATAAAGGCAGAGTATGCCGGCACTGATCCTGACTCTGAATTCATTTTCAAGCCATATGAGTGTCCTGATGGAGAATGCTGTCATGGTGATGAATGCAAGTATGTTCCGCAGGAGGATGCTCTCCGCTTTATGCGTGCTGTGCTTTCATGTCCGGATGGAGTGGAACGCATGAGCAGCGAGATGCCGGGTCTTGTGGAGACATCCAACAATCTTGCGATGGTAAAGATTGAGGCTGGAGAATTCTCCGTGAAGACTCTGATGAGAAGCTCTGTGGACAGTGCAAAGGATGCTTTGGCGCAGAAATTCGAGGCATTGTTTTCGCTTGCAGGTATAGATACGTCGTTTTCCGGCGGGTATTCAGGCTGGGCTCCTAACCCTGAATCTGCAATACTGGCTACCATGAAGAAGGTCTATAGTGACCTTTATGGCAAGGAACCTGCAGTGATGGCGATACATGCTGGATTGGAGTGTGGTATTCTTGGTGGAACATATCCGAACTGGGATATGGTTTCATGCGGTCCGACCCTTATGAGCCCTCATAGTCCTGACGAGCGTGCCAATATTCCTTCAGTGGCAAAATGCTGGGAGTTCCTGCAGGCGGTACTTGAGAATATACCGGAAAAATAATGCAGTGTTGATATGAAACTGAGCGAGAGATTATATTATGTAGGTGTAAACGATGACCATAAGTCTTTGTTTGAAGGTTTGTGGCCATTGCCTGAGGGTGTAAGCTATAATTCATACCTTGTCGTAGATGACAAGGTTGCGTTGATAGATACTGTGGAGCATGGTTTTGAAGATGAGTTCTTTGCCGGTATTGCGGAGTCGATAGGTGACAGGGACATAGACTATCTTGTCGTCAATCATATGGAGCCGGATCATTCTTCACTGATTGCTTTGATGCTTGAAAGGTATCCGAGACTGAAAGTTATAGCGAATGCAAAGACTCTTCCGATGCTTAAGGGGTATTACTCGGTTCCTTCGGAAAGGGTTCTAGTCGTTGGAGAGGGAGATGTAGTATGTCTTGGCTCGTCCACTCTTCGTTTCTATATGATTCCGATGGTTCATTGGCCTGAGACTATGGTTACATGGCTTGAAGAAGAGGGAACCTTGTTCAGCGGTGATGCATTCGGTACATTCGGTTCTGTAGCAGAGGATGTGGTGGATAAGGATGGTACATTTGATATATATCGTGATGAAATGATACGGTATTATTCAAACATTGTGGGCAAATACGGTAATCCTGTCCAGTCAGCCTTGAAGAAGCTTTCCTGTCTTGATATCAAGAGGTTATGCAGCACTCATGGCCCTGTGTGGGAAAATGATATCGTATCTGTCGTGGATCTGTATGATAAGTTGAGCCGGAATGAAGTGGAAAGGGGAGTCTGCATCGCCTATGGGTCGATGTATGGCAATACAGCTGCTGCGGCGGATGCTCTGGCCATGGAACTGGATCGCAGAGGCATACCGTATGCGATTCATGACCTTGCCGGCAATAATGCAGGCGAACTGGGAGTTTCAGGAGCTCTACGTGACGTTTTCAAGTATGATACTGTGGTGGTGGGATCTCCGACCTACAATAACGGAATCTTTCCCCCGGTTGAAACTTTCATGAAAGCCTTGTCAGCCCGTATGATAAAAGGACGACGTTTCTATGCTTTCGGCTCATATACGTGGTCTGGCGTAAGTGTCCGTCAGTTGAATGGTTTGGCTGAATCTATGGATTTTGAGATACTTGGTCCCGGATTGTCTTTCCCTCAAGCTTATGCTGCAGAAAAGTTTGATATGAAGGCTATTGCTGATCTGTTTGCATGAAGCCGTTGAAATGTTTGATAATTAAATAATTATTCCTATATTTGCAGCCCATTTTGAGAAGTTTTATTCTCTAAAATGGGCGCAAATTATTATTAAACAATTAATTACAAACAAAATGCTTAAACAGTACGAAACCGTTTTCATTGCAACTCCCGTTTTGTCTGATGCTCAGATGAAGGAAGCGGTAGCAAAGTACACCAACTACCTCAAGGAGCGTGGTGCAGAGATTGTGTACGAAGAGGACTGGGGTCTTAAGCAGCTGGCTTACCCAATCCAGAAGAAGACAACAGGATTCTATTACCTTATCGAGTTCAAGGCAGAGCCTTCACTTATTGCCAGACTGGAGACTCAGTATCGTCGTGATGAGAGGATCATGAGATTCCTCACTTTCGCTATGGACAAGCATGCAGTGGCATATGCTGAGAAGAGAAGGGCTAACAAACAGGCTAACAAATAATCAGGAGGACAAGAATTATGGCACAGAACAATGAAATCCGTTATCTCAACCCTCCTACAGTAGAGGTTAGAAAGAAGAAATACTGCCGTTTCAAGAAGGCTGGTATCAAGTATGTGGATTATAAGGATGCTGAGTTCCTTAAGAGATTCCTTAACGAGCAGGGTAAGATCCTTCCTCGTCGTCTCACCGGTACTTCTCTCAAGTTCCAGAGAAAGGTGGCTCAGGCAGTGAAGAGAGCAAGACATCTTGCACTTCTCCCATACGTAACAGACCTTTTGAAATAATAAGGAGGACAGCAATATGGAGATTATTCTTAAGAAAGATGTGGCAAACCTTGGCCACGCAGACGATATCGTCAATGTAAAGACAGGATACGCTGTCAACTA
>JAFRZX010000093.1 GCA_017442315.1 Bacteroidales bacterium
CTATCGATATTTTTTCTTCTACCGACTTTTGAGGCACTGGAACAGCATCTGATAATGCAGATTCCCCTCCACTCTTATAAAGCGATAGCCATAAGATTAATGAAGTGTATTGGATACCCAACTCACGACAGATTGAATTGATACTTTTCCCTGACTCGCGCATCAATACTGCTTGAATTTTTAGAGAATAACTCGCTTTTCCCATTGCATTTGACTTTGTGTCCAACTTTTGGGGCGCAGTTCACCGATGAATGATATTGAATACCGTCGGTACAAGAAACAGCAATAATCTGTACCGACGCTGCTTGGAAAGAAGCAGAGGGAAGACAGGAAAGAAAAAAGTGTCTGAAACGCATTGTCAAGGAAGCCTTGCTTGCGCTTGGGCTTCCTGACAATGCTGATGAAACTTATTCTTGAACACAACGGACGGAGCCACCATCTCGATATCCGTTTACCCACAGAGTAACTTTATTATACTTCGAAAAATAAAAATAATATACACCGACAAGATCACTGCCGACAGGAGTAGTTGACGCAGACAAATAACATCCATACTCACCGGTACCTTCTATACATCCATTGTAAATACGTCCTCCAGCCGTAGGATACCAGATAATCTGACTATAACCAAACTTAACTGAAAAGTTGACACCTCTGTTATTCATGTCGAATATTCCAGGACATTCGTAACTTCCTCCTAGATAACCCTGAGCTTTTGACCACACCCCATTTTCTCCACCATCGGGAACCCTCCAGCCAACAGGACATGGATCGTATATTGATTTAGTTGTTTCCGACGTAGTCCAAAGGGCATCTGGACGCATGGATGCTGAGGTCCAATCATTACCCCCGTTACCACATATAAAAGTCATCGGATTGGAAATCACGTATTCTATTGTACTCGTGTTTGAATCAGACTTGACGGAAGAGGGCCAGGTGACAGTTGACTTTGCCTCAACATTGCCATAAATTGACGCAGAACCCAGGAACGGATCCTTCCTGCCCCACTGATAAAAAAGACCCAAGGCACCGACATCGCCAGGAACTGCTGAAGTCGCACCAAGATTGCGGTCCATCATAACTCCCGCATCATTGTAATACTCTTGACCTTCAGGAACATCCGTCATCCATATATGCCACGACCACAAAACATTACCCTCAACATCCTTGGCAGCAATGACAGCATTGCCCTCTTTGAAAGTTTCAGCGGTACGAAAACGGATGTAACCGTCTTCATAAGAAACAGAAGATATGAGGTCACCAACACTTGGAGATGATGATGTACCAAACGACTCCCATAACACTACAGCACAAGCAACAGCACCTACAGAGACAGATGAGTTACCCTTAACCGCCCTGAAAGAATAATTTCCTGCAGAGGAAACAATGTAACAATTGGCAGAAGCAGAAGATGACAAGTCAACAGGATTACCCCCACCAAAACTTCCTTGATAAATGCTTTTACCATCCTCAGGCTGAATATCTTCACAGGAAACAGTCATCTGCACACCAACACTCAAAATGGCCGCACAAAGCACCATATCGAAAAATCTGAATTTAATCGATTTCATAAAAATGCATCTTTTATAATTTAATTCGCAAATATACCACCCCCCCCGTGACTTTTCCAAATTTTTCAATAAAAATCTCCTGACTGCGGCAGCTGTCAGGATTTTGCATTAAATTTGCAGGATGAAAGCGCCGCTTGAAATGAACGTATTCAGATATATCTATGCAATATTGGTTCTGACACTGCTTGCAGGGTCGGGATACGATTGTGATGCACAATGGTTCAGGACAAAGAAGGCAGACAAAGACACCAGGCAGAAGGCACAGACCGAAAAGACTTCTTCATACGGTACAGGTTCTGATACTGGAAAAGCAGGCAATCTGCTTGAATACATCGTAGAGGGTAAAGACACCATATATATCGATCAGATACGCGCATCAAAGGTGTATTCCCGTCTTCCAAAGCAGAAAGGACGCGAATGGCGCAAGTACTACCGTCTTGTACACAATTTCAGCAAAGCTTATCCATACGCGCTGGTTGCAAAGAAACTGGTGGCAGAAGCTGACAGCACAATAGCTGCAGATAAGCTGAAAGGATCTAAAAGGGACAAATACATCAGCCGGGTACAGAAGGAACTGTTTGAAGTCTTTGAGGGTCAGATGCGGCAGCTGACCGTTTCCCAAGGGGCACTCATAATGAAACTGATCGATAGGGAGGCCGGAAAATCATCCTATAACATCATAAAGGACTACAAGAATGGCATTGCTGCCGGATTCTGGCAGGGCATCGCAAAAATCTTCGGATCAGACCTCAAGGCTCCGTATGATCCGCAAGGGGAAGACAAAGCGACTGAGGAACTTGTGGAAATATGGGAGGCCGGAGACTTTCAGGCTTTCTATTTTTCCTTGTTCTGGAAAGATCCGCCCGAAATGCCTATACCGGAAAAGTACCTATAGTGCAACGAGAGGCTGTCACTTCCCGAAATCGCCACGGATAATCTCAAGACCATCACCTTTGTCAGAGTATCTTGCACAGATGTAAGGAGACGCATTCATCCAATCCTTAAGTATCAGGAAATCAGCTCCTCCGGGAGTCCTCATCGAGACATCCACATGATAATGCCCGAACAGGAAGTAGTCGACTTCGGCATTCTTTTCATATTCTGCTGCAAACCTGTACAAAGGCTCATCCTTGCCACGGAAATCATATTCCTCATGACGCGACAGACGGTTGTTGCGAGACCATCCGTTGCCGAAACGGAAAGCTATCCATGGATGAAGCATACTGAACAGGAACTGCAGCATCCTACAGTGGAATATTCCTCGCAAGAGACGATATCCCATCGGAACCGGTCCCAGGCCGTCACCATGTCCGAGACAGAAAGATTCTCCTCCTATGTTCACAATACAAGGCTGCACAAGGCGTTGCATCCCCAATTCTTCAAAATAGCCGTATGTCCACACATCATGGTTGCCCTGAAAGAAACAGACTTTGACCCCTCTGTCCATGAGAGCCTGAAGAGCAGCAAACACACGCACATATCCCTTCGGGACCACATCACGGTATTCATACCAGAAATCCCAAATATCACCGAGCAGATATAATGAATCGGTGTTTTCCGGCAAAGATTGCAGAAAAGCCACAAAGCGACGCTCCCGTTCTGCCGGATCATTGACCCGAAGACCCAGATGAACGTCTGAAACGAAGTATGTAAGTCTGGTACTCATGCCTGGAGAATATCCCCGATCAGGTCGGGAAAGGAATTACAGATAAGCGTATATCATGCAAATATGAATATTGCTGAGGCTGCGACAAGGCAGTATAGAGCGAACCAGCTGAGCTTTGCCTTGCTGACAAGGGCAATCATCACCTTGCAAGCAAACAATCCGGACAGGAATGCAGACAGAAAACCCAGAATCAGAGCCAGTCCTCCTACGGAAGTTGATCCGAATTCACCTCCGACCAGTTCAAGAAAAGTCTCACCCAGAATAGGTACAAGCACCATCAGAAACGAGAACTGAGCCATTACTTCGCGCTTCACCCCGCATATCAGTCCTGTCGATATCGTTGTGCCGGAACGGGACAGACCCGGAACAACAGCAAACGCCTGACCCAGTCCCACTGCAAATGCCTGCCAATATGATATGCCATTCCTGCTTTCATTGGCCGGGAATATGGATTTTCTTCCGGGACGTGAAGCATAGTCGGAAAAGAACAGCAGAATGGCGGTAACGATCAAGGCAAAGCCTACTACTTTTATCGAACCGAACAACGATTCCACATGGTCCTTGAAGAAGAGGCCGACCACCAGCACAGGCAACATGGAAACCACCATCTTGAGAAGATAATCCGTCTGGTCATTGCATGCCAGATATTTTCTTCCGTTCTTATCTTGGGCAATATGCCAACCCTTGATTCCGCAGAAGAATCCCTTCAAAAGATCCAATATCTGACTGCGGAAAACCACAATGGTACTCAATACAGTAGCTGCATGAACCATTGTCGTAAAAAGAAGATCATCAGTAGTCTCTATCCCAAGCAAGGCCTTACCAATTTCAAGATGCCCGCTGCTGCTTACCGGCAAGAACTCCGTCAGGCCCTGAAGCAATCCGAGAATTATCGATTCATACCACTCCATATTACTCTTCCTTCTTCTTGAACAAACCCATTATAGCCACAATTTCTATGATTATGCCAAGAATTATCACTACCGGAGCAGCTACAAGTCTGCGGAAATCAAACATGGCATAATCAAAAACCTGAGGATCATCACTGCCTCCACCTATCATAAGGATATATCCGGACACCATTACCAGAAGTCCGACAAGCAGATATCTCAGCCCTTTAGGCGTCATTGCCATCTTACCATCATTTTCCATAAACCACATAAGTTTTAATAATACAATTCATCCTTCTTGAGGGAGACCAGCTTACCTACAACAAAATACGTACTTATCAGACAGATAGCCAGTCCGGACACAAGCACTATACCCATCACAACCAGCAGAAGTTCAAGACGGAATATTTCAAACAACTGCTGAAATCCGTTCCGAAGAAAGAACAGCATGGCGACAAGAACCATATTTGCAAGAAATGCAGCAAATACGCCTTGGAAAACAGCCTGAACAAGAAACGGAGCCCTGATGAACGACCTGGTAGCTCCCACAAGCTTCATTGTATGGATAGTAAACCTTCTTGCAAAAACATTAAGACGTACCGTATTGTTTATCAAGACAAAGGATATAAAAAGCAAAAGCGCGATAAAGACGCCCAGCACGGCAGAAATCTTGCCTAGATTTGCATTCAAGGCATCGACAAGGGAACTTTGATATACGACCTCATCAACTAAAGGAGATGCGGATATTTCCGATTTCACGACTTCAAGACTATCTGCAGAGACATATCCGGCATTCAACGTTACATCGATGGACACAGGAATAGGAGATGTCTCAAACACATCCAGAAAATCCTCTCCGAGAAGCTCGGCCATCTCGCGCTGCCCCTGCTCCCTGGAAACGAACTGAGTCTCTTTTATGAATCTTTCTGACATCAGAGACTCATTGAAGCTCCTCGCAGCATCTTCGTCAACACCCTGCTTCATCATCACCGACACCTGCATGTTTTCCTTGAAATAGTCTGAAACGCTCTTGGCATTGACCAGAAGCATTCCGGCAATACCAACCAGAAGCAGCACAAGACTTATGCTGATGATTGAAGACAAGTAGGCATTTGCCAGCCTTCTGCGCATTATCTTATTGTCAGTTTTACCCATATACCAATTCCAATCGGGCCCAAAGATAATGAAAATCAAAAAATAATTCCTATCTTTGTAGAGATTTTGTCATTAAAAACACACAGTATGGATAATTCGGTAAAAAGAGTCCTGTTTGTAAATTCGGAGATATTTCCATATCTCCCTGAAACTGAAATTTCCAATATTGGAAGATATCTTCCACAAGGAATACAGGAAAGAAAGAAGGAAATCAGATCCTTCATGCCGAGATACGGCTGCATCAACGAAAGGAAGAATCAGCTTCATGAAGTGATCCGCCTGTCCGGAATGAACATCATAATAAATGATGTAGACAGACCTCTGGTGATCAAGGTCGCTTCGATTTCAGCAGCAAGAATGCAGGTATATTTTATCGACAACGAAGACTATTTTCACAGGAAAAGTGTGTATTTTGACGAAAACGGAGAATTCTTCCAGGATAATGGCGAAAGGGCCATATTCTTTGCCCGCGGCGTTCTTGAAACAGTCAAGAAGCTCAGATGGGCTCCGGATATAATACATTGCCAGGGATGGATATCGCAGGTCCTTCCCCTCTACCTGAAGAAAGCATACATAGACGATCCTATCTTCTCAAACAGCAAGATAGTACTTTCGCTTTATGACGACACTCCTGCAACGGATTTTCCTGAAGACTTCAAAGAAAAAATCATGTTTGGAGGTATCACAGACAAAGATCTGGACATACTTTCCGTTCCTACTGGCATCAATCTTGCAAAACTCGCGGCCAGCTATTCCGACGGCATTATCTTCGGTGCCAAGGACATTCCTGAAGATATTGCAGGATTCTGCAGAGAAAGCGGCAAACCGGTGCTGCCATACAATGCAGAAACCATTAAGGACGGCTCATACATTGAAGATTACAACTGTTTTTACGATCAATTATAATGAACCATCGTTTCTTCAGCAGAGTCTGCCGCATTGCGGCTATCGGTGCGATACTGCTATGCTCTGCATCGTGCATCACTGTAAACGAAAGACTGGGAGAGAACTTCATCCCGACTGACCAGAAATGGAATGTTTTCATTCCTGAAGCCGTAGAGCTCAAAGACATAAGGCTACAGATGTCCGACAGTCTTTCCGGATACAGTACAACGCGTTTCACCTTCGGATCGGTAATGGACGACGTCATGGGGACATGCGACAAAGCAACGAGCTTTACACTCATTCCCATTGCCGAATCCCTGAATTTCGGAAAGAATATAAAGGTACGCAATTTCCATTTCACCGCAGTAAGGGACACCGTTTCTACCGTTTTTGACCATCAGCAGAACATTCTGCAGAATGTATATGTCTCTGAACTGAAGAAGCCTCTGGATTCAACCGTGCTGTACATAAGTTCCTTGTCTCCAGATACGGAAAAAGGAAGAGAGAACAGAGAGAAATACCTCAACCTTGACAACAGGATAACAGTCGGAGTCCCTGTCTACAATGGAGGAGACTCGCTTTCCTTCAATTTCGACAAGACATGGACCCTGGATTTTATAGAAAGAATCAGCGCAGCAGGCCTCAGCGATATGAAGAAGTATCTTGAGGCTGCACCGGGAATCTACATAGAGACCGACTCCCAGACTGAGCCAGGAGGACGTATAAACATGTTCGATCTCACCATAGAGACAGACAGTTACGGATACATCGGAGGCAACTATGCTCTTCTGGACATAACTTCAGACTACGGAACAAGGGAAAACGTAGACACCTCATTTCTGTTCTATTTCGGTCCGACGGAACTCCTCAAATCGGATGATACCCAATACCCGACCCAGTTTGCATTCAACACCAGCAATCATGCTTCCGGTGACATATACAGCAGCGAAGGACAGTTGGCTGGCACTGAAATACGCATTGAAGGAGGAAGCGGCGTCAAGCCGGTTGTGAAGGCCTCAGAGATAAAGTCCATAGTGGAAAAGGTCATCGCCGATGCCGGAATAACCAATCCTGCGGAAGTGGTGATAAACAAAGCCACCATAATCCTTCCTTACAATGTGGGAACCGATTATGATGTATTGGACAAATATCCTATGATCCTCAGCCCTACGGTATGTCTGAAAAGTTCAGACGGCAATTATGTTACATATGCCGGACTTACGGATTCCAGTGTGGAAAGCGAGAATCAGGGAAACATCAACAGATCCCTGAGCATGTATTCACCGGATATAAGCCATCATGTCCAGGAAATCCTCAAGCTCAAGCAAGGTAAAGGAGAAGGGGTAAGCAGTTCCGAGACTGATGCTGAATTCGGAAAAAGAGTCTCCAATTACGACATCTGGTTCCTTATCATGCATGAAGAGATTTCCAAGACGGCCAGCACCGGTTCATCCTCATATGATGACTATTACAACAATCTCCTGTACAACTCATACTACAACAACATGATGTACGATCCATATGGATATGGCTACGGCTATGGAGGATACGGAGGATATGGTTACGGCGGTTACGGATACAACAATTATTACAACTATATGATGATGGCTGCATACGCCAACTCTTCCAGCTCATCAGCCAGCGAGACCACCACAAGTATTGAACTTGACAAGGACAGGTATTACAATTGTACTCTTAACGGACCGGACTATGGCGGTACTCTTGAGGAGCTTCCTCGGCTCAAGATAACATTCTCCGCACCGAAGACGGCACTATAACAAACAAGAACGGGCAGGTCTGCAGACCTGCCCGTTCTGTTTATTTCAGACAAAATTATTTAGCGTTTACCTTGTCCTCAATGTACTTGATAGCATCACCCACTGTTGCGATCTTATCACCTGCATCCTCGTCAGGAATCTCGATGTCAAACTTCTTCTCGAAATCCATGATAAGTTCAACGATATCAAGTGAATCTGCTCCGAGATCGTTAGTGAAGCTAGCTGTTTCAGTAACTTCAGAAGCATCAACGCCCAATTTCTCAACGATGATTGCCTTTACGTCTTCTGCAATATTAGCCATAACGTTAAAATTTTAGTTAATAATTAGTATTTTAATACACGTAATTGCGCTAAAACGGCTGCAAATTAAATAAAAAAAATCCGAAAATGAAAATTTAACATGTTTTTAACCAGAATAGCGACACAAATAAGATAAAAACCTTATATTTGTCTCTTTCACTTTAGTAACTTGAACATGATAAAACTTATATTTAAGAGCATATTGGCAATTTCTGTCATCCTTTCAGCCGGATGCACCAAACAGGAAGATCAGCCAAAGCAAAATATTCCATCAGATCCGAAAGAAGAAACCGGTTTCATCGAAGCCGTTCCAGAAACCATATCATTCAGTAATGCTGAATTCATATATCACGGCGATGATGTCGGAGAGTCGCTGTCTGACGGATGGGTCATCAAGTTCTACAGCGACATGGAGACTGATGAAAGCGGTGCACCCATAGGTCCGGGATGTGTAATACAGCTGCTCCTGAATGTAAGATTCGACCCGCAACAGGCCGCCGACCCTTCGTTTCTTCCCGAAACATACTCCACAATGGCAAGTTCGATAGATTTTACGCCTGGTACATTCGTTAACGGCTATATATCATACGTGGATCTTCCCGGAGGAAGGATAGAACTTGCTGATGCAACATTCTATGCAGATGTAAAAGACGGCTCTACAGAAATGGAGTACGATCTCATAGACGAGGGAATAATCAATATCACTGATGAAGGAAACGGCATATACGGCATAAGCGGGATTCTCATCGGAACAAAGTTCAAAAAACGGTATTTCACATGGAAAGGGAGCATCACTCCCAAGAACGATACTCCGCAAGAAACACCCAACAGCACCATCACATCAGATCTGACAGGCCTTGTCCTGACAAAAGGCCAGCTGCAGGATAAAGGAGACTATTTCTATCTGCGTGATGAATCGTACAGATGCTATCTCCTGTTTCTGGGTAGCGACGGTATTGACCTTACCACTTCCAAACCTGGAGGCACAGGAGACCTTCTTCGCCTTGAAGTCCTCGTTCCTTGGGAAAACTCATTGGAAAACGGCATTCCTGCAGGCACATACACAATGATTCCACGAAACCATGATACATCCCTGAACAAAGACGACATCAAGCCTGGAGCTGCAATAACCGGTCTGCCAAACAGATTCAGTTATCCATATATAGCAGGATCCTGGTATATATCCATGAACAACGGACAGTGGAGCGACACCTATGCGAGGATAGACAGCGGCACGATTTCCATATCGCGTGACGACGAGGGCAGACATACCATATCATACGACCTTCAGGACTGTCAAAATCCTGCGCGAAGCATTAAAGGCAGTCACACTCTGCATGTCGACATATTCTCTTTCTGAAATAAATAAAAACATTTAATATTATGAAACGGATCAACATCTTGACAACAATGCTGGCAACAGCTGCAATGGCATTCATTTCCTGTGACAAGAACGAGGATACACCTGTAACTCCTCAGGAACAACCTGCAACAACAGAACAAAACATAATTACCATAAATGACCAGAAGATAGCGTTCAAAAGCGCTGCTGCCGGTATGTTCATGGAATATCCGATAATCGCCGCGACTCCTGTCGAAGGCCTTTCCACATATGAAGATATAATCTCTGAAGAAGATGTTTTCTACATCTTCCTCGCTCAAGATCTGATTGGGAAAGAGTTTGACCTTATGAAGGAAACAAAAGATTTCGGACTCTACATCAGCTATGGAGAGGATATATACGTGGAGTTTTCATCCGACTATAAGGAAGGTGTCAAGGATGGTTCGGCTACCGTTACCAACGTAAACGGAACCATGAGCGCTACCGTCACACTTACATTGACAGACGACACCCAGATCAGGCTGAATGCCACGGCTGCAGCACCTGCCATAGAAGAGAACGAAAACACCATAAGCTGGAACAACGATGAGAAGCCGCTGAGAGCAGCTTTCTACACCCAGGAAAATGGTCTGACCGTATTGTACTTCACACCTGGAAACATCAATTGGTTCGAAGAAATCTATGATGCCACATACTACGTGGCGATTGCCGTACAGACAAAGCTATGCGACGGAACTGATATTGATGCAGAAGACCTGATGTATGCATTCTACGAGGATGCATACGGAAAGATTGTAGAATCCTATGAAGTGAATACTACTGGTACAGTGAATATCCTTACTGACGAGTCTGATCCTACATACTACAAAGTAAGTGCGAATCTTGACTTTGCAGGTGAAACACTTGCAATCAGCTATGAGGGTAACGCCGTAAGCACCAAAGATAAGGCTCCTGAAGAAGTAAAACCTAACCAGTATACATTGGATGGCAATACTGTAGCTTTGGCATATGCTGTACTGAATCAGACATTCGGTGATCTCTGGATGCTGGAACTCTATCCTGAAGAAGGTACAGCTGTAAGAATCACCATGCCGAAAACATTCTACGACGGCAATGCACATGGTTTCTCACAGAGTGAAGACATGAATGTCAAAATCGGAAGCAGAACATTCAGCAAGGCAAACGGAGATTCCGGCACTGTGACCGTATCTGTAAATGAAGACAGAGGTGAAATCGAGGCTTCATTCACAGACTATGCCGGATGCAACGTTTACTTCAAAGGCGGAGCAAGCATCGTAAAATAATGAAGACCAGAATTTTTAGTATCCTGATTTCCGGTATCCTGCTGATTTCCGCAGGATGCCAGAAATCTACTGAACCAGATACGTTTTCTCCTGATCAGGATATTCCTGCAACACAGACCGGGCCTATCGGCTCTTACCATTATTGTGGACAGGAATATCCTGTATATACTGCAGTCTATGCAGACTCCGACAATCAGATCATCGTACGCATATCCCCTTTGACCCTTGACAGACCGATGACCACCTATGCAATCATAGGCATCAATGCTGAACTCGCCGGGATGGTTATCGATGTGGAAAAGGCATGGCACAATGATGACTATTATTTCATCTATGAAGATCCTCTGAAGTATTATTCACAATACCATGCGCTCAAGTCCGGTACAATAATGATAAAGAAACTTTCCGTTCCCGGACATTATACCGTTGACATAGATGTAGTTCTCCCTGACGACGGCACATTCAGTTTCAACTATAGCGGGGAATTCACATCTGCATACTGATTACGGCTGAGCTGGAGCCAGACGCGAAGGCCGTTGAGTGAATTGAGGAGGTAGAAGCTCCACATTATGACCATTATACCGGCATGAACCTCTCCATGAATCATGCAGATTATCCACATGGCAACGCTGACTACGTTGGTTATGATCCATAGCACCCACTGTTCCATGAATGCCAAGGCCATCAATGCCTGAGCCACAATACTGAGGACTGTGGTTGTGGAATCCTTGAACGGCTGAGGATCACCGAAATGTCTGAGTATGAATCCTACAGCAATGACTGCTGCTGCACAGCCAAACAAAAGCATTCCCCGCTGCTTCCACGTAAAGCGGCGCGCTTTTACCTGAACACCATCCTCATCCGCTTCCGCTTCAGACACCGCAGCCCCTCTCCTGCGCCACTGCCACCAACCGACAAACTGCATAGGCAGGTAATACAGAGCATTCAATGCAGAATCCCCATATAGGGCAGCCTTATAGGAAATATAAGCATAAAGCGAGACGTTCACAAGACCGAACAGATAGTTCCATATGCTTCCCTTGGCAACAAGCACGACACAAACCACACCGGTAACGGCTGCAATTGTACCTATTACATCAAATGTATCCGTCATAAGCGAATAGATTATGCTTGATGCTATCACTCCTGTAATCAGGAACCAATCGTATAGGTTCAATACACGTGTCTTCATAAAACAGATCATTTTGAGTTAAGGGCAGCGAGGATTCTTTCTGCCAATGCATGACCGACAAGTTCAGCAAGTTCTTCAGATGGGGCCGAAGCGATACGCGCCACACTGCCGAACCGTAGCAGAAGACGCTGTTCCGTCTTGTCTCCGACTCCTTTTATACCCTTGAGCACAGATTCCACCTGACTCTTGCTTCGGAGTTTGCGGTGGAAGGTTATCCCGAAACGGTGAGCCTCATCACGAATCTGCTGGAGAACTTTCAATGCAGGGGAATTCCTGTCTATGAACATAGGATATGGATCTCCTACCCTATAAACTTCTTCCATTCTTTCCGCCAGTGCGATCACCGTCAGTTTCTCAGTCAGTCCCAATTCCGCCAAAGCCTCATATGCATACGCCAGCTGACCTTTCCCGCCATCAATGACCACCAGCTGAGGCAGATCGTCAGGATTTTCCTCAAGCATACGGGAATATCTCCTGTTGACAGCTTCTTTCATAGTGGCGTAATCATTAGCTCCGACCACTGTCTTCACCTTGAAATGTCTGTAATCCTTTTTTGACGGGACTGCGTTGCGGAAAACGACACATGCTGAGACAGGGTTGGTACCTTGTATGTTAGAGTTGTCGAAACATTCTATATGAACCGGAAGCACAGGCATCCCTATCTGCTTCTGAAGGGACTCCATAACCATATTGCGATAGGCATCCGGGTCGGTATGTTCCTGCTGTTTCAAGGCATTCAGACGCATTTCCTTGGCATTTCTGGCACTCAGTTCCAGAAGAGCAAGCTTGTCGCCACGCACAGGAACGCGGAACTGCACGCCGTCAATTTCCATGTCTGGCATGAAAGGAACAATGACTTCCTTGGAAAGTTCTCCGAATTTGGAACGGATCTCTCCCACAAACATACCAAGGACATCCTCCTGCTGTTCTTCTATCATCAGCTTGAAGCCCAGATTAAGCGACTGGACCACAGCACCACCACGTATCCTCATGAAATTTCCGAATGCCTCCGGTCCATCGATGATCATCGAAAACACATCCACATCTCCCACACTCGAATTCATTATCACAGACTTGCTGTAATGCTTTTCGAGAGAATGCATCTTTTCCTTATAGATCTGAGCCTGCTCAAATTCCATCCTACGTGCCGCATCCTGCATCAAAGTTCTGTAATGCTGGATGATTTCGCGCCCGCCACCACGCAAAAGTGCAACTATCTCTTCTATATTTTCATTGTACTCCTTCTGTGAAATGCCGCCTATGCAGCATCCACGGCATTTCTTGATGTGAAGGTTAAGACAAGGACGTATCTTTCCCCTGAGAATCACATCGGAAGTGATCTTATGCCGGCATGTGCGCAACGGATATGCATTATGGAAGAACTCCACCAGATTACGCGCATGAACAACACTGCTGTAAGGTCCGAAATATCTAGAACCGTCCTTTACCATACGACGGGTAAGGAATACCCTCGGAAATTCATCTGCACTCACGCATATCCACGGGTATGTCTTGGAATCCTTCAAAAGGATGTTATAACGCGGCTTGAATTGTTTTATGAGATTGTTTTCAAGAAGCAGAGCATCTGCCTCCGACTCTACAACGGTATATTGAGCATCCGCTATCTTGGATACCATTACGGCTGTCTTCCGGGTAAGCCGTTCCTTTGGTACGAAATATTGGGCCACTCTCTTATGCAGATCCTTGGCCTTGCCTACATATATGACATTGCCTTCGGAGTCATAATATCTATATACTCCGGGAGAATGAGGGAAAAGCTTTATTTTCTCATACACATCCATTTCAAGGCCAAATATACAATCAAATCCCGAAAAATACCGACACTTCAATCTAGATTTTTCTATACTCCTGATTTTCGAGACGATAATAGTTGTAACTTAGCAATAACAATAACCCCATATAATATGAAAAAAATAAAATTAGGACTCTTCCCAAAAGTCGTGATAGCCATCGCACTTGGAGCAGTCCTCGGACTGATTCTGCCGGACGTGGCTGTAAGAATCCTCAAGACATTCAATGTATTGTTTGCACAGCTCCTTAAGTTCGTCGTGCCCCTTCTGGTACTTGGGCTGGTGACACCTTCAATAGCGGATCTTGGACGTGGAGCAGGGCGTATGTTGTTGACTGTCATGCTTGTAGCATATTGTTCAACCGTATTGGGTGCCTTGTTTTCATATACTTGCGCAACCAATCTGCTGCCTATGTATCTGACCCCTGGAGAACTGTCTGCCGAACATGTTGCGGAGAAAGAGTTCCTTCCTTACATAGACCTGAAGATACCGCCTATCTGCGACATAATGACAGCACTGGTGCTCTCGTTTGTAATAGGTGTCGGTATCATCTTCACTAAGGCCACAGGACTTAAGAAAGGATTTGAAGAGTTCGGTGAAATAGTGAAACTTACCATTGAAAAGGTAATAATTCCACTCCTTCCAATCTATATCTTCACCATGATCTGCGAGATGAGTGCAAAGGGAGTGATTGCTGTGGTAATGGGAACCGGTATCAAGGTGATAGCAACCGGAGTGGTGCTTTCAATCTGCTACCTCATCGTACAGTTCTGCATCGCCGGCATCATCGCACGCAAGAATCCTTTCAAGATGCTATGGAACATCATTCCGGCATATCTTACCGGTTTCTCCATCTGCTCAAGCTCAGCCTGCATCCCGGTAACATACGAATGTACGCTCAAGAACGGCGTAAGAAAGAACATTGCAGAATTCGTGATTCCTCTCTGTTCCACTGTACATATGTGCGGATCGACAATCAAGCTCACAGTGACCTCTGTAGCCGTGGCATACATGTTCGGTGAGCCTATAGGCATAGGACTCTTCATCCAGTTTGCACTTATGCAGGCCATTTCTGCAGTTGCCGCACCTGGAGTGATGGGAGGTGTGCTCATGGCATCTGTCGGACTTCTCGGAACGATCCTCGGATTCTCAGACACCATGACAACCATGATGATGACCATCTATCTTGCTCTTGACGGATATGGCCCGGCTGTCAATGTATCCGGTGACAGCGCAATCGCCACGATCATTGACGCATTGTTCGGCAAGAAGATGGACCTGAAAGCCGAAAAAGCAAGGGAAGAGGCATGCGTAACAGAATAATCCTTACAACATCACTTATACTTGCTTCTGTATTCTTATGTACAGCAGCAGATGAAAAAGCAAGCGTGTCGGCAGCGGACAATACCACTGCCGACACGCTTAAAATTCTTGGAGTAGGCAATTCGTGGACCAGAGACTCCATGCGGTGGCTCAGCGCCATCGCCAAAAGCGCAGGACGTCCGGTAACCGTAGGACATGCTTATCTTGGCGGATCCACATTGGAGCAGCAATACAGAGGCATAGACGACCTCACTTTCACTTATAAGCACAGAGGACAGGACCAGATTGTACACGACACCTATCAATACTGGAAATACATTTGCTCGGAAAACCCGGTAAAGACACCGTCAGAAGGGTACAGAAACGGACTTGCCGGTATCGGTGTAACGCTTGAGAGCGTTGTAAAGGATGAACCCTGGGACATCATCGTCTTCCAGCCGCACGTGATAGTAAGGAACCATCTTCCCCAATACGGATTCGATATAAACGATCTGGTGGAACGCATCAGAAGCATGATGGCTCCGGAGGTTGCCAATGAAGTCAGATGCGGGCTGATGGTACCTTTTTCATATCCGGAAGGGAATACCGACTATCGGCAGAATGTTGCGGATGCATACAACGGTGGCATAAGACCTGAAACACAGGAAGAATGGGATGAGGTCTATGAAAGGATGCATTCCCACATACAGGAAGACATAAAGAAGGTTGCGCAGCATATGGGCAGGAACTGTTCATTCATAATCAATGTAGGACTGGCCATATATAATGCCCGCAAAGATCCGCATCTGGCAGGATTCGGATATAAGCTGCAAAGGGCGCAGAACAACACCCATCTTGCCGAAGGGATACCGATGTACATAGCCAGCCTATGCTATGCCTATGAACTTCTCGGAATCAGGTGTGAAGATGCTGTGTTCTATCCGGAAAAATCAACGGACAGTCATCTGACGGGAGACACCGGAGATACAATCAGAAATGATGTGGAAAACACACAGCATGATGCAGAAAGGGCGCGCCGCTGTGCCTGGCACGCCCAGAAAGAGCAAGGACTATAGATTACGGATGAGGTCCTCGAACTCTTCCTTGGAGTGAAGGGCAGCCCTATGTATCCTGGTCCGATATGTATAGATCGTGGTCGGAGAACAGTTGAGAAAAGTGCTTATCTTGCCGCTTTCCGTAATGCCGATCCTTATTGCGGCAAGCATCCTCAATTCCGTACACAGCTTGTTGTTGACAGGCAGCGGAAAACGGGCTTCCTCCTTCAAAAGACCATTGACTTTATTCACGAAATCGGGATACAGGCCAAGAAATATCTCATCGAAGACCTTATAGTAGTCATTATACTCCTTGTAGGTGTCTGACGGAGACCTGAAGATCTTCACTACAGCATCGATCCCCTTTGTCTTGTAGACGTTGTTGAGACGCCTCTTATAGTCATCCCTCTTCTTAAGATACTGGAGAGACAGTTCCATATACCTGAACACGTAACTGTCCTTGATCTTGTTGGCATCGGCAAGGTCATGATTCACCTCTACCAGCTTGCAGTTCATCTTCTGAAGAATCTGACGTGATTCCTTCAGTTTCTTCCTCTTATGCATTGAATACTGAAGCAGAAACAGGATCATTACGATGAAGACGACAAGAATACAGACAATCCCGGTCATAAGACGCATTCTTTTGTCCGCGCTGTCGCGTTCTGCTTCATTGATCATCACATGCGTCTTTCCCGCATTGATATAGCGTGAATTGAAGTTGCCTGCAAATGCATCTGCCAGATTCAGCTCTACATATCGGTTCGCCTCGATATACATCTGGCGGTCATACAGCATTATGGCAAGTTCGTAAAGCGAAAGATAATCACGGCCTGCCGCCTTGAAATCATTTTCAGCTGACGTTGCAAGCCAGATGATACGTTCCGTCGCACATTCCTCCTTCATTCCGTACAATGTCGCGATATTATATGCTACCGATGCCTTGGTCTGGTAATCCGAGGCTCTGTCATACAAATTACGGAATATCTCAAGAGCAGCTTCCGTATCCCCGTTCTCCCTTTCATAGTGAGCCTTTATCTTACTTGCAAGTACTGACGTGGAATCCAATGACAGATATTCTTTCCGCAAGGTCTGCAGGGCAGCCTTATGAGGAGACCTTCCGGAAGCAGCTACATCATGCTTATACAGCTGGTGATACATGGTGATTCCCTCAGACAGATACTTTATGAGCATGTCTTCATCCAGAGATGACCTGTCCAGTGCAAGATACTCATCCAGGGCTTCCATCTCATTCATCCTGACCAGCCTCAGTTCCATATCCTTCATCTGCGTCAGCAATATTTCTTCAGAAGTCGAAGCATACCTCTTCATATACTTCAGGTATACCATGGAGGAATCCAGACTATGATGATAATATGCCATATACAGGTCCTTTGACAGTCTCCACCTCCCTGCATCCGGAGCCGTATCTTCAAAAACCGCCCTCAAGGAATCCACGCGTGCATTCAGACAATTCTGCCATTGTTCGTTTTTCTGGATGACCTTGTCAAGGCTCTCCAGCGCCCCGACAATCTCATCCTTCTGGCAGGATGGGACTGTCAAGACGAGGAAAAACATTAAAATATATGATCTTAGATTTCCCATTTTCTATATTTTAGAATGGCAAAAATAAGATTTATTTGCATTCTATCAACGCAACTGCGGTTTCCAATGGATCAGGATCTGCTATAGATGAGGATTCATACGGAGCAGCAAGCCACTCTTCCTTCCACGGAGCCATGGCAGCCTTATCCTGTCCATCCAGATGCTTTTCAAGACGTGGTATGTAATAGTCCTTGATAAGTCCAGCCCACATCCTGGCCGCATAATCTTCCTGAGCGCCACCCCAGATGGTGACAAGACGTTTTGCGTCTGCCTCATATTTATCTTTAAGTTCAGGAGTATCTGCAGAAGCACGGGCAACTTCCACCCAATCAGTAAGATTCCTTTCCGGATGGGCTGCCAGTATACCGTCCACTGCAAGAAGGAGTTCTACCGTCTTGTCCTTTTCAGCACGCGCTTCTTTCATGTTTCCGTTTTCCATGGCGTCAAGAGCTGCCTTCCAATGACGGTCTGCCAGTTCAGCAATCCAGAATGCAGAGAACTCTATGGCATCTGCAACGTAAAGCGGCGAATCCGAACATTTGTCCCGACATGACAGGAAAAGCCTCACGCCTTCGCCGAATGAATCATTCATATCATGCCTGCTGGGTCTTCTCTTGTCAAATGTGACAGTCTGCCACCTGTAGCGAGGATACGAATACAACGAGCTGTAGACTGTCTCATGGAAGAGCTTCCACGCCTGCAACATAGTCTCGTCAGCACATCCATAACGCGACTCGCACCAGTTTGCATACCATTCATCAAGGTCAATGGCCCTTTCACTCCAAGCAGCGTCCGCGAGCAGTTCGTAGACGACATCATTGTTGTCGAGGCCTTCCGGTGCTGAACCGACCCCGACAAGATTGCCCTTGACCGGAGAGTTCAATGCCTCTGCAAAGCCGCTTGCATACATATTCATATCACCTGTAGGCAGATGCTTGCCGCCGAAGTTCGGAGTAAAGCTGTATATCCATTTCTTGCCATAGAAACCATCGTGACGTTTCCAGGTCAGATCTATGTTCCATACCCACTTCGGATAGTCGTTGGCCAGATCTATGATTATCATCTTGTCATCAGGAACCTGAGAAAGAAGGGCCTGAAGACTCTCCTTTTCCCAGAACCAGTGACGGTTACCGAATGTCCAGCCCTGGGTCACCCATACTGCATCAGGATTGCCGGAAGCGATTGATTCGTAGATGGTCTTGCCATACTCTGCCATCAGGCTGCATTTACCTTCAAGGTCATCATCCGGAATAGGAAGGACCATCTCATTGAAACTGTCAGAAAGATAGAATTCATTCTTCCCGAATTCTTTTTCCCATTCCTGAACGAACAGTTTACCTATTTCCTTGAATTCAGGTGGGAAAGGAGAAAGCACAGCTGCATTGTAGGTACTGTCCATAGCACCCCACTTCAGATGAAATGCCTGAAGTTCAGGATGTTTCTTCATATATGCAGGAGGAATGAATCCGGCAAATGCCGGAGCGACAGGCCTCATCTGAAGACGCCTCATTTTATCCAGGATCTTGTGTTGAAGTTCTATCTGGCTTTCATGCCATCCGGCATTGAGAGGGCCGGACCATGTATTGAGATTACCCATACGATGCCATGGGAGATATGCCGCTCCAGTGAAGAATGCCTCAACTTCTTCCTCGCTGAGTCCGAGCTTAAGCCAGACCCGACGGGCAATGGCCTCGCTTGCTACTGTAGCCAGAGGCATATTGATGCCGTGCAGGGCCATCAGATCTATTTCCTCCTCCCATTTCTTCCAGTCCCAATAAGGTGCTGTATATCCGAAAGTACACACATTCAAGAAGTTACGCAGTTCATATGGAGACTCTCCTTCAAGAAGACCATCCGGCCACTGCTGAGGAACGGTGAAATTTGTCCCACTCCATGATATCATAGCTCCGCAGCATGTCTGAAGATATTCATGAAATCCATAGCAGGCTGCCGGTCCGCTTGTAGCAGTAACCGAAACATTTCCACCATCCGCCTCAACCTTATAGCTGTCATATGGGCCCGACGACTCTGTGATTTCAACAGAAAGACCTTCCGTAGTTCCAAAACGGTTCATTATCACCTCCAGAACAGCTTTTTCTGTCTTTGAAGTACCTGAGCAGGCTGTCAGACAAAGAGTCGTCAGAAATATAATTACAATGTTCTTTCTCATTTTCTGTAACTGGTTCGTTTATCTCTTCTTGTCCAATATATCCAAAACATCCTTCTTTATCGACTCTGCCCATAAAGTGTAGCCGTAATCATCAGGATGAGTCGCATCCACAGATGTCTCATGAGATGGAGAAGTGGCGCATGGATGAATGAAATACACATTGTCGAATTTCCTGCAGACACGTTTCATCATCTTCTCTACAGCCTCCATCTTCTGCTTTTCCCTTTCATCCGCCACGACACTGAAATTGCGGCTTTCGCGATAGATTGTCTGCTGAAAGATCAGCGGAATGTCAGGATGAGCCTTACGTATCTTTTCCACAAAAGGTATCAGACGCTCTTCTATCTGCTCCACCGTTGGATTTGAAAAACAGTCAAACAGGAAAGCATCCACATCAGCATCACAAAGGACATCTGCAAAATATGGCTGCATCTTGCAGTTTCCACTGCATCCCAGATTGAGCATCTGTATTCCTGTCATGCGCATCAGCTGCATCGGATAGCTCATACCCGGGCGGGATGTGCTTATGCCATGAGTGAAGCTGGATCCGAAGACACCGATCCGATATCTGAACGGAGATTCAAGCGATTCTATCACCGCCCCTTCTTCAACCCCGATAAGACAAGACTTCACCTCACTGTATATCGGAAGATACAGCATGCACTCCTTCATGGAAGAATCCATGTTCTTTATGATGACCGTATTCTTTTCAGGAGTGTTTCGTCCCGACACCCCTGACTCTGCATACAGCCATTTCCCATCCTTCCTGATATAGAGATCATATCCGCGCAATGATATACCCATAGTATTCTGGCCATGGTTCATGTAGCCGTATTCCGTCTTGACGGAAATGGTCGTAGAGTTGGTCCTGAACAGTACGGCAAGACCGGCAGAACAGCGGACCTGAGTGTTTTCTGACTTAGTAAAGCCCTTATATACGGTTGTGTCAACCCTATGATACGGATTGGACGTACCCTCGATTATCTTACCGATCAGATTCAGATCGGAAGCCTCGGTAAAGACATATCTTACATCCTTGGCTGTCTGGGCCGCCAGCAATGTACCGACGGCCATCAGGATCCAAAACAATATTGTCTTCTTCATCATTATTCTGTCTATTCTGTTGCCCATGGATCATATGCACCAGGGCACATCTTGTCCGAACCCCTCAGATAACCACGACAGTCAGTGAACTGACCGTCTACAATCGCTCCGATATCGACAAGCCATTTGTAGAACTCTTCTTTAATACTATCATTTGCCTTGGTTGCGGCAACCATATCCTCGGCAGTAACATAATCGAAGCCCTCAATGTTACCGTCCCATGTCCAGTAATTACCGGTTTCAGACCAAGCAAGACCGTTAAGATCAGTGGTCGCTGCACCTGTTCTGGTAGTATTCCAACCCTCAAGCCCATCAGAAAGTTCTGTCTTCACACCAAACGACATCTCAGTTTTCTGAGGTCCGCAGAGATTTGACATGGACTTGAAATTGAAGTTGTCTCCATCTATCCCCTTTGACCAGAAGAAAGCATTCTCCTCATTATTCTCATCCATGATGATGTTGTTCGCCAAGACTGCATCGACATCTGTAATACTTGCCATTCGATAAATGCCGGCATCAGTATAGCCGTTATCTATGTCATTGTGTATCAGTGTATTATTCACAAATACACATGGACTGCTTATCGTAACCGGAGCACCTCCCTTGGAGTCAACCGTATTCTTTCCGAACGAACAGCCGTTTATGCCAACCTTCGTATTGGCATGAAGCGATCTGATAACGCATCCATACTGCTTGGCAGCAAGACCGTTTCCAGTAAAACGGCTATTGTTAATATACAGACTTGTACCGGATTTAACGCCCGTGACAGCAGTATGGATCATTCCTCTGTTATAGGAAATATTACCGGAAAACAGGGTATTGTTGACATACACCTTTCCTGTTGCAAGGTTGATTGCCGAACCGCAGCCATAATCATTGTTTAATTGAACTGTTTCCTTGTTATTTATGAACCTGCAGTTGTTGATTCTGACTCTTGGAAAGAATGCCTCTGTATTATTGGTTACACTTGTATTCATCGCAACATAAAGTGCTGCACCATAAAATTTGTCTTTGGCATATAGAGCCTCATTTACAACTGCATCACGCAATGTGATTCCATCAAGAGTAAGGTCAGCCTTGTTGCGCACCGCTAGGATACCATACGTTCCTTTACCCGTGAATATCGTCTCATACGTTTCAGGATTTCTAGTCTTGTCTTTTCCACCGGAAGCAGCACAACCGCCAAAAAAATTGACAGGTACACTTCCTGCTTTAGGCGCAAGACCCCAATACAGATCCAGCTTCGGAGCATCTTCAGTTCCTAAGACATATTCTCCGGCAGCAAACCAGAAATTAGTATTCTCACATTTCTGACAGTGCGCATAAGCACGGCCTGCGTCCGTCTTAGGCGCAAAAAATGCCCTGATGAAATCTTCTCCTGCGGCATTCTCCCATGAAGATCCATCTCCTTTAGCACCAGGCTTGATGAAGAAATCCGTACGCATCTTATCCTGGATGTTTCCCAGATTGAGAATTTCACCTCTTGCGATGGTCAGGTCCTTTTCATAATAGGCAGATCTCTGCTCGTTGAAATAATAAGCAATGAAACCTTCCTCAAAAGTATAATCAGGCCATACCGCCACATATGCGACTTCTTCTGGTGAAAGGTCGCTGGCAGTAACATATCTTGTGTGATTGTCATTATCAACTGATGTCGCAGTAAAGGCACCTTCATCATCGAAAGAGCAGAGAACATCTCCGGCTACATAATCTCTTACACCAGAATACAGACTCAACCTGTTTATTTTGCCGTTAGCTTTGAATGAATTATCTCCCATTTGAAATCTTACGATTCCTACAGCATGCTTGAAACTGAATGTGGGTTCTGCCGCAGATGCTTTTGCAACCATGATGTTAGCCGTCTTGAACGAGCCCGTCTCTGTCGGTATGGTCACTTGCACAGTTCCTGCTTCCGTGTCTGCAGTAGCCTCAACAGATGCCGGATAAACGGCATAGAAATCGGATTCAGCAAGCTCCGATGGCACAACCACAGAAAGCGTTGCGACACCATCTGCATCAATTGTTATGGTTCCGGTAGCATTGTCTGTCTCAGCGGCTCCCCATATTACTTTTACCTCATCCCCATTCTCCCATATCACAGGAACTGTTCCATCTTCTCCGACATCTCCTAATGCCGTCTTGACAGAAGGCTCTCCTATGACAGCGTTGAATGTCAATGTCTTTACCGGACCATCATATCCGTTTTCTTCATTCCTTGCGGAAGCATCTTCCATTTCTGCCTTTGTACATGACGCGGCAAGAGCTACGATTACTGCCGATGCAGCCAAAAATCTTGATATTCTTTTCATGATCGTTTCAAATTTTAAAGTTACCAATCCAGATCGCGCCATATCGCATCCTCTGTATCTGTCGTAAAACTCTGACACAACAATCCCTCTGTGTAGAGCATAATCTCACGGCATTCCGGTGAGATGTAATGGGTTTCATCTTTTAACTTCATAGTGTCGAATGATTAATTTGTTATTGATTATTGTCGCTATCAGTTTGCAGTCAGCATCTCCACCATTATCGGCAGATGGTCTGAACCGAACCTTCCGTTATAACTGTCCGTTATGAGCTTCCACGATTCTATCCTGACAGAATTGGGCGTATAGAATATGTGGTCTATATGCTTTCCCGTTTTCTTTACCGTCTCCATAGGCTTGTAGCGGCTCATCGAAAAATACTCTGCATTTTCCGGATCATCTACAGCAGTCATAGAGTCATTTATGAATCCGCTGTCAAGAATGATCTTATATGGGACAGTATCCTCATCACTGTTGAAGTCCCCTGTCAAGAATGCCGGGTATCCGGCAGCTATCCGGCGTACGGCACTGACAAGGATTTCGGCACTTACTTCACGTGCCTCTACTCCCTGATGGTCGAAATGGGAGTTGAACAGGAAGAAGATATTTCCGGTCCTCCTGTCCTTGAACTTGGCCCAGGTGCAGCTCCTGGCATACATCGCCCCATATCCGATGGTCCCTGCGACCTCTGAGAAAGGAACCGTGCCATGTTCGAGAACCTCGAGACGGTCTTTCTTGTAGAATATCGGATTATAATGTGTCTTTCGGGAAGAAGGATCACCGGTACATTCTCCAAGCCATGCATATCTGTCAGATATTTCTTCCATCATGTCTTCAATCTGGGTGATATATGGTTCCTGGGACCCGAACACATCAAAATCGTATTCTTCCAGCAGGCTTATCACAGATGGGAGCCTGTCATCTGTCCATGACGGCTTTTTCGCACGAAACTGGATATTCCAGGTGGCAAGCCTCAACGTTTCGGACGCCCATTGCGTCCTTGGTGCTGTCATTCTGATAGAATTCTCCTCTGCCTTTCCTGCCGTACATACTATCGTGAAGCCATCAGACCTGACCTCCCTCCACACCGTTCCTTCTACAATCCTATCCATTGTTGTCCGACATATCCTGGCCTGTGGAATGCCTTCGGCATCATAGGTGTAGAATATGTATACCGACCCGTCTTTACCGACGGCTGTCCTTGGATCGACAGCCTTTCTTCCTGAGCTGGCGGCAAATCCTCCATACCATGTCTGTCCGTCGTCATCCGAAATATATGCAATGATATCAAGCGACGCTCTGTGGACATTATGATCAAGTCTTGAACATTTCACCATGAGCAGGCGTCCGTCAGGCAACCTGTTGAAGCAGATGTCCCTGTCGGGGTTAGGAATGAATTCGAACGGGGCATTCCAGGTCTGTCCCTGATCATATGAATCAGCACGATAGCAATGTGTGGAACCTGTGGAACGCATAAAGATGCTCATCTTCCGGTCATCGCCCGATATTACAGGATTATTATCTCCTGAGACCTTGTCCGGAACCCGGATGAATGATTTGCCGACGATCCATGACGCCCCGCCATCCATAGAAGAGACAGTGCATACACCTTTCTGAAAAGCAACCGGCAAGACCCAAGCACCATCCGTCACTACAGGGGCGGAAGTGCATTTCCATGGCCCACGTCCGACATCCGCTCCATTCTCCCACATAGGATCCGACGCCCCGGGATCGGCACATCTTCTTGTCTTTATGTTGCCGTCCGAGGTAGAGCAGAACATCCATAGGCAATCCGACGGATCTGTCCAAAGGACCGCTTCGATAAAATCTTCTGAAGCCAACGTGTCGCGCTCCCATATTTCCAGATCATCCGTCCATGAAAGGATCACAGACCGGCCTTGATTTTCCGACTCTCCGACCACAGTTGTCCACAGACGCCCGTTTCCGGTAAGGGCAACCGAAGATGCCTTCACCGACACATACTCTTCTGCAAGCATCGGGATATATCCTTCTGCCAGCATTATGACCAATAGAATATATATACGTTTCATAGTGCCTATCTGTTATATCGTATTGCTATAGAACCGAAACTTACATTGGTGCTTACTTTGAGTTCAGGACGCATAGCCACTCTGTCTCTATCGGTAAAAGCCATTGAACCGACAATCTTCCGGGACGGACGTATCCTCACATAAACCTTCTTACGGCCAAGAAGCTCAACCGGGAGTCTGACCAGATGTTCCGTAAAGCCAAGTCCACATTCCAAAGAAGTCGGGTATGAAACTCCGTAGACATCGTTTTCCCTCCAGTATGGAAGCGTATTAAGCACATAATCCACATCATTGGCTCTTTCATACAAAAGACCGTCTGTGGAGTATTCTACACACCAATATACCGGATATCCGAGAGAGTGTTCCGGCTTGCCGTTACCTGCAGCAAATGAAAATCCGAGTATAAGGTTCTTCCCTTTCAGGCCCTTGGTGGAAAATTCCAATGTGATTCCGTTTCCCGAATCTTTCTCCCAATCCCACCAGTTACAGCTGCGTGCCGATATGTTCAATGCACCATTGCTGAGGACACCTTTAGCCTCTCCTTTCCTGTCCGAATCCAGAGACGGGCAGTTCGGTTCCTTTTTTCTTGTCACCTTGCCGATGACATCCGCTTTCAGAGAACCGGTACCGATATCGGACAGCACAGCCTCCGACGTAACAGTCACCCTTTCTCCTGCATCTGTATGTATTTCCTTCACATTATCTGACCAGTTCCATTCGCAGATGCTCTTCCATCCGGAAGGTTCAGTCATGTCGATATTTCTCCTGTTCATGGGACGGATCTGAAGAGCGTTGTCCACATCCTCGCCATAGTATCTGGCATTCGGCACATCTGTAACTATTCCGGAAAGTGTACCCGAACCCTGCGGAATCCCTTTACCGTCCCTTCGCCAGAGACATCCCGAATTAAGCATCATGTATACCGGAGCGCCCGATGCATCATAGACCAGACTTCCCCAGCCGTCCATCATGCCGTTGGCCTTGCAATGGGCATTCTTATCTGTCTTTACCGTATACAGTTCATGTACATTTACATAGGCCCCATCCTTGAACATGAACTCACAATCCGGTAACGTGACAAAAGTGAAGATATCATCCTGAGTCACATCCGAAACAGCCATAACCTTGCGAGGGAAAGCTTCTTCCGATCCCTCTTTCTGAGATATGATGTTCTTCTTCGTCAGCCCTGAAAGGACATAGCCTCCGTGTTCCTTTCGGAGAAGCGTACCGTTAAGATTGATTGTAGCCAGACTGAATCGCTTCAACGCCTTTGCATCCTTATCCGTTTCAAACTCCAGCCTGAATCCATAACGGGTATCTGCACTCTGGATATACATCACCTTTCGAACCGGCTTCAGGTCCACCTCGGTAAACCTGGTCGGATGCTGAGGGGTGTGCAGTAGATTGGGATTGCCCTGTGAGTTGATGACATGTCCCACTATCATGATATCGTTCTCTATTCTGGCCGCTTCATTGCTTCCCAAAGCCGAACGCACCGCTTCAAATGACACGATCTGCGCCTGTAACGTAATAGGAGCCACAGACATCAGCAGCACCAGTATTCCATTGATATAGTTCCTGATAGAAATCATATGAATTCATTTTGTTTTTCTAGAACCTGAATGTAGCCATGACCGGATAGTGATCGGAAATGAAACGTACTCCATATCCGTCATGATCAACCACATCAAACTTCAATGCCTCCGCTCCACGGTAGAAGATATAGTCCAGACATCTGTGAGTTGTGAGGTCATCGCTGTAACCATTGAAAGTCAGCGCAGTATCCGAATCAATCGCAGTATCCTGGGCTGACTGCATATAAGCATAGTATGGGTCCATCAGGTAGCCTTTCCCTTTGGTCCTTATTATATTCATGTCACCGCCAAGAAAGACAACACCCCTCTTTCCGGCAATCCCCCTTATCATTTCAACATTGAGAAGGACTCCATTTTCCTTTGCCACAAGCCCTTTGTGGTCCAGGTGTGTGTCGAAGCAGAAGAACCTGCGGCCGGTGGCCTTATCTTTAAGTTCAACCCATGCTGTATTTCTGTAATGGTTGGAATCCCAACCCTTGGATGGCTTGTCGGGAGTCTCGCTCAGGAAGAATCTTCCGCAGTCAAGCAGCTCAAACTTATTCTTCTTCCAGAAGATCACCATCGAGAATCCGTTTTTAGGCAAGGTAACACCCTCCTTATAATCCGGAATATAGAAGTCATAATCCTTAAGGTTTTCACGAAGATAGGTGACCCAGGCTTCGCTCTGCTCCTGTATGCCGACGACATCCGGCTGCACATCGTTGAACATATTTATGACTGCCGGCCTGCGGGACTCCCACGATCTGTCTCCCTCGTCCTTAGGGGTTATGAACCTGATGTTGAAAGACATATATGTCACTGTCGCCTCTTTCTGCGTTTTTTTTGCAGAAAGAGGTATTGCAGTGAACGCGATGATTAAAATTATGAGCTGCCTTCTCATCTTTTTTACAATTGAGGATCCCATGAACCCGGAGCCATTTTAAGTGCATTTCTCGTTTCGCCCCTATAATCTATTCCATACGGATCGCTCTCTATCTCATAAAGCCACTTATTGAAATCCGGGAATGACGAACTCACTTTATCAGCCAGAACCGATTTCTCGGCATACTTGCCTATACTCTTGCCTTCATTCAGGGTCCATTCGCGATATCCCTTTTCCATATCCCAATCTTCAAATATGAAATCTGCGAATGTAAGCATGTTGTCCGGATCCACCTTCCAACCATTTCGTGCAGTCCCCATTACATTACAGTAATCATTCTGGGTATGAAGATTGTCAAGATTGATGGAATAGCTTTCAGACTTAGTCTGTAGAAAGAGATTGTTATATATATGGATATTGTCAACAGCAACGTCACGATGAGTCGCCCTGATATTGGCCATACTGAAGCCATCTATCGTTGTACTTGCAATCAATGCATTGGCAGATATCAGGCTGACATGTGGAGATCCGGTCTTGTATGTAGTGCTTATTGCATCGTATATCGTTGAATTCAACATGCACAGAGTTGTCTTCGTAGTATTATTGCCGACACCAATGTCTGCTGTTATGGAACAGCCCGGATACTTGAGTGAGGATCCCAGGCCTGCAGCAAAAGCCTGTGCACCATAAAGCATGCATCTGTTAAGATATACAGAGGCTCCGTTTTCTATATGTATGTCACCGGATACATGGCCCTTGTTGCTATCGAAACGACTGTTATGGATATATACCTTTGCTGACTCTCCTATCGCTCTTATGGCACCTCCCACGCACTTGGCATTGTATACGGTACTTTCTGAAGCATCAGCTACATTCTCCTTGAAAAGGCAGTTTGTCAGACAGACCGAACCTCCAGACACATTGACGGCTCCTCCACCCGATCCGGCCTTACAGCCGATGAAAGAACAGTCATTCAATTCAACATTACCGACAACATCACAATAGAGGCCACCACCGGATTCTTCACCTTCCGCAACACCGTTTTCAAATGTAAATCCGTCAATTGTCATTTCAAGTACAGCCCCATCCAGGCGGAGTATGCTTCCTGTAGTGGTTGTAAGGATGGTCTTGTGATCTGATGGAGCCCTTCCGTCAAGGGAAACCAGTGATGCTGTGGAAGGATAACCACCAAGGATTGTCACATCAAGAGGTTCCTGGGATGGTAATGTCAGGGTCACAGGCAGTCCGGTGGTATTGAGGTCATAAGTACCGGCTGCGACATGGATGGTCTTGCCGTGAAGTCTCCATGCTGTCGTGACACCGTCTCCCTTCACCTCCTCGGATATATTTGTATTCAAGAGTGAACGGAGCAGGTCCGCACCGGCTGCCTTATCCCAGCTGGATCCGTCACCGGTACCGCCAGCCTTGATGAAATAATCTCCTCCGTTGATGCGCGACTCCGGAACACCGGCAAAGTTGATCACATCGGCGGAAAGAACAACAGGGGCGGTTGAGAGCACTCCGGAAAGCGGTTCTTCACCCTTATAGAATCTCATTCCGAAACCGGTAGCCAGATTCACATCCTTAAGAAATGCGACATAATAGGTTCCCTTACCTGAAAGTGTCACGGTAATTTCCTTTTCCTCTGCCCCAGAGACATCTGTCGCCGTGATTTCACCGGCTGCATCAAATATAAGTTTCTGTGTTCCGGCTATAGGACATCCGTCGTTTGCGCGTATCACGACCTTGGTAAGGTCATCACGTTCAACATCGAAACTTAGAAGACCGGCTGCATTCCTGAATGCAAAATTACGGTCTGACGCATTCGTCAACGCTGCCATTACATTGGCTGACTCGAATGACCCATCCTGCTGAGCCGGAATCGTCATTTGCAACCCGTCTGCCGTCAACGAAGATTCAAGCAGAGGATAGACGGAGCCGTACACTTCACTGGCACCGACCTCTGCATTGATATAACCGTTCTCAAGCACATCTGCATCCGTATATGTGTCCCCATAGAGAATCCTGACCTTATCGTCTGCATCCCAGTTTACTGTCTTGTATCCGTCTTCTTCACCGAGAGAAGTTCTGGTATCCTCCACACCAGGGACGCTAGCTGTAAAGGATAGGGAAAGTTTTTCAGGCTGTCCTGCATTCTGAGCATATTCAGGCTGAATCTCTGTCTTTGTGCAGGCCGCAACCGCAGCAGCTGCCATAATTATATATATCTTTTTCATAATCATATGCATCATTACTAGTCAATCCAACCGTATTCATTGTCTCCATAACCCGGCAGCTGTGAGTCGTTGTCTACAACTGTGACGGTACACGAAGCTTTATGGGTGCCATCGACGACAGTGGCGGTAACCGTAGTGGTTCCGCTCTTCAACGCTGTTATTCTTCCCATACCGATGAAGCCGGCAACGGAAGCTACCGAAGCGACATCGCCGTCTGACACAGACCATATGACATTCTTGTCTCCAGCTCCGAGAGGAGTTACTGTAGCGATCACATCATAAGTTCTTCCTACCACGATGATGACCTTCTCCTTGTCAAGCTTGACGCCGTCTGCCGGAAGATCGCCACGTTTTACGGTGACTTCACATGAAGCTGTGAATCCTCCGTCTTCTGTCGTAACTGTGATTACGGCCTTTCCCTCCTTGGCTCCGCCGACTACCATACCATCCTTAGTCACGGCTGCCACTTCTTCATTGTCAGAAGCCCAGATGACCGCCTTGTTCTCTGATTCAGCCGGAAGAACCGTTGCGGTAAGCTGTTTCCTTTCGCCCATATAAAGTTCTATTTCCGTATGGTCCAAAGTAACTCCAGACACCGGAACAATCACCTCAACGACACATTCTGCTGTCAGACCATTAAGCGTAGTCACCCTGATTGTCGCTGTTCCTTTCGATATCGCAGTCACCACACCTTCAGAAGAGACAGTTGCAACTGACTCATCATCTGTTGTCCATTCAAGTATATAGACTGCTTCTTCAGGGAAAAGTTCTACGGTCAATGTTTCAGATTCTCCGGCATTCAATGTCATTTCTGATTTATTGAGACTGATGCTTTCCGGCATTGCAATCACATGCACTACACATTCTGCAGTATGACCGCCGTCAGCCGTCCTCACCGTAATGACAGCATCTCCCAAACCTACGGCAGAAACGGTCCCGTTTATCACCGTTGCCACAGAAGGCTTTGATGATTCCCATGTCACATCCTTGTTGAGGGCATTCTGAGGGGTGACGACTGCTGTCAGAAGTTCGGCATCATTGACTGCCATCCACAATTCATCCTTATCCAATGTAACCCCGGATACCGAAGCGATTACGGTCACAAGACATCCCTTGCTGACTTCACCGACAGTAGCTTTGACATATGTCTCACCGGAAGCTACTGCTGTCACCAGACCATCTGAGACAGTGGCAACGGATGGATCCAATGTACTCCATTCCAGACTATTGGTATGTTCTTCTGGAGAGACTGCCGCAGTAAGCTGTACGGACTGTCCCTCTGAAATTGTCACCTTGTCCAGACTCATCTGAATCTGCACCTCTGCGACTTCCTTCTGGCAGGATGACATCCCGAACAACAGGATGACACCCGCAATAATTGAATGTTTCATTATATTTTTCATTGTTTTCCTTCTTGTGTTACAGTTATTTCTGCCGACTCACCATTGTCGCATGTCAAGGTTATGACAGCGGTACGCTGCCCGACACCATTATTTGATGTGTAATATAATCTGAGCCAACTTATTCCGGTACCAGATCCGCGACTGAGGAATGCCCAGTTTACAGTGTCGTCAAGCGTAGCAGTCCATGAACCGGAATAGAGCACATTCAAGGAAAGCCTGCCGCTTTCGTCAGCTATCTCATAGTTTACAGGCATGTTGCAATACTGCCCGCCATCCGGACCGATCCGATATATGCTGTCGTACTGTTCTTCAAATGTCTTTGTGCATCCGGCCAGCATCAGCACCGGAATGAGCAACAGATACAGTTTCTTCTTCATAGTCTATTCCTCCGGGGTTTCTGTAACAGTATCATCATCCTGAATTCCTTCATAAGCCGGATTGTTCAAGATATATCCGGTAATGGCGCATTCAGAATCAGGAATCGGGTAATATTCATGATATGGGCGTATATTGGATTTAAGCGTCTCATTAGGAGTCCATCTGACGACTTCATCATACCAGATTCCCCAGCGCACAAGATCGAACTTACGGTGCAGTTCTCCGGCCAGTTCGCGCGCTCTTTCGTCACGGACCAGCTGCATAATGGACTTATTATCAGAATATTCCGACAATTTATAAGGTTCTACACCGGCCCTTATCCTAGGATAGTTAAGGTATTCCAAAGCTTTCTGAAGGTCACCTTTCATGCAATAGCATTCCGCCATCATCTGAACGGCATCCGCATAGCGGAATATCTTGTAGTTGTTTGAATCATAGTTTGCCGTCCTGTTCGGTATCCAGAATTTCCTTCCGGCAAACGGACGTCCAAGTCTTTGTACCTCATCGAAGGTTTCCCCTGTTTCAAGGTTGCCCAGACCAAGCACGTAAAGGATTCTCCTGTCCAGTTTCTGGCCCTTGATCTCCCCTTTTCTGATTGCGTTCATATCGAGCTTGACCCGGTAACGGTTATTGTATGGCTCGGCAGAAGTGTCATAGGTGAGTGGTAGAGGACGGAAGATTCCGCTTGTGTATGCAGAAGATGTCGTTTCCTCCATTACCGGACCTGAAGCGGGCCTGAAGCAGCCGAACCTGTAGGATGCACGGACATTGGTATGGCTGGAAAGTTCCGTACCCCATTCAGGCATATAGACCCCGTCTAGTGTTCCATCTGCCTCTATTGTAGGATAATAATTGGTACAGACGGTACTGGTGAACTGGATGCCGTCCGCCTGCCATTCATGCTGAATCTCGAATATACTCTCGTTTGTATTCTTCTTCCACCACACTGTCTCCTCCAGAGGATATGCAGATTCGGTAAGTGTACCATAAAGTGTTTCCAGTTCGGTCAAAGGCTCTAGTGCAAGAGACCAGTCCTGGTTCCACATTGCGAACTTGGCCATTAGCATCAGGCCAAGTGCATATCCGGCACGATTGCCCTTAACTTCACTTGTTCGTCTCTTCTGACCGTTCTCCTCCGTGAAATAAGGTATAGCATTCTCCTTGAGGTCCTCATACAGTGTCTGTCTGATTATGGATGCATCAGTGCGGGGCAGCTGACGGATCATCTCCAATGTCTCCATATCCTTGACCATACATGTATAGAAAGGGACACCGTCGAACACATTGGTCAGATAATAATAAAAGAATGCTCTCATGACTCTGGCTTCCGCCTGAAGAACCAGAGCATCGCTCTTGTCCAGATGCTCGGAAGCATTGATGCATTCTATGCATTCATTACATCTCATGACACCGTTATAACACCTTTTCCATATGTTTGAAGCTTGTCCTGAACGGGCTGGTGAGATATTGCAGGTCGCATCCACGATGGAAGTGTTCTGTGTCCACAGATCCGTGGCGCTTTCCATCATCATTGCTGATGACGAATTGAACAGAAGTTTTGCTGGTCCATATACGGATTTGACCACAGATTCCGCCTGGGACATGTTCTGATATGAATGTTCGCGGTCAGCAAAAGACTCCCTGTCCTCTTCTAATGAACAGCCGCAGACTGCAAGCAGGGCTGCCAGATATATATAGATATGTTTCATACTCATAATGTATTAGAATCGCATCTGAACTGAAAATACAATCTTCCGTGAAGTAGGATATGAGTTCATGTCCACACGACGAAGGGTAGAATCACCGCTTTCCGTAGATACATCCGGGTCAAATCCGGGATATTCTGCCCAGAGCCACAGATTGCTGCCCGACAATCCCAAGGTAAGACTACGGCAGAATGCCTTCCTCTTTTTAGCAAAATTGAATGTATACTGAAGACTCACATCCTTTATACGGAGGTATGACGCATCGTACACGAAATTGTCTCCAGGCATCATGATGTCAGAAGTTCCCGGCCTTGGAATATCGGATGTAGGGTTCTCCCATGACCACGCATCAAGCATATACCTGTACTGGTTTGTGTACTGGCCTCCTCCCATATAGAATTCGGAATAGTTATATATCTTTCCGCCAAGTGAATATGCCAGATATACAGAAAGTTTGAAATTATATATGTTGAAGGTGTTCTGGAATCCTCCATGGATTATCGGATCTGCTGATCCGAGGTATACAAGGTCCTTGTTGGAAAGTACGCCGTCATGATCCTGGTCCACATAACGGGGCACACCAGGACTGTTTGCCACAGAAAGGTTCACATCCCTATAGGCATATTCCTTGGTGATCTTGTTTTCCTGAAATTCCTCCTCATTGTGGAAGACGCCAGCATACTGGAACCCCCAGAGCGCATTCAGTGGATAACCGGCCTTATATCCGTAGATCATGAATGGATTGGCTCCCGGGGATTTTACACTTGATACATAATCCTCATGTCCGATATCCTCCACCATCTGCCTGTTGTGGGATACAGTAAGCACTGTGGTCCATCCGAAGTTCTTTCTCTCAACATTATGTGTCTCCAATGTCAGTTCCACTCCCTTGTTGCTTGTCTTTCCAAGATTCTTGAAGACACTGGTATAACCGGTTGAATGAGGGGTAGAGACCGACAGCAACAGATCTGAAGTCGTTGAATAATATGCCTCAAGTTCCATATTGATTCTGCCGGAAAGAAACGATCCCTCCAGAGCAGCATTGTACTGGTCGGTCTTCTCCCATGTAAGATCCGGATTGGCAAGCCTGGACGGATAGTAAACAACTCCCATGGTGCCGTCAAAGATGTAGTTTGAGGTCGATGAACCATACTGTTGAAGAGACCTGTATGCTGAAATCGCATCATTTCCGCTTCGACCGGCACTCAGTCTCAAAGACAGATCGTCTACCCACCCTGCCTTTTTAAGGAAAGGCTCGTTCTTGATGTTCCATTTGAATGCGGCAGACGGGAAGAAACCCCATTTTCTGTTGGCTGCAAAGTTGGAAGAACCGTCGACTCGGCCTGTGACAGTAAGATAATAGCGGCTTCGGTAATTATAGTCGACACGGCCGAACACTGACTGGCGTGTAACCTGAGTCTTTCCTGAACTGATTGTATAGTTCTCCTTGCTGGAGATACCGTTGAGGTTATTCCACAGCAGGTCGTCCATAACAAGGCCGTCTGCCCTGACTGAAGTATTGGCATTGGTATTCCTGGATGCGGAATATCCGGCCATAACCTTGAGATTGTGCCTTCTGTTGAACTTGGCCGTATATGTGATCGTGTTTTCCGTACTGAGGAGGAGACCTTCGCCTTCTGTCTTCAATGCCTCGGAACCCTCCTCATCCCGTCTCTTCGGAAGATCGTTCGGCCAGAAATGATACAGGTGGTTCTGGGTCAGTCTCACAGAATTCTGACTGTTTATGACAAGACCTTTCACCGGTTTTATGGTGAACTCCATCGCATCTGTATTATACCACTGGGTCTTGTAATAGTCTTCATATTCAATTGAGGCTACAGGGGTATTGATGAGAGACCCGTTCTCGACCCTAGGGTTGGTAGTATCCATCGGACCAATGATAGGAGGGAGATATATCGCTCCATTTGAATATCCAGAACCACTGAATACAGCCTTGCTGAGGTCTGTTTTCCTGTAGCTTGTGGATATCTTCCATCCCACCGTAAGCCATTTTGTGAAATCGTGAGAAAAATTGAACCTTCCGGAAACCCTCTGTACCCCCGTATCCTTGACTATACCACGCATATCCGTAAATGACAGCGAAGTAAACCAGGTATGTCCCTTGGTCTTGCTGCTGGCACTCACGTTATAGTTCTGATAAGGCGCTACTTGAGAAATCGCACCAAGCCAGTCTGTATCTGCGGAATAGTCTTCAGGATCCTCGACTGGAGTGAATACCTTGCTGACTCCTCTTTTGTAAGCATTCCAATAGCGCAGATATTCATCCTTATTCATCAGGTCCAGTTTCTTGGCCAGCCATGCAGCTCCGGCTTCCGCCTTCACATTCACATTGACCTTTTCCGTCTTTCCTGTCTTGGTGGTGATGAGTATGACTCCATTGGCGCCACGCGAACCGTATATCGCTGTCGAGGATGCATCTTTAAGCACTGATATGCTCTCTATGTCATCTGAATTCAGATCGGCAAGGTCATCAATGGCATCCATCACTCCGTCCACTACAATGAGAGGCTCGTTTGATGCTGTGATGGAACGAGTTCCTCTGACGCGTATGGACGTAGTTGCTCCCGGTTCTCCGGTAGTGCTCATAATGTCCACACCTGCAATCCTACCTTGCATGGCCTGGTCGATGGAAAGGACAGGAGTATCCGCCACTTCGCTCATCTTGACAGTAGCTACCGAACCCGTCAGGTCCTCTTTTCTGGATGTTCCATAACCGATGACCACAACCTCTTCCAATGCCGTATGGTCAGGAACAAGGAGTACATCAACCTCCGTTCTGTCTCCGACGGCGATTTCCTGTGACAAGTATGAGAGAAATGAAAATACCAATACGCTTTCTCCTGACCCTAAAGTAATCGAATAGCGTCCATCCAGATCGGTCACGGTTCCGCCGCTACCTCCCAGAGGCACGACACCGGCTCCGATAAGAGGCTCTCCATGCTCATCTGTCACCTTTCCGGTAATCGTACGGGACGATTGGGCATACAACCCGGCCGGCAGAAGGGACAGCAGGACAAGAGCCACTGAACAAATTTTAATTTGAAATAATTTCATATTCATTATTCTGATCTGTATTTTTCTATTGTGAATTCCTTCGGTCTGGACATTCTTTCCGTAAAGGTCCGGCCAAACTCATCAGTGACATTGATCTCAATGGTACTTTTGGCCTTGGATGCCTTTGCACTGAAGATATTCACCGAGCGAGACGGTTGTGTATCACTCAGGCCCTCAGTGTACATCAGCATATACAACGGGTCATATGATGTCTTTCTCGTCACAGGCAGCTCCTTTGTACCCTCCTTTACGGATATCTTCCATCCCGGGCGGTAATCCCAGATGTTGATAAGTATTTCATTGCCGTCGTCTGCACCCCAGATTCCGTCCGTATACTCCATCTCCGGCAGATTCATCATATTCCTGTCGTATGAACGGAAAGCATACGAATCAGGTTTGCCGAACGCCTTGAAACCGGCTGTCATCGTTTTGCCGTTCCAGGAAAGAAGACGATAGCCTCCAGGGGCACCGGACGTACATATGTTCAGACCGGACTTGACCGATGTAGTCCAGAAGTTGCCACATACAGCGCCACAGTTCCACTCCGTGACAGTCCACATATCTCCTTCAGGATTCTCGACAGGCATATTGTGATTGGAATACATCGTATGCGTATGGGCGCTGAGAAACAGGACATTCTCATATTCCCTGAAAGGGGCTGTGATTTCTGCAACGCTGGCATTTACAGATTTTGGATATGAACCGTAGGATCCCTTTGCCGTAAACAACGGTATATGCAATGATACCACTATAGGAGTATCCTTTGATACAAAGGAAAGATCCTGTCTCAACCATTCCATATCCGTTTCGGTCACTCCTCTCCAGCAACCTCTGCTGTCCTTGTCTGTTGTCCCACCCGTATCGATAGTGATCACATCATCTAAAGATATATAGTGGACGTGACCTATGTTGTAGGAATAACAGGTCGGTCCCTGCTGCTTCCTGTATGACTGCTGGCATGTCCAGTCCTCACCGGTAAGATTGAACTCGCTCATTGAGTCATATTGCATGTCGTGGTCGTGATTTCCGACAGTATTGAAGATGGTCAGGCCGGCTATACGGTCTACCTCTGTCAGATATTCCGGAATACCATAATCGTTGGCATACCAGTACCAATCCCAGGTCATATCACCCAATGTCAAGCCATAAACGACACTTCCTGCCATATCCGAGACCAGATCATTCAGTTCCGGAAGTACAGTATTACGGAAAGCTGCAGCTGACTTGCTGTTGTAAAGATGTATATCTCCCATCACTACCATAGTGTGGTTTTCCTGGCTGGTTTCCTTTCGGAGATTGAAATCCATCCTTTCGGGAACACTCCTGTCCTGCTTCAGATTTCTCCAGAAACTTGCAGAATTTCCGATAGCAGATTCCATCCTGTATCCTCCCGGCAAGGATATGAATACATGACCGTTCCTCTTCTCCGAATCAAGCCTGTAAATACCGTTACGGTCTGTTGCCGTCACAAGCACTCCGTCAGAAACGACTACACCGGCCAGAGGCGAACCGCTGCACATGACACGCCCATATATTGTAGCTCCTGCGGCATCTATGGTGTCCGCAGATTCCCTGGATGGCATCTCATTGGCGCAAGACAATACGACAAACGGTATAAGCAGGTAAAATAATATGATGTTTCTGGTCTTCATCTGACTGTCAATTTTTCGTGCATAAGGTCTTCGTCCGCTGATGACGGACCAATCATGACCGCAAAATCGCCCGGTTCAACAACATACTGCATGTCAAGGCCGCAGAAAGCAAGTTTGTCTGGAGTGACAGTAAATTCCACCGTACGGCTCTCACCTGCCTTAAGACTCACCCGCATGAAATCCTTGAGTTCCTTGATTGGTCTGGCAACCTGGGATACCATGTCACGGATATACAACTGGACCACCTCTTCACCGTCCATCTTACCGGTATTGGTAACAGTCACATATGCCTTAACCGATCCGTCGACATCCATATAGTTGCTGCTGAGGTGCATGTCTGAATATTCATAAGACGTATATGACAAACCATATCCGAAGTTCCATAAAGGTCTGGATGATGTCACCCTGTACGGATGATAATAATGCATGGCCTTATGATTATAATAAGATTGAATCTGGCCCACAGAACGCGGGATGGTTATCGGAAGACGGGCAGATGGATTGACATCTCCGAACAGGATTTCAGCAACAGCCTGACCACCGTACATTCCAGGCTCCCATGCCTCAATAATGGCCGGTATATGTTCTGATTCCCACTCGATGCTCAAAGGGCGTCCTGATGCGAGAATAAGGATAACAGGCTTGCCCGATGCTTCTACACGGCGTATCAGTTCATGTTGCAGACCAGGAAGATCTATATCGGAACGGTCTGCATTTTCTCCGGCAGTCTTCATCTTGCTGTCCTTCCCTCTGAACGAATAGTCTCCGGCCACTACTATGCACACGTCAGCCTTCTTCGCCTCTGCCTCCGCCTTTAGTATCTTGTCCATGGTCATGCGTGTCGGAAAACGTCCTTGGTCCACATGAATATAATCATTGCCGGGCGCCACCTGACGCAGTCCTTCAAGTATCGTAGTATAGTTGTCAGGATGCTGGTATGACACCCAGTCACCCATCATGTTTATGTCATCCGAATTGATTCCGGTCACAAGAATCCTCTTCTTTTCATATTTATCCAAAGGAAGCAGGTCCGCTTCATTCTTCAGCAGTATGATCGCTTTCCGCGCGGCTTCAAGAGCAGTCTGGCGATGCTCTGCACATAATCTGTCGCCACCTTTGGCCAAGGTATCAGCATAAGGCTTTTCAAAAAGGCCTAGACGGAATTTCGCATTAAGAATTCTCCTTACCGATTCATCGATACGATCTTCGGATATCTTACCTTCGCGTACAAGTTCACATACAAGTACATTCCATTCAGGACCGTGCATATGCATGTCGACACCGGCCATGATTCCTTGATAAAAGGCGTCCTTGTGGTCAACCGCTGTGAAATGGGCATCTGACAATTTCTCAAGATCCTTCCAATCACTGATGACAAAGCCGTCAAACCCCCATTCGTCGCGCAGAAGATCTGTCAGAAGCCATCTGTTGCTGTGGCATGGAACTCCACCTATGTCATTATGTGACGGCATCAAAGTAAGGGCCCCAGCCTCTATACCTCTGATATAAGGGGGAAAAAACTGGTCCCGGAGCGTTCTCTCTGATATTTCAGCCGGAGCACAATTGGTTCCGTTGACGGGTTGACTGCCGCCTGTAAGATGTTTTATGCAGGCAAGTACATCCTCGTCCGAATTCAGAGAACCCTGATATCCCTTTACCGTCTCAGCACCCATGACTCCTACCAGATATGGATCTTCCCCATAAGTTTCTCCGCATCTACCCCATCTGGCATCACGTGCGATCTCTATATTGGGATTGAATGTCCAATGCATGTTCATTGCACGCATTTCCTTTGCTGTCTGGCGGGCTATTGTGTATGCCAGCTGCAGGTCAAAAGAAGAAGCAACTCCTATATTTGTAGGATAAACCGTATTATCCGGACAATATGCATTGCCATGTATGGCGTCAATGCCGAAAAGCAAAGGGATACCCAATCTGCTGCCCATCGCCATCTTCTGAAGTTCCTCTGCTTCTGATGCAGTCTGGACGTGCAGAAAAGATCCGACCTGACCGGTACGTACCATTTCCTTTATATCTTCTGTAGTGAATCCCGGATAATAGGCAAATTCATCACCCTGCATCATCTGTTTCTGAGAGAGTTTCTTCTGACGCGTCTGCTCCATCATTTCCAGTCCGACAAACTGATTCATCTGACCGACCTTCTCCTCAAGAGTCATTCTGGACAAGAGGTCTTCCACTCTGGAATCAACAGATGCATCGGGATCGAGATAACGACATTTTTCCTCTGTGCAGGACAAAAGGAGCAGCACAGGAATACAAACCAATGTCCAGATTCTTGATTTCATAATTATGTGGATTTTCGGTTAGAGATTGCAACAAAGTTATGTCTATACAATATGAAAAAAAACACTCCTTTCTTAAAATCTATATACTTTTTCTCATTATTTAAATATGCAAAAGTGCCACTGAGAATACTCTGCGACACTTTTTATTACAAGTCTCTCCCTGATTTGTCTATCCGGAAATCTAGATTAAAACAACGATAAAAAAGCCTGCCATTTATATAAATGACAGGCTTGCAAGCACTTGCTATCTATACTGTTTTATTAGTCCAGATGCTCCGATACAACAGATTGTATACCTTCAAGTCCGTGGAAACCACGCGCTAAGATAGTTCCGTCCGGTCCGATCAGCATCAGATGAGGTATACCTCCTATACCATAGATTTCTGTAGGAACCGAGCCGGCATTATTGATATGATGCCAGTCCATTCCAAGTTGGCCGGCAACCTCAATAGTATGAGACTGAGGCTTCCTCTCCCATACTGCGATGCTCAGAACTTCAAGACCTTTATCCTTATACTGCTCGTATACATTCTTGATGTTAGGAACCTCTCTGCGGCATGGACCACACCAAGGAGACCAGAAATCCACCAGCACATATTTTCCTTTTCCCACATAATCTGAGAATCTGACTTCTTTTTTCAGAGGCTGAGGCTCTACGCTTCTGTCATATCCATAGACATGCTCTACGGCAAAGTCTGTAAACATCATGCCTTCACGGGTATTCAACTGAGCATTTGCTTCCTTGATACGGGAAGCCACAAATTCATTTGACTTGACAGGCTCCTGAATATTGTCAGTCAATTCAATCATCTTTTCAGGCGTAAGCGAATACATTGCATCTGCAACCACCAGAATCGACACGCCATTGTCCGGATTTGCCTTTACCGTCTCAATCCAGAGGTTTTCCATATCACTCTCAGACACCTCTGTCTTGTTTTCATAGATTGCAGCTGCTGCTTCGTTATAGGCATTATAGGCATGCTGCGCATCTTTCTTATCTGATGATACTACGAGTTCCTCTCCTTCCTGGGTAACATCGAGCCTTGATCCATCTGAAATATAATATGTCCCATATTTGCCCTGTCCGTCTGCCATCAGCAGAATCATTCCATAGCTTTGTGCATCGACAGGCATTTCAATATAGAATCTGCCTCCATCCACAGTTACGGTAGTATCCAGTTTCTGCGAAGCAAGTGTTATTCTGGCAGCTGTCACTGTACTGTCAGCTACAGTGCCGCTTATCCTGGTTACCGGCTCGCTGCATGACACTGTCAATGCGGCGGCAACAATCGTAAAAATCAATGTACGTATATTCATGATATCATCTGTTTTAGTTTATACAAATTCTCTCAAAGATAATCATTTTGCATAAAATGACAAGCAGTGTTCAAACAGATCACTTTTTCTTATATTCAGCACACCGTTCCGCAGCCACCATCTCTCTTCTACATTATCCGCGGCTTTTTTACGCCTGATGACAATAGCATCTGTCAAGGGGATTTCAAATACTGACAGAACAAATCATTTCTGTGTTTTTATACAAAAAAATCGGGCCAGCAACTGCAGACCCGATTTTTACTATAGAATTTACAATATTACTTGTTGTCTCTGCGACCACCGCGACCACCGCGACGACGCTCATTGCCACGGCCACCACGATTGTTACCTGACTGCTGAGCCTGAGCTGCAACACCAGCGTTAGGAGAGAGGTCTTTCTTACCATAAACCTCACCGTTGCAGATCCACACCTTGATACCGAGAACGCCTACCTTTGTGTGAGCCTCTGCAAGTGCATAGTCGATATCAGCACGGAATGTGTGGAGAGGTGTACGACCTTCCTTGAACATCTCGCTTCTTGCCATTTCAGCACCACCGAGACGGCCACTGATCTGAACCTTGATACCTTCTGCACCAACACGCATTGTAGTTGCTACAGCCATCTTGATTGCACGGCGATAAGAAACACGACCCTCAATCTGACGAGCTATGGAGTCTGCTACGATATGAGCATCTACCTCCGGCTTCTTAACCTCATAGATGTTGATCTGAACATCCTTCTTGGTTACCTTCTTGAGTTCCTCCTTAAGGAGGTCTACTGCCTGTCCGCCCTTACCGATGATCACACCTGGTCTTGCAGCGTGGATTGTTACAGTGATGAGCTTAAGAGTTCTCTCGATAACGATCTTTGAGAGAGAAGCCTTTGCAAGACGGCTTGAGAGATACTTACGGATCTCAAAGTCTTCTGCGATCTTCTCTGCATAGTTACCACCTACCCAGTTAGAGTCCCAACCACGGGTGATACCGATTCTGTTGCTTATAGGATTAGTTTTCTGTCCCATGATTATGCCTCCTTAACTGCTGCTGGTTTAACATCGAGGATAAC
>JAFRZX010000094.1 GCA_017442315.1 Bacteroidales bacterium
ATCGAGGTGGTGGGATTGAGCATATCTCTTGCATTTGTGATTCTCATCGGTTGCCACGTATGGCAGCACATATCGATAAAGTGGGAGAATGATGATGCAGACCGCATCTATACAGTGGGCTTGCCGGATTATGTAGGACTGACCTACGGAACGGCAGAAGCATTTGCAAGTGATATTCCTGACATCGAACTCCATACCAGATATATGGTGGATATGAATTATGCTTATATCAACGGTGAGGGCATCAAGGTAAATATCGCCTCAGTGGATCCGTCGTTCTTCGAGATGTTCCCCTATTATGAAGTGCTTCACGGCTCCCTTTCCGATCTGGAGTCAGGCAGCAACGCCTTTGTGAGCAGGGAGTTTGCAGACAGGATGTCATCAGATGGGGATGACATCATAGGACAGACAGTCTCGATACATGGACAGCCACTGACTATAGTCGGAATAATCGAAGATTTCAAGAACACGCTGTTCAGGCCTGTCGACATACTGATCAATGCCGAGAGTCCGGCGAACATCTATACCTACAACAATCCTTTCGACCAATACGGAAGTGTGCTTTCATTCTTCAAAATGAGTAAGGATACCGATCGGGATGATTTATATGACAAGATAGATGCTGCCTGCCGCAAATACTACAATCAGTTCTACGGGACAGGATTTTTCACAAGTGTCGAACTTATAAGGCTTGACGAACTGTTCTTCTCGAAGTCGAACACCAACAACGGCACTTTGAATTCCGGTGACGGCGGAAGACTTTCACTTCTCTTCGGAATCGGACTTCTCCTGCTGCTGTCAGCCGTATTCAACTACATCAACCTGAACTTCGCACTGACAGGTAAGAGAGCAAAGGAGATGGCTACAAGACGCCTTCTCGGTGAATACAACAAGGATATATTTCTCAAGTATATTGTAGAGTCCATTGCATTTACTGCATTGTGTCTGATTGCCGGAGTTATGGTAGCAGTTGCAGTGACACCAACGGTAAACCAGCTTCTTCAGGCAGACATACCTATTGCCGTGGCGTTCACCCCAGGATATGTATCTATCTTCATAGTTCTTGCCGTGATAGTAGGTACAGTTTCAGGCGTGCTTCCTGCTACTCTGGCCAGCCGATATGAACCGATAGACATCATCAGGGGTTCTTTCAGGATAAAGAGCAAGATGATCTTCAGCAAGGTGTTCATCGTAATTCAGAATGCCATTGCGGTATTCCTTATAGTGATGACGCTGGTAATGGAGACTCAGATGAGATTTACAGAAAACCGTCCGACCAACTGCAATACAGAGGACATCTTCGATCTGGGCATCTGGGCTGACGCCCCTATGGACGGTCTGGTAGAAAAACTCAGGAGTCTTCCTTGCGTGAAGCGCATAGGCCGCTCATCTACGGTGCCGGTTCTGGGAAGAGGTGGCCAATACAGTCTGACAGCAGATGGGGATGAAATAATGTATCGCCTGACATATATGGACACCGTTGCATTCAACATATTCGGGCTTAAGGTCAAAGCAGATTTCGGAGTCCCTGTATTAAATTCCGTATGGTTCACAGAAAAGGCTTTCAACGCTACCGGATTCACAGAAGAATATTATGATATATCGCAGACACTCTCAAAGAAGGCCGGACGATGCGAGAGAGTCGCAGGCATCATCGAGACTTTTCCGACTAATCCTTCAAATATGGGAGAGGATGGTCTAGGCATCGTATGCGTAGTATCTGACGATGAGTTGAATAGTGCTGATATAATAATTGAGACTTTTGACAACGGAAAAGATGCAAGAAGGCAGATTATGGATGTCTATTCAAAATGGTCACAGGAAACTTTCGGAATGTATGTCGAGCCGTATATGTGCGACTTTGTTGATGAATATATCTCCAATACCGTACAGAAGGACACCCGTAACCAGATGAGGCTTATTGAGATATTTATGTTGCTGGCAGTGATGATTTCGCTTCTTGGACTCGTGGCGATGAGTACATACTTCTCTGAAAGCCAGTCAAAGGACATTGCTGTGCGCAAGGTATATGGAGGAACCGTAGGAAGCGAGACTGTAAGATATGTAAGCAACTATATGGCAATGGTTCTGACCGCAAGCGTAATAGGAGTTCCTCTTGCTGTCTGGGCTGCTCAGTTGTACCTGCGACGATTTACATATAGGATAGAAGATTGGTGGTGGATTCCGGTTGTGGCAGTACTTATATCTCTGGGAATATCCTTGTGTGCTGTTCTTTGGCAGACATTGCGTGCTGCTCACACTGATCCGGCAAAAGCGCTAAAAAAAGAGTAAAATTATCTCAGGTTAAACATAAATACCTTTCCGGTCAGAGGGCGTGAGTCTTCTGATACCGCTCTGCCCAAAGGGCAAGTCTTCTGACAGCTGTGCTGGCTGAAGTCTTGCACGGGTTTTAATGTGCAGCGTGGGCGTTAGCAAGTCTTCGAGGATCTGCTTGCAGTCCTTGAAGTCTTGCCTGTGCGTGGCAATAGATGGTTGCCTTCGTTGGCTTTCGTAGAAAGGCGACGAGGGTAAGTGCCGCTTTATATATACAACGAATCCCCGACACGATGCCGAGGATTGTAGTCATTAGATAAAATTCGACTTTACTGCTACCGGAGCTATTCGATGTAAACATACTCAATTTTGTA
>JAFRZX010000095.1 GCA_017442315.1 Bacteroidales bacterium
TATCTCCTTGTGGCGTTAGAGACAGCTTGATATCTTGTGCGAAACAAATCACCACTATGAAAATTTGCAGGTCTGAAAATTATTCGTACTTTTGCAGAGTCATTTGGTGACACTAATTGCAAAAGATATGGCATTTCAGCCCCAACTGAAGTGCCTTATTTTTTAGAAACAGAGCCAAAGGTGTACTTCGCACAAGGGAGGGTTGAGATCTCCAGAATGTCTTTTACAGCAATTAGTAGAAACCAAATGAAGAAAAAAGACTATTCTTATGTTGGTCTCATGCTTCAGGTTGAGGTAAGAGTACCTGTTCTTCTTAAAGTGAAGTCGTACACACGGGTTCGTTTTGGGAAGACCGAGAATGTCTCATCTTACTACAGACGTATTGGGGTACGCGAGTAGTCTGACAGGGACGGCATCGTAAGATGCTCTGCACGCTTTTGGCTTAGGGGACGATTGAGGGGAATGAAAAAAGCTTTTCAGTCGTCCCCTTTATCATAAATATAACTCATTGATAATCAGTAAAAGATAGTGGCCTCCCGATTCACATCGGAAGGCCACCGCAATTCTAACCTAAAACTTAACCTATGAAAAAACTATTCGGTTAAGAGATATTGCGAATACCGTGCCAAAAAGGCTTCAACTTAGTTCGGAATGCTAAAATATCCCGAAAAAGTAAAATGTCAGGGAGCCGGTATCAGTAAGCAGGTAATCCTTACAAAAGATATGGAAGCACTTCTCTGATGTTCTGCACTTCTATGATACGGTCATTTTCCGGCATATCCATCATCTCATGAACCCATACAACATCGTGAGGAGTGTGGATGGCTGTTCCACCTATTGCAACAACCGGAGCTATATCCGACTTCACCGAATTGCCTATCATCAATAATTCAGAAGGGACCAGATCATTCTTATCACAGAGTTCAAGATAATTCATCTCGTTCTTGTTCTCCATTACTTCGCAATGGTGAAAATAGCGGGCCAGACCAGACTTGCGGTATTTGGCCATCTGCTCCGTAAGATCTCCTTTAGTAGCAACTATCAGCCTGTAGTGCCCTTGTAGCGCTTCCAAGGTTTCCTTTACACCGTCGATTATCTCCAACTCATGAAAAGCAAGATCGGTAATGATCCGCTTCACACCATAATATATCCTGTCTGGCAGATGACCGCCACACAAATCGAGGGCAGCATCAGCCATACCTATCATATAGGTCTTAGAACCATATCCGAACAAAGGAATGTTTTCCTCCTGCTTCTGCCATAACAACTGCTGGACTCCCTCTGGAGAGGTGTAATCTGCCAGAAGTTCTGTAAACTTCACCTCGGCATCACGGAAGTACTGCTCGTTTTCCCAAAGTGTGTCATCAGCATCGAAGAATATATGGGTATATTTTCTTTTAAGGTCCATATATTATTCATTTTCACCAGAACCGGCAACATCCCCCTCAACAGAATCTGACAGCAATGCAGACGTAGTATCACAAGTCTCATCTATGACTTCAGGCTCAACATTCAAAGGTCTGACACTGAGAATCATCACATCCTCGTACGGTCTGTCATATCTGTCGACTGGCACACTGGCAATCCTATCTATGATATCCAGTCCTTCCGTTACCTCTCCGAAAATAGTATACTGTCCGTCAAGGTGCAGACATGCGTTTTCGTCATGCACTATATAGAACTGCGATCCGGATGATGCCTTCCTTGGATTTGCCATATCCCCTTTCCTTGCAGCTGCTATGGCCCCCTTCTTATGCCAGTACTCATTTACGAATTCCGCGGGAATCGTATAGTCAGGCCCACCCATACCCCACGAATCCACCTTGGAAGTGTCACGCGAATTAGGATCACCGGTCTGAATCATAAAGCCTTCAATCACTCTATGAAAACGTATTCCGTCATAATATCCTTCCGATACCAACTTTATGAAATTATCCCTATGTCTAGGCGTCTTGCCATAAAGTCTGATTTTCATCGTACCATGAGTCGTGACAATTTCAAACTCAGGTTCTTCTCTAAGTTTCCTTTCCATTTCTAATGCAAGTTTTGTTGAATCGTCCATTTCCGTTTCAGATACGTTTTTCCTGAAAGACGAGCAGGAAGAGCATGATACGAAAGAGGATGCAATAGCCAATATGATAATTATACCTGTTACTGATTTTTTCATATATCCATTATTTTATCACGGCAAAAATAACTATTTTTGCGTTCACTATGGCAAATCCGTTGAAACAATTGGCGGGACAGACCGTCATTTATGGGTTGAGTACGATTCTGGCTCGTATAATCAACTTCTTGTTTGTTCCCATATATACAAGGCTTCTGAGTCCGGAAAGCTACGGAGTAGTGACAGAATTCATGGCTTATATTGCCGTACTTCAGGTTGTTCTTGTAATGGGTCTGGAGACAGGATGCTTCAGATTTGCCAACAAAGAGGGCATTGATCCTAGGAAAGTCTATTCAAATGCATTCGTAACAGTCTTCGGTATCAGCGCCACCTTCCTTGCACTGATGATTGCCTTTGCAGGACAGATTTCATCTGCATTAGGTTATGACGGCTACTCCTCATGCATTATCTATATGGGAGGCATTCTAGCTCTTGATGCAGTTACCGCAATTCTATTTGCAAAGCTCCGCCAGGAAAACAAGGCTCTGAGATTTGCCATATTCAAGACAATCAAGATAATAACCGAGACTGCTGCCAATCTTGTCCTTTTCCTGTGGTTTCCGAAACATTGTGCTTCCATAGCTGCCACACTTGGAAATGAAGTCTCATCTTTGACTTCCTCAGATGTATGGCTGCTGCATTTTGTTCCTGCCCATCCTGATTTCAGCTATGTAATCTTTGCCATATTCATAAGCTGCATTGTTTGCGGCATACTGTTCATACCTGAATATCTTAGGATAAGTTTCCGGCTTGACCCTAAGCTCCTCAGACAGATGCTGGCATATTCCATCCCTCTGATGATTGCAGCACTGCCCGGAGTCGTGAATGACTTTCTTGACAGGATACTTTTCCGCTATTTCGACACAAATGCCGGAGCATGGAGAGAGAGTCTCGGCCTCTATCAGGCCGCTGTCAAGCTTGCTGTAATAATGAATCTGTTCATCCAGATGTTCAGATATGCAGCAGAACCGTTCTTCTTCAGAAGAGCTGCCGACAAGAACTCTAAAGAACTGTACGCATCCGTACAGGAGTATTTCACAGCTTTCTGCGGACTGGTATTTCTCGGAGTCATATTATATATAGACATAATAGCTCTGATACTTGGTCCTCAGTTCAGATCTGCCATAGGAATTGTTCCTGTGATGCTTCTTTCGTATATGATACTGGGCATGCTGTTCAATGTCTCCATGTGGTACAAACTCTCTGGAAAAACCGACATGGCGATATGGATAACCATATCAGGCCTTGCAGTCACAGCAGCAGTTATAATCCTGTTCATGCCGAAATATTCATACTGGGCTGCGGCATTCGGTCATCTGGCAAGCTATATAACAATGTTTGTCATAAGCTCGGTATTGGGGGCCAGATACTATCCTATTCCATACAGATGGGGACGACTTGCAGGTATAATCATCCTGATGGGACTCACCTATGGTGCATCACTCCTGCTGGACTCTGTTCTCTTCGCCAATGTTGCAGCCGGAACATCATCAGCCCTTCAAATGACGGCAAAACTTGGTCTGCATACACTGCTGATTGCAGCATATGCCGGTATGTCATGGAAAATAATAAGATCCAGGTGACTCTTATAACTCCGGATAAAATTTAGACGCAACCGGAAGACCGGATGGAATCAGGAAATGATGCCCCTCATCCTTCCATCTGTCTTCTTCCCATTCAGGGCTCTTGTAATCCCCTTCATGGTCTGCCAGAAACGACAGATATGTAATCAATATTCCCTGAGCGAGGTACTGGGATTCATAAAAAGTCTGAACTTCAAATAATGCTTCCACTGCATCACGTCCGCACACCGACAACAATTCGCTCTCGTAGAGTCTTTCCCTGTCTTCGCCATAGATATCCTTTGCGCATGCCAGGATCTTCAGGTCATTCTGCATGGCCATCGCATATGAATACTCGTGCAGATAGCGGCTGTCCGTCTTCAGATGGACGATTCCTCCTCTTTTAAGAAAGTTGCGGTAACGGCGCATGAACAGAGGCGAAGTGAGACGTTTCTTTTCCCTGCCGATCTGAGGATCAGCAAAAGTTATCCATATTTCAGAAATTTCTCCTTCAGCAAAAAGAGACTCGATAAATTCTATACGCGTACGTAGGAATGCCACATTGCCTAACCTATGTTCCTCTGCATACTTTGCCCCCTTCCACAGGCGGGCCCCTTTGATATCAACACCGATATAATTGCAGGAAGGATTACGCATGGCAAGATCGACAGTGTACTCACCTTTTCCGCACCCAAGTTCCAGAACTATCGGATTATCATTGCCGAAAAAATCTCGTCCCCAGTTTCCTTTAAGTGCATGATCCCTGTTCAAAACCTCAGATGTTTCCGGTTGGATCATACATCTGAATGTTTCATTCTCCCTGAATTTTCTCAACTTATCCTTTCCCATTGACTCGCTCCCTATGATTTCTGCGTTCCCTTCTTTCCTTTATTGCTACGCTTCTTTTTCTTGCGTTTGCGAGACTCATCAAAGCGATTGATGGCATCATCACCAACTGCTGTAACAAACTCAGGAGCAACTGGTTCATCAACCTTTAGAGACTGAGGCTTCTCTCCATTGCGATTCATCCTCATAATATCCCAGACATCTTCTGCATATACCGGATAAAGATTTGTCAGTGAGGATGGGTCATATGAGAAATACATGATCTCCCTGAGAATATCTGTCTTCATCAGATAGGCCAATCCGTCCTCAAATTCAAGCGGACCATGAAGCTTAGGTATACGTGATTGAGCATCCATATAGGCCGCAGTCTCATAATTCAGACAACACTTCAATTTACCGCATTGTCCTGCAAGCTTCTGGGGATTCAGGGACAGGTCCTGACAACGAGCTGCTGATGTCGTGATAGACTGGAAACTAGAAATGTAGTTGGAGCAGCACAGCTCCCTTCCACAGACTCCAAGACCTCCGATAAGTCCGGCTTCCTGCCTGGCACCTATCTGCTTCATTTCTATCCTTATGTGGAACTCCTCCGCAAACACCTTTATCAACTGACGGAAATCAACTCTACCATCTGCAATATAATAGAAAATAGCCTTGGTCCCGTCTCCCTGAAACTCCACATCACCAATTTTCATCTCCAATCCCAGTTCTGTGGCAATCTGACGCGAACGTATCATCGTTTCGTGCTCTCTGGCTATAGCCTCCTGCCACTTTTCGACATCGAACTGCTTAGCTTTACGGTATATTCTCTTGAATTCAAATGTCTCAGGATCTATTTTTTTACATTTCATCTGGCGTGCTACAACCGGCCCCTCAAGAGTAACGATTCCAAGATCATGTCCGTTGGCAGCCTCTACAATGACCAGATCTCCAGTCTTCACACTCTGGCCTGAAGCATTGCGGAAGATTGCCTTACGGGTGTTCTTGAAACGCACTTCAAACAAATCCTTGTACTGTTCCTGACTCACTCCAGCAAGCCAGTCATAAACTTCAAGCTTACAGCATCCCTGCCGGTAAACGCATCCCGGTTCACCATTATCATTGAGCTCCACCACACAACCGCGTGAGCAATCATATTTCTTAGATTCCGTCATATACTTAAAAACATACGGTTGACAATATCACAGAAAAGAATCTTTGAATTTACATTTCTGTCAATCATTGACACCACTTTCTCAATATTTCCTATAGCCTTGGAACAGAATGTTCTGCCACATCTGATGGCCATATCCTGATAAAACTCCTGTTCTTCATCCGGCACATCCGCAATGCAGGCCATACCATGCTGAATCAGGAATATCTTTCTTATACATTCGGACGCAAAGGTACAAAAAGCTTTCTGTTTTTCACGCGACTCCAATGCCGCAGCACTTTCGCCGCACTCCAAGGCCGCCATCAGATTCCTGCCAACAAGTGCATTCATCATATCTGAAAACAATTCCATAAACCCATCGGAATCTTCTTCTGAAGCTTCCGGACGCAAAGCCTTCACCTTTTGAGCCTCATCTTTAGACAAAGGTAGAACCCTTATACTCAGACACCTGGAGAAAATCGTCTGAAGAACTTTCTCCGGAGCATGGGTTATAAACATAAAAACTGTCTTTTCCGGCGGTTCCTCAACCATCTTCAGAAGTCTGTTGGCAGTCTCCTGATTCATTTTTTCAGGAAGATAGAATATAACTGCCTTGTAACCGTCAGAAACTGATGACAAAGATAGTTTTGATATTATCGACTTGGCCTCAGCCACAGCTATCAGACCATTTTTACTTTCAATACCTATCGCCTTCTGCAGATCAGCTTCCGTAAAATACGGATCAGCAAGAGCCAACTCCCTCCAATATTTAAGATACGATTCAGAAGTAGGCTTTTCATCTGAAGTCTTGGGACCTTTATTGACAGGAAAAACGAAATGCACATCCGGATGTATCATCTTGGACATCTGACGACATGATGGACACTCGCCACAAGAATCTCCATCCTTTGCCCCGGTACAATTGAGATACTGCACATAAGCCATAGCCAAAGCCAGAGCTCCGCATCCTTCGTTCTCATACAGAAGCATGGCATGCGCAACCCTTCCGCTGTCTGCCATCGACATAAGAGCCGAAGCTACCTTTCCATTTCCTGTTATATCCGCAAATTTCATCCTCTACATCATCCTTTTGGCAGTGTAGTAAGCCAATTCCACAAGACACTCCTTTTCATATGAATCAGGAAGAACATCCAAAGCCCCTACAGCCTCTCCCACATACTCCTCAAGGCGTACTCTGGCATATTCCAATCCACCGTTTTCCTTTACAAATCTGACAATATCATCTTTCAATTCCGGTTTATCAACAATATTCCTGACCATCGCACGAACTTTCAGAGCCTCACCCACTGAAACTTTACCCAAGGCACCAATCAGCGGAAGAGTAATCTTCTGCTCCATAATGTCCACACCCAACGGCTTGCCTACGGATTCCGTACCCGAATAATCAAGAATGTCATCCTTGATCTGAAAGGCCAATCCCAACGCTACGGCATAATTCTTAGCAGCCGTCACAAACTTCTCCGGAGCATCTGCAGAAATCGCGGCAGACACACATGCTGCCTCAAAAAGAGAGGCTGTCTTATTATATATTATCTTCAGATAATCCTTTTCATCAGTATCTCCACTCTGCGCCTTCTGCAGTTGAAGCATCTCACCTTCGGCAAGATCACTCAAAGTCTTTGAAAATATCCTGATGACTGCCGCATCCATATCATTGCCCTGAAGAATAAGTTCCATTGCCTTGACCAGCCAGTAGTCACCCAACAGGACGGAAACCGAAGGACCCATCAGAGACATCACAGTAGGTCTTCCCCTGCGCAATTCACTTGAATCAGCCACATCATCATGAAGCAAAGTAGCATTATGGAGAAGCTCGGAGGCAGCAGCATATCTGATGCCGGCATCAGTCGTTTTCCCTCCACATGCTCTGGCAAACATCAGTGCCAGCAGCGGACGCAACTGCTTACCGGAGTTGGACAGAATGGAAGCATTCGTGGAATTAAGAAGTTCTATATCGCTTCCCAATGAAGCAGATATACGTTCCTGAACTGCAAGCCAGTCCTTGTCCAGATAATCTTTGATTGCCCTGATATCCATATCATTCACATTCCAACATATCGATAATTTCTTCTGATGTCTGCGCAAACATCACTTTTGAAAAAGTTGCCTCGGTCATCATCCCCACATCAACATAATGACGAAGGAGGTCACGGAAAATCTCATAAAAACCATCATGATTCAGCAGAATAACCTTTCCTGAATATTTATTGAGATGCACCAAAGCTATAGTTTCCACAAGTTCATCCAAGGTTCCTACTCCGCCGGGAAGAGCCACTACAGCACTGGTTCCCTCCCTCATGATAGTTTTCCTCTGAGCCATAGTATCAGTCCATATGGTCTCAGAAAGATGTGGATAGATATATTCCTCCATAAAACGCGGTATCACCCCAAGATGATAACCTCCGCATCGTCTGATCTCGTCTGATATACACCCCATGGTACCTTTGACTGTACCACCTGAAACGATTCCATATCCACACAAGCAAGCCGCCCTGACGAAATCGCGGGCGACTTTGTTATACTTGGGATCTATATCCTGACTTGCCGAACAGAAAACAGCAATCTTCTTCATAAATCAATCTCCGAACAGGAACGCCAAAGACAAGGTAACACCCCCGAAATTAGTGTTACCGAAAGCATGCTTCAAAGGAGCAGCCTCTGCAGCACCCTGATTATTGAACAAAGGTCCGAAATTCCAACTGTAGCGACACAAAACCTGGAATCGCCATACCTCTATACCCCCGCCAAGACCTAAGCCATAACTTAATCTGTTGAGATTACTGGTCTTCCATTGATCTGCCGTCATGAGTACATCATCAGACAAATTGCTGTCAAGAGCATATCCCACAAAAGGAGATATCTCCAGAAACGGCCTGAACACAAGGAGATCAGGTCCCCATTGCACACCGACAGGAAGTTCCAGATAATCTACACTCAATTCTGCGACTCCAGTCTGCACAATCTTAGTGTCGTATAAAAGAGAGGGCTGGATGGAAAAGCCCAAAGGCAGCTTGAACTGCACAGTAGCTCCTGCATTCCATCCAGTCTTGGAACTGTTTTCTATATTCTGCAGACTAGTAAAGGTCGCTCCTCCTGTAACGCCATACTTCTGGGCAAGAGCCTCAGATGTCAAAACGACAGACAGGACAGCAGTAAGAACGATTGTGAACAAACGCTTCATACAGCCGCAATTTAGAGAAGCGCATCAATCTTCGCTGCAAAATCCGCTTTTGCTATGACTCCGACATGTCTGTCAACAAGTTCTCCACCCTTAAAGAAAAGCAGTGTAGGAATACTTCTGATTCCATATGTCATTGGAGCCTCATCACACTCATCGACATTGCATTTGCACACCACAGCCTTTCCTTCATATTCTGCTGCTATTTCATCAACAACAGGTGCAAGTGCCTTGCACGGCCCGCACCATGTAGCCCAGAAATCCACAACTACCGGTTTTTCATTTTTCAATATCTCTGCGAAATTCGCATCTGTAACAACATGTGCCATAATATTTGATGTTTAAGTTAATGTTTACAAAAATCCAGTCGCAAATATAAAAATTTACGACTGGATTTACAATAACGATACCTCACTAAAGATATCAATAGGATTTCTCTACATTCCAGACAAAGGCTCTTATTCCCAGGTCAGGAGTTTCTTCATCCATTGCTTTCAACCTGACCAGGATGTCATCAACCTTGTCATCCGGGACAAATGTAAGTATTGCATTGTTCATCGTAGGCCATGCATGACTGCCAAGATGGGGTTCCCCGGTATATCCGCCGCGCCCTGCAATATCCTGCCACATAGTAAAGCCTCTTACTCCGAGAGTTTCGATGGCATCGGCAATATCCATATTATATGCCTGGTCGTAAGCTATAAATATTCCTTTCATATTATTCTACGTTATTTCTTTTTTATCGATGCTATGCCTTTGCAAGCTTCTTTGCTTCCTTCCGTGCTGCACGACGTTCCTGCCAGGTAGCCATTGCAGCATATAAGGTCGGTATGATGACAAGGGTCACCAGAGTCGAGATTGACAGACCCCACGCCACAACCATACCGAGAGAACGCCACATTTCGGAACCTTCACCCTGTCCGACAGCCATAGGGACCATACCAAGGACTGTTGTAAGAGTCGTCATAAGAATCGGACGCAGACGGGACTTTGCTGCGATAATGGTAGCCTCTGCGATACCGATACCTCTTTCACGCATAAGTATGGTGTAGTCTATAAGCACGATACCGTTCTTCACAACGATACCCATAAGAATCAGAATACCGATCATACCCATGACTCCCAGAGGAGTTCCTGTAACTACAAGACCCATGATGACACCCACAAAAGCGAACGGAATCGAGAACATGATGACAAACGGACTCATGAAAGACTCGAACTGGGAAGCCATCACGATATATACAAGGATAATGATCATGACAAGAAGCATGATGAGGTCTCCAAATGTTTCCTGCTGGTCCTCAAACGAACCGGCAACCTTGACCGAAAGGTCTGAAGGTATGTCTGTTTCCTCTATGACCTTATTAGTGGAAGCCACGACATCAGACAACGCAGACCCGGCGGCTACTACACCGGATACGGTTATCATTCTCTCTCTGTTCTTCCTCTGGATCGAAGGAGGGGTAAGGGTTTCGACTACGGTTCCAACATCCTTGATTCTGACACCACGACCCATATTGTTGTAGATGATGATATTCTCAATATCCTCAATGCTTGTCCTGAATTCAGGAGCATAACGCACGCGTATGTCATATTCGTCACCATCCTCTCTATAGAACGATTGGGTCGAACCATTCATTGCCGCACTGAAATAAGAGGCAGCCATCGTTGTATTAAGGCCATTGATTGCAAGTTTCTCCCTATCAAAGTCAACCTGATACTCAGGGATATACTCATCACGACTTATAAGCACCTGAGAACATCCTCCGGCATTCAGCATACCTTCCTGTATCATTCTGGCCACCCGGTCAGTAGTCTCAAAGTCATATCCGTAGATTTCAACATCGACGGTAGAAGCACCTCCCATTCCTCCACCACCTTCGGTAACCTTCACCTTCTTGAATTCAGGGTAGTCTGCAAGAATGCCACGAATCACATCGGCAATCTCTGCCTGCGACCTTTCTCGCTCCTCCATACTTCCGATGTTGACGTTGAATGAGATTACATGCGTACCGTTGGTCTGCATTGACGCAAATGCATTATCGGAATCCGCCTGTCCCAAAGCGTAGGAACAAGTAACTATCTCAGGAATCGCCTCTCTGAATTTTCCATGTATTTCATGTGCAAGATTTCTTGTAATGTTCTGGCCTGTACCTGCCGGAAGTTCCAGCTGCAAAGTAATACGTCCCTGGTCAGATGACGGGAAAAAGTCTGTCTTCACGGTTGGAGCCAGTCCCACCAATGTTGCAGCAAAAACAGCTATGGCGATAATGGCAACAACAACCCTATGTCCGACGCACCACTTGATGAGATGGCCATACCCCCTTGATATCCAATCAACGAACTTGTTGAAATTTCCGAATATCAGGTCATGAATGCGTCCGGTCTTAGGCTTGTAACGCAGGAACTGCGAACAAAGCATAGGGATGAGGGTAAGTGCTCCGATAGTAGAAACTATCATGATGATGCTGGTGATCCATCCGAGCTGCTTGAACATGATACCGGCCATACCTTTGATCATGGTAAGAGGCATGAACACGGCCAGCATCGTCAATGTTGAAGCAATTACCGAAATACCTACTTCCTGGGTAGCATGCACTGCAGCTTCCTTTGGTTTCGCACCTCTTTCCAGATGGGTCGATATATTTTCCAGCACCACAATGGCATCATCCACAACCATACCGATAGCAATGGACAAAGCTGACATGGACACGATATTCAAGGTGTTTCCTGTAGCCCACAGATACATGAGGGACGCGAGAAGCGATATAGGAATAGCCAGGACAATGATGAATGTCGCTCTCCATCTTCCAAGGAACAGATACACTACAAGCATCACGATAAGGAAGGTAACGATAATTGTCTCCTTCAAGGAATTGAGCGTATTCAGAATGTTATCAGAACTGTCCATTACAGTCGTGATGTGAATATCGGAAGGAAGATTCTTTTCGATCTTCTTCATTTCCTTCTTGATTCCCCTGATAACATTCACCGCATTGGCATCAGCCTGCTTCTGTATGATGATCTGAGCTCCCGGTATACCGTTGATATATGCTTCCTGATACCTCTCTTCAACGCCATCAACCACACGGGCGACATCGCGCAGATATACGCTCTTTCCGTTTGAATGGCCAACAACGATATCCAGCATCTGGTCTGCAGATGTAAACTCCTTTTCCACACGAAGAGCATAGGCATTGGATCCTATGTCTATTGTTCCAGACGGCACGTTTCTGTTTTCAGCAGCAATAATGCTGGAAATACCTGCAACGGTGAGTCCGTAAGCTTCAAGTTTGTTAGGATCGCAATACACCTGGATTTCACGCTGGGGTGCACCTGCAACAGACACTGTACCGACACCAGAGACACGGGCTAGCGGAGTCGCCACCTTGTCGTCCAGAATCTTCTCAAGCGCCGGAAGGCTTTCCTCTGCTGTAGCCGCCATGATCATAATAGGCATGTCATCAGCACTGAATTTGAATATCAAAGGAAGAGATGCCCCGTCCGGCAGTACAGAATTGACCATGTCCAGCTTGTCCCGGACATCATTGGTAGCAACATCAATGTCCACTCCTTCTACAAACTCCAAAGTAATCAGCGAAATGTTTTCCTTGGAAGTAGAACTGATGTTCTTCAGGTCACTTACTCCATTGAGGGAGTTTTCAAGAATCTTAGTAAGATTGGTCTCAATGTCTTCAGCACTAGCTCCCGGATAAGAAGACATGACCATGATTACGTTGGCGTCAAATTTAGGGAACCTGTCCAACGATATGTTTATCAGCGAGAATATTCCGAAGATTGCCAAGGCTATGAAAATCAGAGCCGTGGTAACCGGATTGTTGACCGCTTTTCTATATATGCTCATAATCTGACTTTAACCTATTCATTAACGTTTACCTTGATGCCGTTCTTAAGGCGGATCTGACCTCCGGTAACAACAAAGTCACCGTCTGAAAGTCCTTCCAGAACCTCATATTCCGCACCCATGCGACGTCCGAGAACCACCTTCTTATATGTAACGGTTCCATCATCATTAAGAACATAGACGAATTTTTCTCCAGATCCCTGCTGCTTGACAACAGACACATCAGGTATGACGACGTTGTTGTTTGAGCCGAAATCGACTGTAACTCTCACAAACATACCCGGACGCAATGTCTTATATTTGTTATCCACCTGAACCTCTGCTGTAAATGTACGTGTAGCCGGATCAATCGTAGGATAGATCCTTACTATCTTTCCATAGAAAGTCTTGCCTGGCACTGCATCTGCAACAAGCTCCACAGAATCACCTTTGCGGACCTTCGAGTACTCTGACTCCGAGATTGAAACCAGAAGCTTGACCGGAACAATCTGTTCAACCGTATAGATAGGAGCACTCATGGAGTACATATCACCTGCATCATAATTACGCGCAGTGACAACACCATCTATCGGAGAACGCAATGTTGTGTTTTCAAGAAGATTGTCAACCTGAGTCCTGGCTACATTATACTGCATTTCGATAGCATCAAGATCCGACTTGGACAATCCACCTGCCTCATAAAGAGCCTTAAGGCGCTCCAACTCGACTTCCGCGTTATGCAGCTGAAGTTGTGCCTGCTGAAGCTGAGCCTTGTCAATCTGCGCAAGAATCTGTCCCTTCTTGACAAAATCTCCTATCTCAGCATTGATTTCTGTTATACGTCCCGCCATCTGAGGAGCAATATTGTTCTTTACATTAGCCTGTACAGTCGATGTATATGTGGAAGTCTGAGGGACTTCTCTTGAATTAACCTGCACCACAGATACTGTAGGATCCTCAACCACAACTTCAACCGGCTGCTGAGACTCCTTGTTTGCATTGTTGCCGCATGCTGATGCCATCATTACAGCTCCGGCTAGAATAATTGTTCTTAAAATGGTTCTCATATAATATCTCTTTTATTTATTCATTTATGAAATCCTGACCCAGTGTCTGCTCCAACTGAGACTTGGCAGTCACAAAATTATAGATAGCCTGTGACTCTGCCAGTTTCGACTGAGTAAGCGCAAGTTGAGCATCATTAAGTTCGATGAGGGTACTTCTTCCAACCTTGTATGATGCCTCTGCTATATCATACCCTTTCTGAGCCGAAGCAACCGCATCCTTGGCTGCATAATAGCTCTTCATACTGGTCTCCATTGTGGTCAAGCTCTGACGTACGGCAATCTTCAGCTGCCTCTCGGTATTGAGTGTCTGAAGCTTCACCTGCTGATACTGGTTCTTGGCCTGACGTATCTGGTTGAATCTCTTTCCTCCTGCAAAGATAGGTATGTTGAGACTCAGGCCTACATAAGAATATGGCGTCCAGCGGAACTCACTGAAACTCACATCATTAGCCATTGTATTCATACTGAAGTTAAAGGCTACTGCAAGCGAAGGAATGTTTGCAAACTGCTGAAGTCTGATATTCTGTGCAAGCTGCTCTGTCTGGATTGCAAGCTGCTTCATCGTTGTATTCATGTCAAGTGAAATACTGTCATGCTGATGGATGTCATAGAACATATGCTGAGCATAATCTTCCAGAGCTCCTGCAACATCCAGATTCATATCCAGATCCACCCCAAGGACAGCTTTGAGCTGCCACAATGACAGAATGACAGAACTTTCCGCATTATAAACATTAGGAATAGCATTCGCTACAGTGGTCTTGGCTCTGATCAGTTCAAACTCTGAAACCTTCTGCACATCATATTTCTTCTGAGTCTCTTCAAGATTGCTTACAGCATTCTCATATACTTCCTTATAAACATTGAAAGCCTCTTTTGCCATCAAGGTTCCAAAGTAAGCATTCTTTACCTGCGTAACCATATCCAGACGTGAAGCACGCGCCTTTTCTACCGCCAGTTCCACATCAAGAGCAGATAACTTCAGACTTTTCCACAACTGTGCATTTACAATAGGCATGGAGGCTGTAATTCCTCCGTTAAGGGTATTGGAACGACCTACCTCAAGACCGTCCGACATACCCGCTGCCGATGCAGCCGCATCAGCAGATGCAGCATCTGATGCCGGAGGCTCAGGTAAAGGTGTCTGGATACCATGAAGACCCTCCAACGTTGCCAGACGAGTAAACAGACCTGCAAGTTCCGATGTAGCGGAAGAACCCGCCATAGAAGACATCGAACTCATATCGAAATCCATATACATCACCTGTTTCTTAATGGTTCGCTGATATGAGCCAGTGAGGTCTATTTGTGGAAAAAGAGCAGCATACGCACCTTTCTTGGCATAACTGCTTCTTTGTATCTCCATATCGGCAACCTTGACAGACACATTCTCACTCAAGGCAATCTCAAGTGCCTGTTCCAATGTGATTACAACCGGAGTATCGGAACATTCCGCCTTTTCCAATATTAGCTGAGATTCCGTCTTAGGTTGTTCATCTGCAGCACCTTTGGTCCGGTACTGCGCTAGCGAAACAAAAGGATTCACCGTCAAAACGGTTAGAATCGCTACAACTACCGCTGTTTTTTTCATTTGATTATATACACTAAACTTAACAATTTTACGAGGGGCAATATTTTTGCAAATTTCAGGCCATCTTTACAATATTTAATGGCCCAAACTTATATAGATTTGGTTTAAATTTATAAAAGGGTTATATTTGGGCGACAAATGTATCAAAATGAGCGAAAAAAGACAAAAAACGACCAAACCAGCTATTCTTTTCGGAGAAAAAAACGTTATCAGAGTAGGATACATAGATGATTATATCTTCGCCTGCGAAATAAAGGGAGAAGACCATATAATTTATCAAAAGCCACGAAGACCTAAATATCATCTGGTAATCATAATCATAGAGGGCAGCCTCAATATGATGATAAATGGAGAACGTCTGCATTTCTCAAGACATACTTACATTAATCTTCCCACCTGGGCTGACATCCATGAGATCAGATACGGGGAGGGATTCCACGCCATGGTGACGGCAACAGACAAAAATCTGGTTGAAGATATATTCCGCAACAGGAACCCCTTCCCTCTGGACTTCAAGTTCCAGATAGATCATGGACTTGGTGGAGAAATCATCAACCAGAAGGATCTTGACACACTTTGCAATGATATAAGCAACCTGATAGTATCATTATCTGACAAAAAACACAATTTTGCTAAAGAAATCAACTATGCCTACTTCTATATTCTGCTTACCGACATGGCTGACATGATATGGAAGAAATATAGCAGACGGGAACCGTCACATCATACGGAAATGAAACGGGCAGACAGTATTCTGAAGGACTTTGCAGAACTTTTGACTAACAACATAAAGAAAGAGACAAGTGTAGGATTCTATGCCGAAAAACTATGCATATCCAAGCAGTACCTGGCACTGATAGTGAAAGAAAAGATGAGGGTGACGATAAGTACGGTACTTGCATCCATGCGGATAGAGGTAGCAGCCCGTATGCTTAGGAATCCTGATCTCAGCATACAGCAGATTGCTGAAATCATGTCATTCTCAGACCAGTCCTCTTTCGGGAAATTCTTCAAGAAGCACACCGGGATTTCACCTCTCAAATACAGACAGACCCTGGCAAAGACTCTTCTTACGTTGCGGACTGAAGCAATAATGAATAAAGATGCACTGAAACTGCAATGACATCAGACAGAAACGTCAATCCACTCGTATTCCCCACCCCAGAGTTCAAGAAATCTCATAAAACCGTCGTTGGAGACAACCACACTGGCCGTATTGTCGCAAGGGTGAAAACTGACACGACGGGCAGTCTGCAGGTCCGCATCAAGAAACAGTTTCACCCTATGGCCGTTAGGAAACAACTCCTTTTCACATACTCCCTCAGCCGGGCATAGACTTCCATCGTCATTGAATGCAGAGAGCCCCATATCATTAATCAGACCCAATGGAGAAACGGAACCAGGAAGAAGCCCCAGGCAACGCTCCATCCTCTCTGCAGATGCAAAAGAGAGTTTGCCCTGATGCAGCATCTTTTCCAAGGAATGGATATCCAGTTCCTTATGACATTCAAAGACCACAAGATAATGACGGTTCCCTTTATGATTTCTAAAAAACAGGTTCTTGCAGTGGGTTGAATCAATTTCCTTCCAATATTCCAATGCGAGCTCTATCGTCGGCAGTGGGGGATGGGTATGGTATTCATAGCCTATTCCATTCCTGTCGAGGAAGTCCAGAACCTTAGCAATACGGGGGATATCTGTCATCTTGTCAAGCTCTTTGCATAATGAGTAGGCTCAGCCTTCTTCTTAATTGGACGGACAATCTCTGCAGGCTGTTTCTTGATATAGCTGTAGATAAGGATCGCAGCACCAAGAAGTATGAACGGAATACTAAGCCACTGTCCCATATTAAGCACCATATCCTGCTCGAAACCGACCTGAGGCTCCTTTATGAACTCTATAAGGAATCTCATTCCAAACAGAACGATAAAGAATACTCCTATGAAGAATCCTCTGTAAACCTTATCCAGTTTTTTGCGATAGATCCAAAGCAGCACGAGACCGAGAACGGTATAGCTGAGGGCTTCATAAAGCTGGGTAGGATGTTTGGCCAATGTTTCTCCACGAAGTTCAAATATGAATCCCCAAGGGAGTGAAGTTACATCACCGTATATTTCAGAGTTGAAAAGATTTCCGAGACGGATAAGTGCACCGGCAAAACATACCGTAATGCAAAGGCGATCCAGAATCCACAAGAAATCAAAATCATATTTACGTCCATAATGTCTTGCAAACCACCACATCGCGATAATAAGAGCGATTGTACCGCCATGACTGGCCAGCCCTCCTTTCCATGGCATGAATATCTCCAGGAATCCATCCCAGCTGCCAAGATAATAGTCCGGCTGATAGAACAGGCAATGCCCAAGACGAGCCCCGACAATCGTACCTATGAGAAGAGTATAGAGAAGCGGGTCGAGAAGTGTCACAGGAACACCTTCCCTCTTGAAGAACCATTTGAAAATGAACCATCCGAGAATGAATCCGGAAATGAAAAGAATTGAATACCACCTGAGTGAAAAAGGTCCGATACTGAAGATTTCCGGATTGACATGCCAGTTTACCACCAATGTCTCAAACATATACTTTCAATTTTAATTCTGCAAATATAACAATTAGACGCTGAATCCTCTCAAAAAAACACAAAACAACACATCGTCCTATATAGTTTCTATCTGTTCCTTAAGGAAGGTAATATTATTCCAGTATCAGAATGCCCGGTAGTTTTATGTATCTGAAGACGGTGGAACAATAAGGCACTGCGACTGTTCTATAAAAGGATTAAAGGGCGGCGCATATAATAGGCGCGGCGGGCAGGAGAAAATTTCTCTATGGAATAGCGCAGCATAGTCCTTGGCATCAGCCGGCAGTGTTCGTCAAGGAAATCGGTCAGAAGATGCTCGTCGCGTTTTCCTACTTCGCGAAGCATCCACCCTACAGCCTTCTGAATAAGATCATACCGCGTATCAAGAAACATCGCGGCAAGTTTCATTGTATCATCAAATTGGTTGTCTCTTATGAGTGTCAGGGTGGCGACTATTGCTATCCTTTGCTCCCAGATGTTGTCTGACGTGGCTAATAAATATAGACTAGACCTGTCTTCCCTCTGCATAAGATGGCGTCCGAGAATATAAGGCGCGGACATATCTACAAGATCCCAATTGTTGATACCTTTCGTATGGCTAAGGTAGAATCTGACGGCGTGCTCCGGCTCTTTCCTGAACCTTTCCACTAGAATCAGCAGTGCACATATCCGGCATTCGTGCCATTCACTTTCCAGCAGTGCCTCTATGACTTCCCACGACACTTCAGCGTATTCCCTGGCGACTTTTCTGATATTGGGAACGACGACTCCCATAAATCTGTCCCCTTCGCCGTACTCCCCTTTCCCGGTCTTGAAGAATCGCGGCAGGACGACCTTCTTTTCTTCATCTGCATTTGACCTGAGAGTCTTTGTGATACGGGCATACATCTTGGCCAGGCCGAGTTCTTCAGATGAAAGATGACAGTACCCGCCAGGATTCTTTAAAAGATAGTCCTGATGGTAATCTTCTGCCGGAAAGAAACATTCCAACCTGCATTTTTCCACCATCAAGGGACTGTCATATCTTGCCTGGATTTCTTCATAGACTTCATCTACTACTGTTCTGTCTTCATCATCTGTCCAGTATATGCCTGTTCTGTACCTTGTACCTATATCATTTCCCTGTCTATCCTTTAGCAAAGGGTTTATTGACCTAAAAAAAAGCCTGCACAATGTTCTCAAAGAAATGATTTCCGGATCATATATGACTTTGACACACTCGACATAGCCGGTCTTGTCTGTATAGACCTGCTCATATAAGGGATTTGGAAAGTATCCGTTGGCATATCCTGTGAGAGTCCCTGTCACTCCCTCGAACTGTCTGAGGTAGTGTTCCGTTCCCCAGAAACATCCTCCTGCGAAATATATCTCCTTCATAGTTGCAAAGATACAGATTCAGGATTACCACTGTAGCATTTTTTGCATGTTAAACGTCACAGTAGTAAAGAAAAGTGCCCGCGGATCACTGTGTTTAAGGATACCGCGCGCACTTTCATCACGAAAATGCACTCTATGGTGCAGTTATGTTACTTGCGAATCGCAGCGATGCCTGGAAGTTCCTTTCCTTCAAGGGACTCAAGCATGGCACCACCACCTGTAGAAACGTAGCTTACCTTGTCAGCGAAACCCATTTGAGTCACAGCAGCTACAGAATCGCCACCACCTACAAGAGTGAAGGCTCCGTTCTCAGATGTAGCCTTTGCAAGAATCTCAGCAATACGGTTCGTACCCTTTGCAAATGCAGGAAGTTCGAATACACCTACAGGACCATTCCAAAGAATAGTCTTTGACTTCATAAGAACTTCCTCCCACATAGCGAGAGTACTTGGAGCTGCATCCATACCTTCCCAACCGTCAGGAATCTCAGAGTTCAGGCAGATCTTGGTATTTGCATCGTTAGAGAAATCGTCTGCAATGACAACCTCTTTAGAAAGATAAACTTTCACACCCTTCTCCTCTGCCTTCTTGAGAGTATCGAGAGCGAGCTGAAGCTGGTCATCTTCACAAAGAGAACGTCCGATATGTCCGCCCTGAGCCTTCTTGAAAGTATAGACCATACCACCACCGATGATCATATTGTCAACTGCATCGAAAAGGTGCTCGATGATACCGATCTTTGAAGACACCTTTGCACCACCTACGATAGCTGTTACAGGATGCTCCGGAGTCTTGAGTACGCGGTCAATAGCCTTGATTTCACCTTCCATGACATAACCGAACATCTTGTCGTTAGGGAAGTAGTCAGCGATGAGGGCTGTAGAAGCATGCGCACGGTGTGCTGTACCGAATGCGTCATTGATGTAGCAGTCAGCGTAAGAAGCAAGCTTCTTCACGAACTCCTTCTGGTTTTCCTTTACGACAGCCTTTGCAGCCTTCTTTTCCTCTTCAGTAGCAAACTCGCCTCTTGGCTTGCCCTCCTCCTCTGCATAGAAACGCAGATTCTCAAGAACAAGGCACTCGCCCATCTTCAGAGCAGCAACCTGCTCGTCAGCAGCCTGGCAGTCATCTGCAAACTTCACCGGTGCACCGAGGAGTTCCTCAACGCGGCCAAGAATGTGCTTGAGAGAGAATTTCTCTGTCACACCCTTAGGACGACCAAGGTGAGACATAACAATCACTGCACCACCCTTCTCGATAACTTTCTTGAGGGTAGGGATTGCTGCACGGATACGTGTGTCATCGGTGATCTCCATCTTGTCGTTCAATGGAACATTGAAGTCTACGCGGACAATTGCCTTCTTGCCTGCGAAATCATAAGTGTCGATAAACTGTTGCATAATCTGTATAATTGTTTTGTTATAAAATCCCTTTTTTCAGATCCCCGATCAGGTCGGGGATGACGTTAACATCAGGAATGACTCAGGTCAAGGATGACGTCAACATCAGGAATAACTCAAGTCAAGGATGACGTTAACATCAAGGATGACTCAGGTCGGGGATAACGTCATTGCCGGCCTTGACCGGCAATCCTTAAAACCGAGCAAATTTAGCAATTTTCGGGGAAATACAACACAAAACAAAACCACGTCCGCAAAAAAGCCCTTTTCAGATGTGCTCGGTGGTCAAAAACACAGACTACCAAGCTCACCCACATGCCACACAGCCATCTCTGAGCAGGATCGGCGTGCACGGTGGTCGGCACAAATGACCACCAGGCACCAACATGACAGAATGGTTTATTACCAATAGTATTCAGATAAAACAAACATTACAACTCCAAAGAGTACTCCTCCGACAAGCCCTATCAATAACAATTTAAGCATAGTTACCAATGGCTTATCATGTTCAGGAGACAACCAACGCCTCTTTCTTATAGGAACAGGAACATCATCATCGGGCCCTTTCAGAGACTCGTCATATATGCATACAGAAAGACAGTAGCCTTTGATTGCGACAATCAGCTCGGGGATTTCCCGTATCATATCTTCCTCACTTCCTGCCGGATACTCCTTGATATAAAAATCATCTTCAGGATTTCCTGTACCATACTTATATCCATATTGCCGATACAACTCATCAAACTTGTCGTATCTGCACGGATTATTTACCAATACACCCAAAGAGTCTCCGACAGCAAACTCCACATAGAAACCGCCATCAATCATAGGCCAGAACTGCACAAAGTCATTATGTGGGACTTGGACTGTCACAAAGTCCAGGACTCCTTTCGCGTCGTTCTCCACAGACAGACGGAGTTTCTTTCGGAAAATTTCCATTTCGGATGCCGAAACATTATTCTTTACAGGAGTATCAGGAGTAGCTCTAAGTGTCGCCAGTTTGGGAACATTCAGCCTCGCTCTACATCCGGAACAATAATTCGCACCCTCCGGATTCTTGATGCCGCAATTGTTGCAGAACATAAGCGCCCAAATCTAATTGTTGAAAAATCACACATTTACTTCTTTCCAAATTACTATGCAACGTCTAACTTATTGAGGGTATGGGACTGTTTATACATATATAGACTTATAGGGCAGAAGTAAACTCCTGCCCTATAAATTATCAGCGATCCACATAGCCTGATCCACCACACGTTCTACAAGCTCTTTTTTCCTCACCGGTACCACGACATTTTGAGCAAGATTGTTTATTGATAATCTGACCGGTCCCATCGCAAGTTGAGCAAATAATATCATTTCCGTAACGATCCTTGACTTTGCCTGTGCCTCTACAAGACGAGCACTTACTCATACGAGTGATCTGGCGCTCTCCGTTGCAAGATGAGCAGGTATATGTTAGCGGATCCTCGCCACTACCATTACATCTTTTGCAAACATATTTGTCAGGATGGCAACTATCTGAACTATCGTGGTATTGTTCACTACGTACAAAAGCACAAACCGTAAATACTAATAATGCAGAAATAGTCAATGCAAATAACTTTTTCATAATTACATACTCCTTGAATCTTTAAATGAATAATTTAAATCAGCCATTAAAAACTAACGATATAGAAATTCAAATTGGTTAATAACATATTGCCTCTCAAACTATGTTTGGTTAAGTAGTTTACGACTAACGAGACCATCCTTTACAAGTCGGACAAGGATTTCTTACGGTTCTTGATCCTGTTCCTTTACAAACAGAACAAGGTGTTGTCATTCTTTCTGTATGACGTTTTTGTCCATGACAAGTTGGACAAATTACCGACTTCTTTCCAGTTCCACCACACCCATTACAAGGCACTTGTTCCATTGTTGACACCCGTCCTCGTTCGCAAGTGCAATATGTTTCCTTTTCTACATATATCACTCCTTCTCCACCACATTTAGTACACCTTGTACCTGAAGACCAGGATGTGACCTTACCTTCAGAGTTGCCTGTTCCTTTACATTCAGTGCACTGACCTGCTGATGATTTCACCTTCCTATAGCCTGAGCCGCCACAAATAGAACATGTTCTGGTAACTTTTTTAGTATTGGTTCTACTACCATAACACACATCGCAGGTTTCTGACACGCGACCTGCTCCATAACAATGGGGGCAATCACGAGTTATGACAGTCTCAACATATCCATAATTACATGACGTACATGATATACTCTGCTCTAAATACCCCTTACCTCCACAAGTATTACATTGCGAATAGGCCAACAGAGAATTCATAAGAAGAAATAACACAGAACTAAATTTAAAAATTTTCATCGTGATTTGCTCATGCCCTTGAGACTTATTTATGCATCTGGCACATTGCTAATATAATAGGACAATACGGGGTTTTATATAATAATGCAACTCTTCACCAAATAATTTATAAAAAGAGTATCATCCCGTACTCAAAGCACAAAGTTATTCTACATATTTTTCTGGATGGTCGTTATGATAACAATCGTGATGCTGTTTGTCGTGTGCAAAAGCACATACGCAAACCACTAATACTGCTAATACAGTTGTTGTTAATGCAAATAACTTTTTCCAGAATCACTTACTTAGTTTGTTTTATAGTAATGCGATAAATTCACATAACTAGTATTAATCATCATAAATCTCTGTTGGTGGAACATCTGGATGATCCGGTTCGCATGAAACTAACGAAAACGAGATACCGATAAGTAATGTTACCGCAATAAGAATGCGGAGTTTTATTTTGTAATTGTTATACATAATTTTTTTCTTTTTTGATACTGGTAAAAACAAATATTCAAATAGCTTACAAGTGTCGGTCTAGCGCATGACTACTTGTTCATGAAATAAGATACATCGCAATTGCTTTCGTTTCAATTGTTTTTAATAAAATCTCCTATAGAAATAGCTGCATTTCCTATTGAACGAAGAGCCTTTTGAGTAGCTTCAGATTTGTCAACATCGACATAAACTATCCTTAACCCCTTTATATGTTCTCCTAAAAAAATGATTTCTTCGGATTTTGGATCCATTTTAAGCATACCACCTTCATCACTATATGATTCCCATGGTGCATCTTTATGGCCTAATTTATATTCGAAAATGACTTTTACGGGGTGGGAATTATGATTCTGAACAACTACCCATTGTTTTTGTTCTTCGGTCGAAAGCTTGAAATACCCCCTATTTTTTGCCTGTTCGTAATCCATTACAGACGATTTGTCGCCTCTTTCAACAAATACAGACTTGTACTCTATCGCATAAGCGGGAATACTCATTAATATGATAGCTAAAAAAACTAATTTAATGGATTTCATAATTGAGTAATACTAGTGATGCGTTAAATCCGCATCGTTGATTTATAACTTGTTAATATATAATACCTTTGTTAATAATTTCCATTAATGCATCCAATATAATTTTTCTATTTTAAAATCATCGTTTCTACATTGCTTTTTACATTCAAAAGTTACAGTTCCACGTGGTTTATTTATAGATAAATACGCATATTTAGATGATCGCGTATCAATTAGAAAGTCCCATATATGATTTTTAGGACTGACTGTCACACTGACTTCATTATAACCATAGGCTTGCATATAATTTCTACCTGAAGCAGTTAATTCAACTGTCACAATCTGTGTTTGAGTAAGGTCCAAATCATTATCGTTTGGACGTGCAGAAGAGACAACACTTTTAATTACAACAAGATCATTTTCATATTGACTTGATTTAGAGAACAATGAGATTGAAAATAAAGAAATTGTCAAAATTACTATAAACCTTTTCATTATGTCTTGCTCATGCCCTTGAGCCTTGTTTATGCATCTGGCACATTGCTAATATAATAGGACAATACGGGGTTTTATATAATAATGCAACTCTTCACCAAATAATTTATAAAAAGAGTATCATCCCGTACTCCTTTTATTATTTAATGAACAATCTACATCAGTCTAAAATTTAACAGATTTTACCATGTACCATAATACCCCTTACGGTATCCCTCTGCAAAAGCATCTACTTCGTCCGGATCGCATGAGGTAAAACAAAGACAAGCACAGATTACAAGAATCAACAAGGAAAGTACTCCTTTAATGTATTTTTTCATAAACAATTAATTTTTATATTAGTCCTACTCACTTTACGGCTTTTCGGATACTCCGTTGTTCCTTGAAGTGATGAGAGATACGCACATAAAAAAGCACGGAACTTTCGGTGTATTCTTTACTCAGGGTGTTTGGCGTAACCCTACCAACAGAATAACTAAAAGCCCGCGCAGTTATGCACGTGCATTTCAGCATTATTCCTGTTGGTATCCTTTAGTCGCCAAACTTTAGAGTAAACAGAATAAAGCAGAATGCTTTCCCAATATGTAATGTGCGTATCAGTTATACGCGATGTTTCATAGGCAGTTGTTTTTATTGTCTTGCAAATATAGAAATTATTTTCCAAAGATGATTATGACTGCAGAAAGTAATAATTGCCTGACGTAGATACATCATCCATTGCATTCTTCATCCGTAAATAGCCCCTATTCACGGATGGAATTGCACAAAAGGCAAGTTACATCCGTAAAAACGGCCATTTTACGGACGGGGAATAATATTTTGTGGATAGTCATAAAGAAAGTGTATCTTTGCCACATAGAAGCACAAATGATATGACAGACTTTTGGAAACATACAGAGGGGCGCAGACTTGAGTTCAAGGGAGAAATGCCGTCACATTCAGATCTGGCAAAAACTGTTGTCGCTTTTGCCAACGATGCCGGAGGAGACATCTATATCGGCATCGACAACAAGCACAACATTGTCGGACTCCCGGAAGAGGGATTGACCACCTTGGAGGAACAACTCAGCAATATGGTCTATGACAGATGCTATCCTGCTGTTCTTCCAGAAATCACATTCCTCACCATAGAGGACAAACATATCATCCGGATACACATCTACAAGGGCAGCACGCCACCATACTATATCAAGCAAGATGGTAAACTGAAAGGCACTTATATCCGTGTCGGCTCAAACAATCGCGTTGCAGATGAATCCATCATCGCAGACTTGGAGAGAAAACGCAGAAACATATCATTTGACAGCGAAATAGTGCTCGACAAGCCTTTCACATCATTGGATTTCGACGGTTTCATTGAACTGTTTGAAGAAAAGACAGGCGAAGACCTGACTGTTCAGACGCTCCGTAAACTGGAACTTATCAGGGAAGAACAAGGAACATATTATCCGACCAATGCCCTTGTATTGCTTTCAGATGATGACCTGAGAAGGTCGCTGTTTCCAAACGCCAAAATAGAATGTGCCAGATTCAAAGGCGTGAGTACAGAGGAATTCATAGATCAGAAAACCATAGACTGCAACATCGGCTTACAAGCAGAAGAAGCATACAACTTCGTTCTACGCCACATCAATAAAGGAGCAACCGTTGAAGGCGTCTATACTGTCTCAAGATGGGAATACCCCGTAAAGGCCATCAGGGAAATTATTCGAAATGCCTGTGTTCACCGTCAGTATTCATTGACGGGTAAGGACATAAAGGTTGTCATATATGATGATATGGTAGAAGTTACCAGTCCCGGACTGCTTCCCCCTTCAATCGACTACTCCGCAATGGAAAGCAGACAGTCAGATGCCAGAAATAAGGTAATCGCACCTGTATTCAAGAGACTCGGTATCATCGACCAGTGGGGCAATGGTCTCAAACTGGTTGCTGAAGAACTGAAAGAATATCCTGAAATCGAAATGAGATGGCAGGAAATAGGCCTTTCATTTCAAGTTCAATTCGTGAAAAAGAATTATATCGCCGACAATGTCGGTGATAATGTCGGTGATAATGTCGGTGATAATGTCGGTGATAATGTCGGTGATAATGTCGGTGATGGAAGCACTAAAGAATCACAGATCTTATCAATGATATCTCAAGACTCCGGCATATCTGCAACCGTTATTGCTGAAAGACTTGGCATCACAAAAAGACACTGCGAAAGAATCATTGCAAAAATGAAGTCAGATGGGCTTATTTCCCGTGAAGGCTCAGCAAAAAATGGCAAATGGATTATAATTCGCAAATGATTCTTGCACATTTTGCGGAAGACTTACCGAACATAAAGCGAAAACTGAACGAAATACATACTTTCAACCGGCCCCACCACAGAGCCGGTTTTTTCATAATCCAATCATCCACCGAACACAACCGAAGCCCGTCCAAGCCCCTAACAAATTGAGAAACA
>JAFRZX010000096.1 GCA_017442315.1 Bacteroidales bacterium
GGAGAAACACCCTACATATGCCAAAACACTGGGAATCGAGGCCACCGGTGCAGTGAATAATCAGAATATGGAATCAGACCCGAAGGGCCTCACAAGTGCGTGAGGCCCTTTGTGCTTTTTGGAAGGGAGAAAAGAGAATGCAGATATTCTTAGTCATCTGGTTTGCCTTGTTCTTCTATTTCATCGTCAGAAGTATTAGTCAGTTCATCAAGAATGAAAATTCTCCCATTCTGACAGTACCTGCAACGGTAGTCGATATGAGAAGAAAGACACATCACCATCATCATAACCACGGTCATCATCACAGCCATTCCTACCATGTCACATTTGAATTAGAGAATGGTGAGCGAATGGAACTACGAATGCTCTGGCACAATTATCGCGAGCTGGATATTGGTGACAGAGGTATGCTGACCTATCAAGGTACCCGCTATAAGGGTTTTGAGCGTTAAATCTAAGAAAGGAAACGATAATGTTCGAGTTATTAGTCATCGCAATTTTTATCTGGCTGCTGGTAAAATCCATCGGCCTGGCATTCAAACTGACCTGGGGTGTCGCAAAGATCGCTGCCAGTATCCTAATCGGTCTGGCATTCCCGGTGCTGATCGTCTGCCTTGTCTTTGTAGGCGGCATCGCACTGTTGGTCCCTGTGGTTATGATTGCAATTGCAGCAGGCATCCTGAAGGCTTGCTTCTAAATACATTTCCCTAAATAGGAAAGGAGAGCGGCTATGAAAAATCGAAGAGTATGCCCCAAGTGCGGAGGCACCGATATCCTTCGGATAGAAGGAAAAGCAGGAGCATATGGGTCTGGTAATAACATCATGACCGGAATGACGATCTTCTCCGCCGTGCTGGTTCACAGATATGTATGCTGTGACTGTGGCTACAGCGAAGAATGGATCGACAAGGAAGATATCAGAAAGCTGAAAGAGCGTTTCTAACGGGAGGTTTTTAGAATTTGCCATGGAGGAAAGAGAAGAGGAGACAGTGTTCTCCATCTGGGTGAACTGGGAAAACAAAGTGATTTCATTCTCGGAAGAGAAAGGATTTGAGGAACTTCGGTTTCCGACTCACGAAGAAAAGTTTAGGTTCGCCATTGATCGAGGAAATGAAGGATTTGGAATCCAGTGACTATTTGAAAAGGGGTACCATTTATGAAATACGCATCTGATTTTAGAACGATTGCCCGAAATGCCTTGAAGGGCAAATGGGGTATCGCGGTTGTTGCAGGTCTGATTGCATCTTTGTTGGGTGCTATAGGCTCTAGCGGACCGGAACTTAATATAGAACTAAATGAAGGCCATTTTAACGCAAGCCTGCAGATCCTTGGCCAGGATGTGATTTCCTCCAATGGTGGTATGGAATTTTGGACTGTCTTTGCCGGCATTGCCACATATATTGCCATCTTTGCAATCATTACCGGTATTGCTTTGTTCATCCTTGGCAGTATCGTTGAAGTAGGCTATATGAAGTTCAATTTGGATCTGGTGGATCGGCAGAAAGAAGCTGAGATAGGCACTATTTTCGGCTATTTCCAATTTTGGAAGAGTGCTGCATGTGCCAGACTCTTGAAGGGTGTCTATGTCCTGCTGTGGTCGCTGCTGTTCATCATTCCCGGTATCATTGCAGGTTATAGTTATGCAATGACAAGCTACATATTGGCAGAA
>JAFRZX010000097.1 GCA_017442315.1 Bacteroidales bacterium
ATGTATTCAGTGATATCTTCTTTTGTGTAGTATGCACCCATCTGAGCCCTGTCATTGATATACTGCTCAAAGATGTAACCAAGTACATCAGGATTTATGTCCTTACCACTGGCTGTAATACGTGTATCAAGATGCCAACGCCATTTGTCGAAGAAATCAAACAGACGGATAAATGCCTCGTCTGCAATATCAATGTCTTTATAATCCTTCTCCAACTGATGCTCATCGAACATACCACCATTCAGATATGGTATGCGACCATAATTGTTCTCAAACTCTTCAGAATGTGAAGGTGCATTAAGACCATCGTGGAATAGGCGTGATAGAAAACCTCTATAAAATGACTTGAAAAAACGGTTTTCTCCCTTTTGTTGCCTTACCTCTCTCAGTTTTTTCTGCAAATAGTCCGTGTCGCTGTCAAGAAATCCTTTCTTCTGAATGAAGTAACAGAACATCAATCTGTTAAGCATAACAGATGTGTACCATTGTTTATTTCTATTATCTTTTACAATGATATGATCGTCAATTCCGGTGATAAAATCTGCAAATGCCTTATGTTCTTTCTTGAATCCGGCATAAAAATCCTTCGTGATTTTTTCGGAATTGACAGCAAATGCACCTTGAATCATCTCCTTAACATCCATGATTGTCGTCAATTCGTCCAGATCAAAAGACAGGTTGTCTATTTTAGAGAAAAGGAAATCCGCAGCCCTGGCCTCGTTATATTCAATCGTAACTAGTTCTCGCTTCTCCACTGTTTTAATAGGAGCCACCCATAGATGATGTTCTGTTCCAGGAATTGCATATATACAGATGTAATCGTTAGCCCATCTGCGTAGTTTTATATCGATTTTCTTACAGACTGTTGTCGTCGGAATCGCTCTTACATCGCAAGTTATTATCTGGAAACCGTTCCTCTCTGCAATTGTTTTTGGCTGATATTCAATCTCGTCCACCGCGATAGGAGTAATGTCTGACTGGCCGGAATAGTTATTCCAGCCCATTTCAGAAATGAACAATTCCCTGAAATCAGATTCTCTGATACAACGATTAAATGTATTACGATTCATATATCAGTAATTTTATGCTTCATACTTAAGACCCATTGAGCAGATTATTGATGGATCTTTGTGATTTACCTTGTTATCATCTATCCGGCACAAGTTGCCGCTCTTCCTCATATCAAGTACATATTCGACTATATCATCATCAGAAGAAGTCCTCAACATTTTTCCGAGCATATATTTGGACTGTTCCAAAAGAGAATAATTGTAAATGTCATCGATAGCATATTTGAGCATCGTGCGGTTATCTTCACTGAAAAAGACTGTTGCAGGACGACTATAATACGCTTCCAGCAGTTGGATTATTCGATATCGGGTACTGAACCTGTTACCAAGCATTCCGCTCATAGTGGTATTATTCTCATTCTTAATATCATTGACTGCCTTTGCAACCAAGTCAAAATGATTTGAAGCCATCTCTATACAAGGTTCATCAGGTTCACACTCCATTGCCTGTAATATCCTCTTTTGAGATTGAGTTATTACCTGGCCATTGGTGTCGAGCCAAGTCAATACGTCAAAATCATTGTGAGTCCTGGCGTATGTTATTACGCCATCGACATCTTGACTCTCAGCACGCTTTGTCGAATATACGACATTGCTTAATGCAGGAATGATGCTCTTTAGTTTTGGGTTTGCATCTGTTGCATTCTTCCATACCTGATATGCCATTGAGGATAAATCCACATCAGAATCGTCGTCATCATCCAGCACTCCGTTCTTCTCGTTATACATGTCACGAAGATTCTGCTCATTACCCTCAAAGAAGATTTCATCACTTCCTACGATATTGGCATTGGCATTTATACGGTCATTCAGTCTTTCTCTCAAATTGATGATCTTCTCGACTCCATCTGCAGGGAAGAACGAATAACAGAATATCTCTTTTGATTCCTGACCGATACGGTCCACACGTCCGGCTCTCTGGATCAGTCGTATGATAGCCCACGGAAGGTCGAAATTGACAATAATGTGTGCATCTTGAAGGTTCTGTCCTTCACTCAAGACATCCGTAGCAATCAGCACGCGATACTGGTTATCTGCACTAACGGAAACCTTGTTGCTGATTGGGGAGAAATGTTCAACCATTTCTGTAGGGTTAGCAGATTTTCCCGTAACACAACCTATCTTGCTCAGACCACGCTTTTTCAGTTGCCTTGATATATATTGTGCAGTGTCCGAGTATTGGGTAAAAACGACAACCTTGTCATTCCCGTGCGTTGATGTGAGCAGATCATATAATGAATTGAGTTTCTGATCTTCTGCAGGACTCCAATCTCCGCACAGTCGTATCATATTCATCAATGTCTCGCAATCATTCTTCAACTGCTGTTTTAATGAGCGTTTGAAATACTTTGAATCAATCCAACTGACATTCGATTTGTTTGAAAGAATTGAATAGTACTCCTTTGCCTTGTTCATATACAGACTCATATCCGTAGGAAATCTGATGACTCCATCAGCTTCGATTATGACATTTTCAGATGAATTTCCCTCGTCGAGCATTATCTTGTTTGTATCATCATCTTCAAGATACTCTTCAGGCATTACATTCTCATCTCCAATTGGCAGTTTCAGTTTATTCTCAATCGCATAGATGAACAGGGCATTTCTCAAAATATGACGATACAATGTCAGCAGATACGACAATCCGCTACTGTCGATTCGTTTGAAGAAAGTACTTTTGCAGAAGCCCATCATCCTCTCGCCGGCACGTGACAGGTTTTCAATCAACTGCTTTTCGTATGTCTGAGCATCAGCCAACTTAGATTCATCAACATACTTCGTAAGTCCATAGCGTGGCAATTTTAGGGAGTCCATCATATTGACCATTTCCTCAGAATATAGCCTGCTATACTGGTCTCCGTCTGCTGTCTGGAATTTTACAGCCTTAGGAATTCTGTCTGGAAAATATGAAGTACTACCATCGTTGAACTGAAGGTACTTCCTTCCATTGCTTGGATCCGTCTTGGCGTAATTCTCCTTGATGAAAGATCGCGTTCTTCTGACAAGGAAAAGTCGCATCAACTCATTCCAATCCTCGACATTCTGGCTTTTTTCAAATGCTTTTACACTGCGTATAAACACCTCGCTATGCTGCTGCATGAATTGTCGCTCACCACCAAGAGAACGGATGTACTCCTCCGGACGGATTCCGAGATCCTGGTCTTCTTCCAGGAACAGCATCAACTGATTGCTCAAATCTGAAAAATCCTTGTTGTAAGGTGTTGCAGTCAACAAAAGTACCTTACTGTCTAACCGGTGTATCAGTTCCTTGATATTTTGATATCTTTTGCCACCATTACGGAGATTATGGCTCTCATCCACAATGATGAGTTTATAATATCGTGAGTTCTCTATGTCTATAGGTTTTGACATAGAAATGATGTCAGCCTTGAGGTCGTAATTTCTGACATACTTTTTCCACATCTCCTGTAGATTTGCCGGACAGATTATAAGCGTGCTGCTTCCGTATGTATCCTCAAATAGTTTTGCGACTGCACAGGCGGTAATCGTTTTACCCAAACCTACAACGTCGCCAATCATTGCACCATTACGCTTTTCATTGTTCAGGTGTCTTGCTGCAATCTTAACTGCTGTCTGCTGAAAGTCAAATAATTCCTTTTGAAAAATGGGGTTGATTGTAAACTCTTTGAGTCCTGTTCTTGCTTCCTGACTTAAATGATATGCCGTTTTCAGATAAATATAATACGGAGGAATATCGTCTTCACGTGCCCAACTTGTATTGATTATATTTATAAGTTCATCTGTAATATCCAGACAGAAACGATCTTCCCAGCGGTCATCAAACCACTTTGATAATTTATTTGCACTGTCACTGTCTGCAAATTCAGCATTTAATTCTCCTTGCTTTGTCAATCCGGCGTATGTCAGATTACTGCTGCCTATAATTGCTTGAATCTTGTTGAAGTTATCGTCAGGACGATGAGCCAGGTATAATTTTGCGTGAAGTGGCTCTCGAAGATACAATTTCACGCAGACTTTATTGTCTTTCAGTTGTCTTGACAATCTCCTAAGCGTGTTTTGGTCATTGCTAGTCGGCAATCCTAAAAGCAACTGATTCTTGAAATCTTTCGCAATCTCAATCTTACAGCGGCTTACATATTCAGCATCAGGAATATAATCTCCCTGTGAATACAATCTCCTGACAAGTTCCTCATTCGGCTGATGCATACCGATAAGCAAGCGGCA
>JAFRZX010000098.1 GCA_017442315.1 Bacteroidales bacterium
CACGGGACATTATCGTTTCCAACAGCATCTCACTACTCAAGTTCACTTCCACAAGTGATTCATGTGATATGCCTATTACGGTCTGCACTCCTGCATACTCTTCGGATTCCGTCCTATCCCTTTGCAGGTAGCCCTTCGTTTTCTGCATTTCTTCCGTCATAGGGTTGTCATTCACGGCACTTGTTTATATATGGTTCTGCCCTTCCCCGAACGTGCCGATTTTTTTTCGGGTACTATGGCTTCGGCTGACTTCTCGCAGTTCGTTATTACTACTTGCCAATCGGCTCGTCTGCGAGACCTCCCCAGATAAGAACATGCTCTTTCCGCCTTATACCTGCCGCATTTACCCACATGTATTCCGAATGACTATCGGGCTTTGACTTCTATAGCAGTCTTACCCTACATGTAGGCCTTGTATGTGGTTTCTGTCCGTCAGGCCAGACTTTTGCCGCCGGCTTCCTTCAGATTCCACCTCACGATGGACACCCTTGCCCTTGGCTATATGCTTCCCGTCATTAGGGCGCATTAGGGACTTTCACCCGTTAGAACATGCCCATGCTGGGCGTACTATATTTCCGGTCAGAGGGCGTGAGTCTTCTGACCGGAGTTATTTGGTCAGGAATGAGGCGATGTCCTCTCCTTCCGGCATATTGAGGGTCTGACGGATGGTGCTCTTGCGCTGGTAGACTGTTCGGACGGACTGCTGGGTCACTACGCTGATTTCCTTGGTGGAGAAGTTGGCCTTGAGGAGGCAGCACAGTTGGATTTCCTTTTCATTCAGGATCTTTCCGAATCTTTCAACAAGTGATGTGTAGAATCCGTCATAGATATAGTCCATTGTCTGATATAGGTCTTTCCAGTTCAGGAGGGCATCTACATTGACTTCCTGACTGGTGATCTCCTTCATCCTCTTCAGGAGTTCCTGATTGGCTGTGGTAGGGTTTGATGCTGCCATTCGTATGACTCCAAGCTGCTGGAGGACAATTCTCTTGAAGAAACGGTCATCCTTCTGCTCGGTATTCACCTGCGATTCGCTGACCAACTGGCGTAATGCTTCCAATTCTTCTTCCTTCTCGATAATCTGGTGTTTCTTTCTGCGGTAATAGAATACAGATACTGCAATCATCAGCAGTAAAGCCAATCCCACATAAGTAAGGATAATCTGGGTGCGCTGCTTCTCGATAGTCAGTTTGAGGTTGCGCTCGTTGAGATTCCGGATATTTTCCTCTTTGGCATTGTTTACATATTGCTTCATCCTGGAGTTCTCGTCAAGTTGATTGCTTAACAAAGCCCACTCTTTCAGGTCAAATCGATTATACTTGGCATAGGAGAGAATACTTTTAACAGCCTGCATATGTATTGCTACCGACAAGTTGCTTGTGAAATATTCATCTGCATATTCCTCGCATAACTGAATGTGGCGCTCTGCCTGTTCCAGGTTTCCTTGCAATATATAGTAGCGCGCAAGAGACAGGTATGCTTTTGCAACCCACCAGTTATCCTGACCGATAAAGTGGTTCACAACTGTTTCCTGAAGTTCTATAGCCTTCTCAATATCCCCGCATTCGCTTATGATGTCTGCATGATTTGGAAGGATTCTCTCAAAATAACGGACGGAATCTCTGGATGTCTTTATATATTGTGGCAGTTCTTCAAACAAGCGTATGCAGTCATCCTTCCTGTCCATATAGAAGTATAGCGTTGCCAATGAATGAAGGTTATCTAGATTTCTGGCACTTTCATCTTGCAGTATCCGACACATATAGCCATACGCAGCCTCGAAATCGTAGTCTTTCGATGCCAAGTCGTACAATACTTCTAAAGCGCTATTGTCAGTGTCGGCAAGAGTCTCCAATAACTGAAATGCTTGCGGCTTGTCTCCTCTCCACCAATAATGGTATGCTGTAAGGATAGTTGCTTGAGTTAATCGTGTCGAGTCCTTCGGCTCCAGATTACGGTAATACTCCAATGCTTCGCAGAGAGATGTTTCCTCACTTAATGATTCTCCTTCATTAAGCAAGATCTCAGCCGCATCCAATATTTGTTCATAGTCGGACTTAGTCAGATGATTCGTGCAACTGACCAGAAAAGATATGAGTATGAATAAGTATATCCGCATAATGTTTCTTTTCCGTAAAGGTAATGCTTTTTTCTCGTTGAATTCCAGTTTGCACCCATCATATAAAGTCATCTGAACCACGATATAAACTTTTATATTTTTACGCACTTGCAACTAATGCATAATCAATAAGTTACAAAAGGGGTTGCAGTCTGAGAAAGTTTTATCATAAGGTAGATATAAATGACTTTCCACGTAACTTTGCAACAAAATCAGTTGTTATGATGATACATAAAACAGTATTAAAGTTAATTGTGGCTACCCTATTTCTATCTATCTGCCACAACGCACTTGCTCAAACAATAACCGGTAAGGTGGTTGATGAGAATAATGAGCCGCTTGCATTTGCAAATGTGGTTTTACATAAAGCAGACTCTACTTTTATTGCTGGCACTGTCACAGACACTTGCGGATTATTCGTGATATCCGCACATCCTGAAGTCTCGATTCTTCAGGTATCCTTTGTCAGTTACAGGACAAAATTTATGACTATCAAAGGCAATGATTTCGAGGTCATAAGGATGGAACCTGATACAGAAATGCTTGACAAGGTTGTTGTGAAGGCTGTGCTGCCAAAGACTGAAATAGTCGGAGATGCATTTGTCACGAATGTTGAGAACAGTGTACTTGCAGATGCCGGTTCTGCCAACGACGTGCTTAAAATGTTGCCGGGAGTGATCCAAAAGGAAGATGGTATCGAGGTGTTCGGCAAAGGAGCGCCGATCATATATATCAACGGCCGTCTTGTCAGAAATAACTCCGAGCTCGAAATTCTTAACTCCAGCGATATCAAGAGTGTCGATGTGGTGCATAATCCCGGTGCAAGGTACGATGCAACTGTGAAGGCCGTCATCAGAATCAAGACGATCAAGAGAGAGGGTGACGGATTCGGATTCAATCTTCGCTCCACCTTGTATCAGTCAGAAAACACTGACTTGTATGAGACTCTTAATATGAACTACAGACATAAAGGATTCGACCTTTTCGGCACTTTGAGTTTCAACCAGTCCGAGTATTATCAAGATACTGAAATCGTGCAGAGCCTTCACTCTTCGTCACCTTTGGTATTGAAGCAGGATGCGTATTTCTCCGGCAAGGATTACGGATTGACCACAGCATTGGGGTTCAATTATCAGTTCAATGAAAATCATTCTATCGGATTGCAGTACAGACCATATATGGACTTACTGACTGCATCGAATAATGACACTTACACTATGGCAACCATTGGTGGAGTTCTTGATGACAACACTCATACATTATCACAGGGGGAGGGTGACATCACACCGACACATTATGTGAATATGTATTACAATGGTATCGTCGGCAAACTCAATATAGATTTTAATGCAGATTTTCACGACAGCAGAAATGTTGAAAGGCAGAAATATGACGAATTGAGCGAAATGCAGGATAACAGAATAGTGAATACTGTCAGTGATACCCGCAACAGGCTATATGCCTCAAAACTTATACTTACATATCCTTTGTTCGGTGGCAGCCTTACTGCCGGCACGGAATACACATATACCCATCGG
>JAFRZX010000010.1 GCA_017442315.1 Bacteroidales bacterium
CTCGATAAATTGTTTTTCTCGGTACTTGCTTCTTGTACAGTAATCCAGTCTTTTCAATGAACTTTTAAGTAACCGAATGAGCGTTCTTTCTCAAACGGGCTGCAAAGATACGCACTTTTTCGTAACCTCCAAACTTTTCTGCACTTTTTTTTGAAATATTTTCCTATTTTTGTGTCCCTATAACTTTCAAAACAAGCTAAAAACCAGTTATTAATGGTTTCATTCCTAAAGATATTCCTTGTTTTCGCCAAAATCGGAGCTTTCACGATAGGCGGAGGATATGCCATGCTTCCTCTCATCAGAGACGAAATAGTCAGGCGCGGATGGATTCCGGAAGAAGATTTTACAGACATAATAGCGCTTGCCCAATCCGCCCCAGGTCTGCTGGCTGTAAACATATCCATATTTACAGGATACCGTCTCAGGGGAACAGCAGGCAGCATCATTGCCACTCTTGGCAGCATTCTGCCGTCATTCATAATGATCCTCTTCATAGCCATGGCATTTTCCGGATATCAGGACAACCCTGATGTGGTCAGAATTTTCAAAGGCATAAGACCGGTAGTCGTAGCATTGATCGCTGTTCCGATGCTCAATATGGCAAAAACATCAAACAGAAAATGGTGGGCATGGTTACTTTCTGCCGCAACCCTGGTTTCCGTCGCATTTCTGGGCGTTTCGCCTATATATATATTGGTTGCAGTGATTGCTATTGCAGGCGTGACAGGATACTACAATCTTCGTAACAGCAGAAAAACGGACAAGTCATGATATTCTGGGAACTTTTCATAACCTTTTTTGTAATAGGGATGTTCACCATCGGTGGCGGATACGCCATGCTTTCCCTGATCCAGACACAGGTGGTTACAGAACACGGATGGCTCACCGAGGGTGCATTCACAGACATTGTAGCCATTTCGCAGATGACACCAGGACCGATAGGGATCAATTGCGCAACATACGTAGGTTACGACGTACTATCCGCCATGGGAGCATCACAGCCGGTATGCATCATAGGTTCGATGACCGCTACATTGGCGGTAGTGCTGCCTTCGTTCATAATTGTCCTGCTGCTTTGCAAGCTATATACGAAATTCAGCAGCAATCCGATATTCACCGGTATCATGAACGGACTGAAACCGGCTGTCGTAGGCCTTATAGGAGCTGCAGCAGTCATTCTGATAACACCGGAAAATTTTCCGGACTGGAAAAGCTGGATTCTGTTTGCTGTGGCATTCATGGCATCATACAGTGGAAAGGTCAGCCCGATACTGATGATTCTCGCAGGAGGTGCAGCCGGATTACTCATTTATTGACACATAACGGGAAAATGGACTGGATAAGCGGACTTTTCACAGAACATACATTCATTCAGGCAATTCTGATCCTGTCACTTATAAGCGCAGTAGGACTGGCTTTTGGCAGCATAAGGATATTCGGAGTAAGCTTGGGGGTAACATGCGTATTCTTTACGGGCATCATTGCAGGGCATTTCGGAATTGACATTAATCCTGAGATGCTTGAACTTTCCCAGAATTTCGGACTTATCATCTTCATCTACTCCCTTGGCGTACAGGTCGGGCCCGGATTCTTTTCTGCTTTCAAGAAAGGAGGTGTCAAACTGAACATCCTTGCCATCATGCTTCTTGTCACAGGGACATTGACAATGTGTGCCGCATATTGGATTACAGACATAAGCATTGCCGATGCAGTAGGACTGTTTGCCGGAGCTGTTACAAACACGCCTATGCTGGGAGCTGCGCAGCAGGCTCTGGCACAGATAAACCCTGCCGACACAGACAGCATCAACAGCATGGCGATGGCTTGTGCCATCGGTTATCCAGTGGGTCTGATAAGCATGATTCTATGCGTAGCCATCATGCGCAGGACGTATCCGGCGAATATATTTTCCAAAAGAAGAGCAGACGCCAGCGACAGCACTTTTATCGCAGAATACATGGTGTCCAATCCTGATATCTTCGGCAAAAGCATCCATGAGATACGCCTGGGTACTGATTCCCAATTCGTCATATCCAGAATATGGAAAGACGGAAAAGTCATAATACCGACATCAGAGACAACAATAGAAAAAGGCGAACATATACTGGTCATATCTGACAAGAAAGACGTAGAAAGCATCAGGAAAATTTTCGGACACAGGCAGAATGTTGACTGGAACAAGAAGGATATCGACTGGAATGCCATCGACAATCAGCTTGTATCGAGAAAGATTCTTGTCACCAAACCCGAACTCAACGGAGTAAAGCTTGGTTCGTTGCGGCTGAGAAATTCATTCGGAATCAACATAACACGGATCAATCGTGCCGGCATGGACCTTCTGCCTTCGAAATCCCTGCGCCTGCAGCTGGGAGACAAGGTTACAATTGTAGGTGAAGCACGTTCCATAGAAAATGCAGGAAAGATACTTGGCAATGAGGCAAAGCAGCTGCGGACCCCGAACCTCCCGGCAATATTCATCGGCATCATTGCAGGTCTTGTCTTAGGCAGCATTCCACTTGCAATTCCTGGGATCGGCATGCCGATAAAACTGGGCATTGCAGGAGGACCTATAATAATAGGTATACTTATGGGAGCATTCGGTCCTCGTCTGCACCTGTCCACTTACATGAGCCAGAGTGCAAATCTGATGCTCAGACAGCTGGGACTGACTATCTATCTTGCTGGACTGGGTCTGAGCGCCGGGGCTGGCTTTTTTGAAACAGTGCTTACCAATGAAGGACTGACTTGGGTGATTGTAAGCGCAATACTGGCAATCGTACCAGTGCTGATCACAGGTTTGGTGGCAGCAAGATTATTCAAGACAGATTATGCACAAACCATCGGCATGCTTTGCGGAGGCATGGCCAATCCTATAGCATTGAACTTTGCAAACTCGATAACCAGAAGCGACGAACCATCAGCAGCTTATGCCACAGTATACCCGCTGAGCATATTCCTAAGAGTCATTTCCGCACAGATAATCATCATGATCTTCGCCTGATTTTTAGTAAGTTTGCATTAATTGATAAAATAATTACAAACTGATAACAGATACACTATGAGACATTTTCTTCTATGGCCTGCACTTATGGCCTTGATGATTGCCTGCAGTACGGAAAAGCCTTCTGTAGAAATTGTGCCTTATCCCAATGAAATTTCGCTTAAATATGGCACTTTCAATGCAGCAGGAGCATATATCCATTATGATGACTCCATTGACCCTACGTCATTAAACGTGATCAGTAATTTTGGCTGTCAGCTATCAACCACATGCGGCAAAGAAAGCAAAATAATCCCTGGAACTGCCGGCAAAGGTTTTGTGTTCTCTTTGGACCCATCTCTTGAAAAAGAAGAATACACCATAGATATAACAAGGAAGTCTGTAAAAGTAAAGGCATCTGCCCTGAACGGATTCAATTATGCCATACAGACCCTCAAACAGATGTTTCCTGTAGAGATATTCGGAAAATCTGCCGTTGAAGACATTTGCTGGGTTCTGCCTTGCTGCAGTATAAAGGACAAGCCACGCTTCGGATACCGCGGAATGCATATGGATGTATCCAGACATTTCTTTGACATGGACATGGTGAAGACTTATCTGGATATCATGGAAATCCATAAGCTCAACAAGCTGCATTGGCATCTTACTGATGACCAGGGATGGAGGATAGAAATCAAGAAATACCCGAAACTCACTGAAATCGGTTCCATACGCAAAAAGACACTGATAGGACATGCTTTCAACAGCCAGGGTTATGACCACACACCTTATGGAGAAGGCATGTGGTTCACTCAGGAACAGATCCGTGAAATCATTGATTATGCTGCAGCAAAGGGCATAGAAATCATTCCTGAAATTGATCTTCCCGGACATATGCTGGCTGCTCTTGCTGCATATCCTCACTTAGGCTGCACAGGCGGCCCATATGAAGTATGGGGAGACTGGGGTATTTCCGATGAAGTGCTATGCGCCGGTAAGGAAGAAACCATGCTGTTTCTTGAAGATGTGCTGGGTGAGGTGGCCGACCTCTTTCCGTCAGGATATTTACATATAGGAGGTGACGAATGTCCTAAGACACATTGGGAAAAATGTCCTTACTGTCAGGCTAAAATCAAGGAACTTGGTCTGAAGGATTGTGAAAAATACAAAGCGGAACACTATCTGCAGAGCTATGTAATGACACGCATGACAAAGTTCCTTGAGAAAAAAGGAAAGAAAATCATCGGATGGGACGAGATTCTTGAAGGTGAGATAGCAGATGATGCCATAGTGATGTCATGGAGAGGGACATCAGGAGGAATCAAAGCTGCCAGATTGGGACATGATGTAATAATGGCACCTAATACATTCTTCTATCTTGACTACTACCAGTCTGAAGACACAGCCAATGAACCGCTTGGAATCGGAGGATATCTTCCTATCGAAAAATGCTACTCATTCGAGCCTTTCGTAGAAGAAATGACAGAAGAAGAAAAATCACGCATACTCGGAGTTCAGGCAAACTTATGGACTGAATACATCGCAACTGACGAACATCTTGAATACATGCTGCTTCCACGTATGGCAGCTCTTAGTGAAGTCCAATGGTGTCACAGCGATAACAAATGCTGGGAAAGATTCCTTGAAAGTGCAGATAGATTCTGTGCCATCTACGACATGGCAGGCTACAACTACGCAAAGCACATATTCGATGTAAGAGGCAGCGTGAAAGTGGAAAACGGAGCTGTCAATGTAAAACTGGAGACTCAAGGGGAAACACCGATACGCTACACTACAGACGGAAGCGAGCCGGATGAAAATTCCACCCTATATGAAGCTCCTATAAAGATCGGTAACAGCTGTACTCTCAAAGCCAAGGCATTCAGGCCGGGACACAAGGGAAGAGTCTTCTCCAAGGAATTCCAGGGACACAAAGGAATGGCCAAAGGTATAACAATGAACACATCTGCACATTCGAGCTATGATGCAGGACTGCCTCATATACTTGTAAACGGCATCAGAGGTCCGCGGAATTTCCGCAGCGGAGACTGGGGCGGCTGGAGAAACGAACCGTTTGATGTGACACTGGATCTCAATGGAAACGCCTGCAGCAAGGTAACTCTTGGCGCTTTAGTAATCAAACACGATGACATATTCAATCCTTCCGACCTTATCGTCTACACTTCAGACAATGGAAAAGACTTCACCGAAGCCGGTAGAGCAGAATTTGCAACAGAAGCCCAAGATGCTCCAGACGGACTCAAGGAGTATTCCGTATCCTTTACAGAAACATCAGCAAGATATCTACGTATAGTCTCGAACCCTGTACAAGAATTACCGGAATGGCATCAAAGAAAGGGTCGCAAAGGATTCATCTTTTTCGATGAAGTGGTTGTAGAATAACAATAGTCTGATATTCCCGGAGGCTGCCTGAATTCAAGAGGTGGCCTCTATCTTTAATTCATGTTCATCAATGAATACTGATGAACCACATTTCCGAACACATCAATACGGACATGCACTCCATCAATGCGTCCTTCTGCTGCTCCGTATCTGAACATACGGCCTCTATCACTGACAGCAACAGATTCACACTCCGTCGGATACACCATCTTACCGTCACAAGACCATATACCGAATCTGTCATCCTTCCCCACTTTTACATAGCCATCCGAGGACACAGAAACCGAATCATATTCTATCGGGACAACAACTTTCCCGACTTTATCTATTACTCCCCATTTCCCTCCTGAAGATACACAGGCGACACCGAATTCCGGATCGAAATCCATGACCTTGTCATATTGCATCGGTATTACAAACTCACCATATCTGTCTATATAACCATACTTCCCATTATGGGAGAGATAAGCCAGGCCGCCTGAAAAAGATCCTCCGTCCTCATACATCGGCACTGCAATCCAATCACCATCCAGAGACACAAACCCAAGTCTGTCCTTTATCGTAACCAACGCAAAGCCTTCCGAGAAATTCTCCACCTCGTCAGAGAAAGGTGCCACTATAAGTTCTCCATTTTTGTCAATGAATCCGAATCTGTCCTTTACCTTTATGCGCGCCATTCCTCCTACATATTCTCTTATCTCTTCATATTCCATCGGAACTACCAGCTCCCCATTCTTATCGTAGCAACCATACTGACCGTATTTTTTTACAATTATAAGGTCCTCACCCATCTTGCCGACATAATCATAATCCATAGGAACAATCTGCTTTCCCTGAGAATCAAGTACTCCATACCTTCCCTCACTAGAAACCATCACATAAGAGGGATTGTCCATGTATTCCATGAAGTCATATTTTGCTTCAATAGTAAATTCACCGCTACGGTTGACCAGACCATATTTTCCCAGATGTCTTACTATCAGGTATTCCCCTGTGAAATTCCCGAACTCCCAGCCATAGGCATTGCAGATCTGATCCGAACCTGCCATAGCCGTGTTATCCAGCCATCTTCCACGGGCATCCACAAGCCCGCACCCGCCAAGTTCACCTCCGCCCCAATCGTCCCATTCACAGCAAAGATGTACACCGAAATCATCCCCAAGTTCCTCCAATACATGGAAAGGATAATATTCAGGTCCGATACCCTTGCCTTTCCGATACGAGGTCTTGGCATAAAGAAGATGGTCTTTGCATGCTATTCCTGAAAAATATGCGTAGGAAAAGGGATGAGAGAACTCCTGAAGCCTTTCGCCTCTTTTGTTCAACTGCACTATCAAAGGAGAGGAATCCCCTTTAGCAGCAGCTTTTCTGGAACCACATATATATATGTAGCTGTCAGTCTCATCGATATCATAGAATTCCTCCCCATATGATGGAACGAATGTCCAGTCCTGACTGCCAGACCTGTCATAACGTACCAGAGGATTCTTCTCATTGAATGACAGCATCTTTGCAGAACACTCATACCTGCCTCCGAATAAAGACTTCCAGACACGTACTGATGCATTTGCTGCCATGTCATCAGGATATTCTATACCATATTTATCAACGTCTTCAACAGCAAGACCAAATGAAGAATCATATGAAGATTGCTCACAATCTGTCTTTTTACGCATAGCAACAGCTATTTCCTCCTCACGGGCTTCATGATTGGCCTCCAGCTTTAAAGTCTTTGACCATTCCGGAATTTCTTTAGTCGTATTGTATCCAAGTTCATTCTCCAGAAGCATCGTATAAAGTCCGAAAGGAACCGGAATGTCAGCACGGTCACTTACAGCCGTAAACACACCTTCATCATAAATCTTGAAGGTCTTTTTCCCTAAAGAAGGAATGTCCTCAAATTTAGGACACACGAGTTCTGTCATATCTAAAGACACTGCTCCATATCTGTCACCCTGCCTGATCACATAATATCTGCCTGAAATAGCTTCGGTTATCTCATCGTATACACATGGCGTCACATATTGTCCAAAAACAGTAACCACTCCATATTTCCCATTCTGGACAGCCAGATACAGGTCAGGTCTACCGTTACTGCCAGTCCTTAGCAGTTCAAGAGGAACATCCCATTTGAGCGCAAGAAGATCCGAACCGTCTTTAAGGATTCCCCAAAGACCGTCCTTATATACGAGCTCGACCCCATTTCTACGGTCAAGCATCCTTATTTCATCATATTGAGGATCTATAATGGTACTGCCGTCATGAGCTATCGTTCCGCACTTACCATCCTTGAATGCCCTATAGCCATAATCGACATAACACAATGAGTCATAATGAACCTTCTGTACAAACCTTCCCTTACGGTCTATCAGGCCATATTTTGTGTTTTCCATTACAATAGCAAGGCTATCTGAAGAAAAATATTCCAGACCATCATAGACCGGCAAGATCACGAACAAGCCGGAATTACTGATAGTTCCCCATTGACCATTGAACTTCACTCGCGCTACACTACCCTCATAAGGACAAACAGCATCGAATATAGGCTTGACTACAAACTTTCCCTCTGAATCGGCATATCCCCATTTACCTTTCTTGTGCTGAAGAGGCGATATCTTTAATGTCAGGTCTTTACCTTTGATTTCTTTAAGATTCGGCAGGTCTTCCGGAATCTGCGCTTGCGCATTGCGACAGATTCCGAAAGCTATCACTGTCAAACTTATTATAAATGAGAATCTTTTCATTTATCAAATTCATTTTATCCGATGACTTACCTACCCGTGTCACCAACCTGAACAACCTTTATATTTAGAGACAGCTCTGATCCATCAGTTGTCGATACCTTTATTTCCCCATCCCTTTCCGGTGTCACAGTTCCTTCTGCAGCATCAGCCGGCAACTTATTGGAATCTACCTTTATCTTTAACTTCTGTTCTGATTCTTTAGTTACAGAAAAGAAAGTTCCCTTGGATACCTTAGCTTCCCAACTTCCGGTACATGTGACATTTACCGTATATTCATCTCCCTGAACTGGCACGTTAAGCTGAGATGGACTCACACTGAATATATAACCCTTCTGAGATACAGTAACAGTCTTGGTGAAGGCAGGATTATCCGTACTTGTAAAGGTTATCTTGCCGGAACGGGCAGATGAATCCTTGTTCAGAGAAGCCTTGACCTTTACAGTTCTGTTGCCGGAACCATACTCTGTATCAACAGTCAGGAACTTCCTGGCATCTGTATCAAAAACAGCCTTCCAGCCACCGGTACATGTGACATCAACTGTAAACTCTTCACCAAGAACATTTGCTTCTTTCTCTACAGGTTCAGCGTCCCAGACATAACCATCCTGAGATACGGTAACAATCTTGGTAAAGTCAGAATTGTCGGTACTTTCAAACATGATCTTGCCGGAACGGGCTGATGACTCCTTGTTCAGAGAAGCTGTGACCTTTACAGTTCTGTTGCCGGAACCGGACTGAGGATCTACACTCAGGAATTTCTGAGCATCTGAATCAAGCCCAGCCTTCCAGCCACCGGTACATGTGACATCAACTATAAACTCTTCACCAAGAACATTTGCTTCTTTCTCTACAGGTGTAGCGTCCCAGACATAACCATCCTGAGATACAGTAACAGTCTTGGTAAAGGCAGGATTATCGGTACTTGTAAAGGTTATCTTGCCGGAACGGGCTGATGACTCCTTGTTCAGAGAAGCCTTGACCTTTACAGCTCTGTTGCCGGAACCGGACTGAGGATCTACACTCAGGAATTTCTGAGCATCTGAATCAAGCTCAGCAGTCCAGCCACCGGTACATGTGACACCTATATCAAAGGTTTCCCCTAAAGTTGCAACTGTCTTGCTATCCTTATCAACAACAAAGACATAACCTGCCTGAGACACCGTCACAATCCTCTTTAACTCAGGATTATCCGTACTGCTTACAGTCACATTTCCACTTCTTTGTCCAGCCTCTTTATTAAGATCGATATCAAATTCCAAACTATCATCCCCGGATCCAGAATTTTTACCAACCGTTATGAACTGCTGGGCATCCGCATCAAGCTCCACTTTCCAATTGCCGGAGCACTTTACATCGAAGCCAAATTTTTGTGCAGTTGCGTCAAATTGATCCGAAGGAATGCCATCAAGACCAAATACATATTCTTTCTGAGATAGACTTACAGTCCTTTCTAATTCTGAAGGGTCTGTAGTAACCAGCTTTATGCTTCCTTTTCTAACCTGTGGCTGATAGTTAGGATGGACTGTAACAAAGACAGACCCATTTCCTTCTCCGGACATCGGTACAATGTCAAGATACTGCTTCACAGCGTCATCAAGCTCTACGGCCCATGATCCGGTACAAGTAATCGGAATAGTGAAGCTGTCTCCCAAAACCGCACATTCTTCAGACCTTACGTCAACCTTGAATTCGTATGCTTTTTGAGCTATCGGTATTTCCTGTGTCTTGTTCTTGTCATCATTACTTGTAATGACAACTTTCACATTTCTTTCCGACTCCTTATAGTTCTCTGGTACTGTAAAGCTTAGGGTCTCCTCTATATCACGTCCACCTTGACCCTCAGTATCAGAGAGTCCAACCGGAAATTCCTTTACTTCATTTCCTATAACAGCAGCTGTCCACTTACCGCTGCACTTGAACTTCATTTCATAGCTGTCTGTCTTCAATGCATCATGACTTATTGATTCAGGGCATGAGACAATCTCCCATACGAAGTCTTTCTGATTTACAGATATTTTCTTTGTATGTTCAACGCCACCTACATTGCTATACACTTCAAACGAGCCACTGCGCACTCCACCTGTATTATGTTCAGAACCAACCCTCACACTCACCTTGCCATCACTTCCGCTTCCACTCATCTTATCAATTCTGATCCAATCAGGTTTATTCCTGACATTCCACGGGCCGAGACAGTCAATGTCTAACGTTCTATCTGTATCATCCAACTCTCCGAACTCAGTCAAAAGAACAGGAGTGCTATCAAACCTATATGCACCCTGCGAAACACTGAATGTAACAGACTTATCTACAATAGTGCTACTTACTGTAACAGTTGCTTGGCGTGGCTCTAAATTACCGTTATTTTTCAGACTAAACGATGGTGATGCGCTTCCATAGCCACCGGCAGCACTCAAATCAACCCAATTTTCCGATTTGGAGATTTCCCACATGGCACCTGGGGTACAATCAATCTTGAATGACTGCGAATCTGTCTCCAAGGCACCTAACTTATATTCAGGATTCGTTTTGACATCAAAGACAAAGGCATCCTGAGTTACAGTAATCGTTTTGTCTTCACCTTCATGGTTGGGATCTTCAGGAAGTGTCATTTCAGATTTATAGCTCCTGATGACTATATCTCCCGTTCTTTCCTGATTCCAAGGCGTTTCAATCATTGTCCCGTCATTGTCCTTAAAAGTGACGGTTATATTTACTTTACCCTCTGTCCCATCACCTGCAGCCACACTGACCTCATCCACCCATTCAGGTGCTGAAAAAACTCTCCAAGGAGCTCCGCAATCTATAGTAAACTCATATTCATCAGATTTATATGCAGGAATATTTTTCTCAAATACAGAATCATCTATATCAAAGCAATATACTTTTTGCGTAATACTGAAGTTCTTCCTTGCTTCTGCTACATTCTTTCCATCATGAAGGTCACTGGTAATGGTAACAGTCATAGTACGCGGATGTTCTTTATCCTCATTAGGATTGATGGCATTCATTACTATTTCGTGTGTTCCTGCGCCTCCGTTCAGCACGCCTTCATCATCTGCCATAACAACTGCTCCGTCCGACATATAAGATGCAAAACCAACATTCAACCAATCATCGTCAGCATCCGTAGAAGACATCTTCAATGTCCAGGGACCAGATGATTCAAACCTGATATTATGAGGTTTTGTATCCAATCTGGAAATCTCAATGCCGTTTTCCAGATCATACCTGTCATCCTTAATTTGAAATATGAACGGCTTCTGAGTAAATTTCGGATGCAGATCATCGGAAATACCTGGATCATTCGCCTTGAAATCGGTTGACAAAGTCAGGACCGCCTCGTTTTCCTTGAAATTAAGATTCTGCTTCGGCGCCATCAGATCTATATCCGATGTTCCATGACCGGAATCGTTATATTCGAGCCAATCCTTATTACCATCATCTATCTTCCACGGACCTTTTGTCCTGACCTTCACAGTCTTTTTATCATTATCACTGCACAGATTTGGAAAAGATCTATCTGAGTTATAATCAATCAGTTCCAACTCATAAAGGTTCTGCGAATAATCCAGACATATGGTATCCACAGGCTCATTACCGACACTCAAAGGCAACATAAGAGACTTTCCTGTAGGAACAGGATCAGAAACTGCATCCTGAGGCAATTTATTCACATTAGGCCTTGGCACTACAAGACGCATCTTTTTTCTGACACATTGTCTATCTAGCTGGTGAGTGGTATCACTCTGCAACAGGTCTTTATATGGCAATTCCTCATTTCCCTCGCATATCAATTCATCTCCATCAGCCAATCCATCCCAATCATTATCACTAAACTGTACCTTGTCCTTCTCGTAGACGATATAGAAATACTGCTCTCCAGGATATGTGTCAGCAGTACTATGGTCAGTCAGATAATCATACCCAAGTTCACTGAACGGTTTTTTGAGTATATATATATCCGTGGCTTCCTCTTTCAGTTCACATCCTTCCATGCCTTCCAGATAAAAAAGAAGGAAATCCTGACGCACATCAATAGTCCTTGTCAAAGCATGAGATACAGATTCATCAAGTTCCATATCCTTCCCATCAAGCCCTACCTTTCGCGGACGGATAGTGATTTTCGCCGGGAACACCTGATTATTAAGATTATGGTCTTCAGCAGACAGTCTGAACGACAGTATATCAGGGACATCTCCAAGCAATCCGTATTTCTCAGATAAGACAGGTTTACCATCTTCCTCCAGCAGATAACGCTGTTCTTCACTATTTTCACCGCTGAAGTCTATTTCCCAATGAATATTTGATTCAACTTCAAATATTGCCCCTTTATCACTGCCGGACTTCATCCAATCAAAAGTGACATATGTCGTTGAGTCTGTCCTATAATCACTAGCATCTGATATCCTGACATCAAGCACAGCAGCATGCTGAGTAACTTTGAATTTATCTATTTCGTCTCCCTGTCTGCTGCAGAAAACGACATGTGTAGAATCAGACTCACCATCAAGGTTCGGCTTTACAGTAACTGTTATGGCAGTAGTTCCAGCCTTACCTTTCTCCGGCTTTACCGTCAACCAGTTATCCTTGTTGTCCAGACCGTCATAGTCTATCTCCCAATCATACCGGGAAGTATAGGACAGAACCATTTCATCTCCCAGAGGATGTACAGTCACATCCTCAACAGGGAGCAACGTAGGCAGTTCACTTTCATGCACAGCCATCTGACTATCCTTGTCACATCCGAAAAAAAAGACACCGGCAATCACGCCGACCAACAGATTTCTGAACTTCATATAAGAGTTTTTTTCTTTATATTTATTGCCTATCATAAATCAAATCACCTGGAGTTGCCTTAAGCAGGCTACGCATCACCGCAAATACAGTATAAACCGATGCCAACACGATTATGATTACAGAGCATACAGTCTTGACGCTCCACAGCGACAGATAATCAAACACACCATCCTTCAGAATACCGCACACATGCAGGAATCCCTGGATCATCCATGTCACAGACAATGACATGACTATGGAGACAACTATTATCGCCGCCATGATCAGCACATACACACTGATAAGATCCCTATTGCTGATTCCGAAGGCCTTGAATGTTCCAAGGTTCCTCTTCACTTTCTGGAAATAAGACTGGAGAAGATTTACGATAAACAGAATTATACATACTATGGCAAAAACGATGATTACCCATGACAGTATATTACCCATGGTGCTCACCGCATTGAAATTTTCTTTCGCATTGATCTGGGACATCTCGATCTTGACATCGAAATTGTCGCGGACAAAAGATTCAAATTCCCTGATCTTATCCAGATTATCAAAATGAACAGAAATAAATGCCTTCTGCTGCAGGTCATATGGGCTGAATTCATATGCAAACACACGGGCAACTCCATCTTCTGCATATACATCAAGAACTTTCTCATTTATGGACCTCCATACCTCATAGTCAAGATACTCATCGAAGCAATCCATCGTCACGAATACCCCATCCATGAATGGTATTATCTCTGGAGTATAGAAACTGTATTCGTCCATGACAATGGGAGCATCCGTATATCCGGACGCCGCTTCATCAACGGTTTTCTTGAACTTTTCCAGTTCGATGCCGGCAGGGACAAAATAACTGATATTCCGCGCATAACTGTCTTTGCACATATTGAACGGATATGTATAGTCATTGCATGCCTGCTGATAGAAATATGTGCTTGATATTATATCAACATTTCCGGGAAGCCTCTTTACAATTGCAAGAACCGGGACAGGAACCCTCACAAATTCTTCATCCATCAGATTGAATCCATATGCATCTGCTCCTGGGGAGTAACTCTGGAAATCTATGTACGAAGGTGCTGAAGAAAAACCTAGTTTCTTCATCGCTTCTTCAGTCAGAATGACTCCTATCGTATTGGGGGCTACTGATGCAAGATCCTTAACCCTCCAATTACGCACAACATTGTCCTTGTTAAGAATTTCTTCGACAAGAGGAGTGCTTATATCCTGAAAGAAACGGCATTTAAGATATTGTATATTCTTTTCTTCCTTTCCAAAGAACATGTATGTAAAGGAGAAATCAGACTGATAGCTGCTGTAATGGTAATATTCCTTATTTTCATCCGAATCGAGAGCATTTTCCAGACCAAAGAAATCTCCTTCTCCAAACTCATTCTTAATATCCACCCAATTGATGAAAGGATCATCCATCTTATATGAAAGATAGTCCAGACTGGCATTACTGAATGCAATGGCAAGGAAGGTTGCAGTCAGCACGGCTGTAAGAAGCCACAGACTGGAATAATTCTTTCCGAGAACCACCTTTCCCTCTCTCTTGACGAAAAGCCGGAAATAATCGTTTTTCAATGTATCAAGAATCTTCATATCTATCATCATATTTTCTTCAAGTACAACTCGAATTCTGCAGTTTCATACGTTTCAACACCGTTGCTCCAGCTTTTTCCATCATGGGAAGGGGTAAAGATACAAGTGTCATCTATCACACCATAATATGTCACTTCATCCTTGACATTCTTTACCGGACGGCTTTCCTTCCTGATCTTTATTATCATATCTGCAAATGTCACTGACAGATGCATGTCATGGGAAACAATGATGGCGGAGCTTCCTTTCAGACCGTTAAGCTTAGCCGTCAGCAGTTCCATCGCCTTGACAGCATTGTCGCTGTCAAGGTTTCCTGTTGGTTCGTCACCGAAAAGGACTGTAAAATCGGGAAGTATCGCACGGGCGAAGGCCAGTCTCTGCTGCTGTCCTCCGGAAAGTTCCTGCGCCATTCTCTCGTCGGTTATATGCTCCAGTCCAAGATCCTCAAGCACCTGTGATGCCTTTTCAAAGGCCTCTACCTGCGAATAACCTTGAAGCATACGGGTAAGGGCGATGTTCTCATACGCAGTGAAATTCCTCATCAGATTGGTACTCTGGAATATGAAATTGAAATGCCGAAGTCTGAACTCTGACAGTTCGTCATCATCATCCTTTGCCCAAAGATCCATCAGATCCACTGAAGATCCATTGCCTTCGTGGAAAATGAATTTAGTTCTTTCCTGAGGAACAATCGTATTGTTCATCAATCCGAGGACCTCAAGAATGGTACTCTTTCCTATGCCTGACTCTCCTACGATAAAGACCTTCTTGCCTTTAGGAATCACCAGATCATGTATTTCAAGAACAACTTTCGACACTCCTTCACGGTAATTCCTGTCGTAGGAGCATCTCAAATCAGATATTTCAAATAATTTATCCATTATCCTGTTTCAATTTTTAAGGAAGATCCTCAACCGGAAGCCAATAATATTTAAGTCCGTTAAATACACGGGTATATTTATATGGATTGGATTTCAGTCTCTGCAGAATCCTGAACTTACGCTTGAAATCATCCACAAGGCTAAGATACTCCACATTGGATACCGCCTGAGGATTTGCAATTTCCACTATTGTATACCCTTTCAGAGCACCAGCCGCCTCATTAAGTCCTGCCACTGTAGCCATAACCTCGCTGTAACCCATCTGATTCATCCTGTCATCCGTTATATCAGGAACCATTGACTGGATCAGGGCTTTCATAGCATTCACATACGGAGCACGGTCATTATTCTGAACGACTGCGGCTGCATTTACAGGAGCAAGACGCTCAATCAAAGTATTAAGTTCATCAGATGATATGAATACCACAGGCTTGAAATAAGGACGCCCGGACTTATGAGCTTTGTGAGAATACCCCATATATGTGACCAATTGATTGGATTTCATCAACTCTTCATAAGCTTCAACTCCAATCCTGGCCTTGATGAACTCTTCATTGATGTCAATCGATCCTTTTTCAAGATTCGGATTCGGTTCAAAGACAGTTTTAGAAGCAGAAGTAATAAGGTCTATCTGAAATTTCACAGACTCAGCACAATACATGATGGACTGCTGCATAAGAGAGGACAACTTATTCAACGGCATCTGCTGTGCCCCTGACATAGGCATGTTGTGGGAACCGATGAAAAGGTTGCTCTTCGCATCATTCTCAAGAGCAAATCCATCATCTGTACTCTTGATCTGGACCTTGACTGTCCCTTTACTCAAATTATCATACTTCTTTTCCAAACTCTTGAAAAGGAGACGCTGCAACTGATTGTTAAAAAGTGCAAAAGCATCTTCTGCTCCTCTCCGCACCTGAAATCCCATAAGATTGACATTCTTATCAACTATCTTTTTAATCAGAGCATCAGGAGAGTATTTCGTATCCGCACGGTCATTTCCGCAATCGCCGACCACAAGAAGAAGGTTGCTCTGGTCAGGATTGAATCCCATACGGTCAAGAGCCACATTTATTCCTTCATACATGGCTTCTTCCAAAGTTCTGTCGCCTGTATTGCTCCTTATGCCATATTTTCCTCCCGTATCAAGAAAAGAGTCAAGCTTAGGGTTTCCCGGATTAGTCAGTGGCATTATTTCTGTAACAAACTCCTTGTCGCTGTAGTCCCTGTAGATAACTACTCCGACTTTCACATTGTATTTGTTTCCGAAGAATTTAACACCTTCCTTTATAGCCTCCTTCACTGCAGGATAGAAAGGCTCCATTGAAGATGTACCATCTATCACGATTCCGATGTTGATGTTGGACATCTGACGTAATTCGGCTTCCGACAGCCCCAATGGGCTTACTTTGTCTTCTTCTCCACCTACTACCAATGTACCGCCCCCCACAGCACCAAATGTTGAACATCTGTACATATCATCTGTTCCACCGTCAAGCAAAGGCAATCTTAAGTCATCCGGATGCATACGATATAGATGAGGATCCTTTTCTGTGGACTGCTTGCTTTTAAAAGGAATCATGGTCACACAATTATTTAGTCCCTTATCTTCATAAATACGTATCTGCTGATTTTCAGCTGAGAAATACTCTACATCCTTCTTTTCCCATGTAGGCTCTATACAAGACCTCTGATTCCAGGCCACATACGACTGTTCCGGAACCCATCCCAGCAACACCCGGTCTGAGCGTCCATCCAAAGTATGAGCATCTGCCAGAAGAGACAGATTCCCTTCACGTTTCATCACAAAATAGAAGTTCATATCTGTCATAAGTGTTTTATACTTGCTTTTGTCACGGGGATTATAGAACATCTTACCAACATCACCATCCTTTGACACCTGATCCAGATTCACACATAAAAGAGCCTTGTTGTAGATACCTGCATCATTGGCAGGACAAGAATGCCATAACAGAAGATTCTTCATAGACACCCATCCCTTGCATTCCGCATATTGAGATATCATAGGGTATGCGATGTCTTCCTGAGGTTCAGTGTAGACCAATGCATAACCATTCTTGATCTGAGCGATCCTAAGACGGTCATTCAATGAAAGCGACGAGTACTTTGTAGTACTGCCGGGAGCGTCATATGTCACATTATCGTTTCTGTCACTATAGACAATCCAGAACGTCCTGTTCCTAGGAGCCTTGCCCTGCCCATAATCCGGAGATTTTTCAAGAGCCGCCACATGCTCTTCGAAAAGAACAGCATTGGACAACAACACATCAGGATAAAAGATCTGACATTTTTCCGGAAGCTTTATCTGAGCTGAACCAGAATAGCTTACGCAAAGAATCAAAAATAATGTTAAGACGATTTTTTTCATATATGTTTTACTGTTTTTCTAATACTGATAAAGCATAAAGTTCATACCCTTGCAAAGATTTTTTGTTCCGAACGGATATTCAGAATCCACCTTCAACCCATCTCCCGAAGCATGCCATATCTGTGTTGTCACATACCCTACATACTTATCAAGTTCAAGATTGAAATATAACGAAGCTATAAGTTCTTCATTATAAAGGAACTGCCAGAAATCCGGATTAACATACCAACAGAAAAGTACTGAAGAATAAACCGGCTGCTCCTTTTCATCTATGAAATCATGCTTGTTCATAAGATCTGCTATTGCAGCATAATCCACATCAGCATATATTTCATGAGACGGCTTGAGTCGCAGTTCGCTGATGATATTCTTGAAGTCACTTCTGTTGTCACCAGGAAGATTCATCTTCACGATTATCGGTTCATCATAATTGGGAAGATAGAAAATCACGGCATAATCTTCATATCTGTCAGCAGTCTCATACACTTCTTCCAATCTGTCGCAAAGATCCGCAACTGGAGTAGTACGGTCATGCGCGATATAATAGAATTCCAAAGACTGCGTCTGAGCATATCCTGCAAGAGGCAGAAAAGCCGAAATCAAAATTATCAGGATCCGTTTCATAGAGGGTAGTTCACTGTCATTACCAATTTTGTCATTCTGTTTTCAGAATCATATTCGATTTCATCATGGATTGTCACTGATTCCCACTGCCTGAACATTACCTTGGAACAAAACTCATCAATCTTTACCAAAGACGCATCTTCCGGCTTAGCACCATTCAAGACAAATTTGCAGGACGGAGCAATACGATGACTGAAACCTTTTGGTGTAGCATCATATGTCTGTTCTATATTTATTATACGATGCAGTTCTTCCTTAGTAATACGCTCATACATTGCAACCTTCACAAAGCCACTGACTGGAATCAGTTCTGAAAAATCTCCTGTCACCACATTCTGAGCACAGAGATAATAGGTCTGCGACACTGATGAAGGGACATTGTTGAAGCTGCCTGTACCATTGGAAGCAATCTGTTTTGTACACTCTGAATCGCTGAAAAGAATATATTCCAACGAATCACCGCTTTCCACTGCAGCATAAGCCTTGAAACTGTACTTTCCGTCACTTCCACGCGAAGGAGCAGATATGTCTTCCGCCAAAAGAACCGGCACAGTAGACAATGGCACAATTTCCTCTACCGGAGCTTCTGCCAATGGTTCCGGTTCCGTATATTCAACCTTATCAAAAGTCCTGTCTGAAAGGAATATTCCCCCAAGGAAATATCCGACTGCCGCAAACACAGCAAACTCAAGGCACACTGATACTATTTTCAAACCTTTACTCATAAAACTACAACTTGAATTTAAATCCTGCAGAAATCCATAAGGCACTGCGATTGAATGAAACTCCACTGATCAAAGAATGTACAGGGATATGACTGTCCGATACCGGATTATATATCAAAGGATAGATACCATCGGAAGAACTGAACTGATTGGTTGGCGAGCTATACAGCGGAGACATCAACCCGTGTTCGTATCCTACAGACAGATTAAAATAGATCTGGTTCTTCCACAGATTGATATCCGCCCCTAGAGCTGCCATCACACTAAGGTCAAAACTCTTGCTCTTCTCATATGTATTTGGCTCAATATACCCTATCTGCTCCGGAAGCACTACAGGCTCCCCGTCAGCCTCAGCTGTAAGTAAAAACGGATCCGCATCCGCAGTCATGGATACATATCCTTTGATACCTACATTCCATGAAAGCATGACACTCCTTCCCAGCTTATGTTCAAACTCAACATAAAGCGGAATAGCCAGATCCTTGTATCTGACAGATTCTGAAGCACCGTTCACCTTGTAATCCATCAACCTGTTGACAAACAGCTTATGCGTCGGATCAAATTCTGTCCATGCATAAGTATATGATATAGGTGTTTCAAGCGTCAGTTCAAGATTACTCATAGACAGGGCAGCACCCAAATAGACTCCTAACTTGGTTGACCTGCCTAAAGGGAAACACAATCCAGCATCAACGCCGATTTCATGACCCATGGACCTGGAAGAAACTTCCGGACAAGGATTCTCAAGCGTATACATTCCCATCGGAGCTATACCATACCGCAGTTTCAGACGGAGGTTCCTGGCCTTGAACCTGAAGTCTACCACATCATAATTGAAACCTTTGTTCAATGTATCCGTCAAAACAACAACATCAGGATCCTTGGTTGTCGGAACACCAGACGGCAGGATTGCCTGACCATATTCATTGAAATGGACTTCTTTGCCAGAAACTTCAAGGTCAGGAAAATATCTAAGATACTTTTTGTCTTGACTCTTGTTCTCATTGACAATCAGGAAACGTCCTTCAGGAAATTTTCTGTCAGAATGAAGCACAGCATCCAATGATTCAATCTGACACATATCATTTTCCGGATTGTAGGAAATTGTCATAGTCACAAGAAAATCATTCGAATGATAACCTCTTACAGAGAAAAAGTAGCCATCTTTGTCTATATATGACAGATTCTTCTTGAATGTCACAGGAATTATCCATTTGTTATCAATGTATTCCATTCTTCCCTTTCTGACATCTTTTATGGTAATCGTCGTATTCATGCTATACTTCATCAACAAAGAAGTATATTCCTTTACAGATACCGTCTCAAGGTATTTTTCCGACCCTATCATATCGCAAAGTACCTTTGAATTCCCGTTTTTGAAGAGTTCTTCAAAGTACCACTGTGCATCTTCATCATAGAGTGTCGCATATCTTTCGTAATCCTCAACCAGTGTCAGAACTTTGGAATTCACATGCCGTCTCTGACTGTTGGTCAATGTCTGAGCCATTACCACTACCGGCAGCAGCAATGACACTATGAATGATATTATGAAACCACGCTTCATCAAACTATACAAATAAATTCAACACTACACCTACAGCCAGACCTGCAACAGCACTGAGCACCCATACCCAGGGAGACATAGGTTTTTCTGCTTCTGATGTCGAAACATAAGAAAAATCACGTACCGTATGACCATCTTCTTTCTTTGCAGATTCTGTCTCTACCGGAGACACATCATTTTTTACAGAAGATGAATCCGTGAAGGCAACAGTTTCCGTCAGCGGTTTCCTGACCGGCTTTTCTTCCTTTACCTGCTCCACCGGTTTCTGTTCATCCTTTTTATCTTCCTGAACGGGAGCTGATCCATCCTTTATCCATGGCATCCTTGGAGATGCTTCTCCTTCAAGTATCCGAGATGCAAATTCTGCAAGCTGCTGGGCAGTAGGACGATTCCACGGCTCTTTAGCCATACACGCCTGGCAGACAACATTCAATGTGTCGGAATACTCCTCAGGAAGCTCCGGCATGTCAGCACCCTGTTTCAGAAGACTTCCTCCCATACCACAGAACGGAAGTTCATTTGTGACAAGTTCGAATATCGATGCTCCCAAAGACCATATGTCACTTGCTTTCACTGCATGATACTGCTTGCTGAATCTTTCGGGTCCCATATATGAGATTGCACCTGCCGAACTCATGGCATTAGCTGTCTTGCGCAAAGTTGCCCGAAGCTGCTTGCTGATACCGAAGTCGGTAATCACGAAATCCCCGGACTTAAGTATAAGTATGTTATCCGGCTTGATGTCCTGATGGATGATAGGAGGCTGCATGGAATGAAGATAGGCCAGTCCTGAAGCCACATCACGTATAAAACGCCAAAGATCTGTCTCGCTCATTTCACCGGCATATTTTGATACCGAACCGTCCGGACAGAACGGCATTACCAGATAAGGCCTCTGGTCTTCTGCATTGACACCAAGGTAATTAGCGTGAAGCAGGTTTGTATGATTCAACTCAAATGAGATCTTAAACTCATCCTTAAACTCCTTGAGGCCTTTCTCATCCATGGAGACATAGACCTTGATTGCAACTTCAATATCAGTTGCAGCATCAACGGCAACCCAGACCTCACCGAAAGTTCCGCTTCCAATAAAGCGTTCTAATCTGTAACGTCCATCAAGAAGATATCCTTCCGAATATTTCATACTGTCAAAATTTTTAACGTTTTTTAATCCATGGGGTATGACAGATTTTCGCTATCGTCCACCCTCACTATGAAAATCATTTGATATCGTCATTCTGCAAAAACACATCAAAGATATTCTTGTCAATCCGTACATGGCCGGCATCATCCAGCACAATCACATCCAGACAGATTGCAGCCACAAGCAGAGCAATACATATCAGCAGGATGATGAGCAGAGCCAATAATATCTTGCGATTGCGCTTCTTCCTGTCCTTCTTAGCAGACTCATGAGGCAGCAGGGTGCTTGTCAGTTCCTTTTCATGCATAGCTCCGCATTCAAGAAGGGCAATCGTGACATTATCATATGCACCAGCATCAAAGGCTGCGTTGAAAAGCGCAATTCTATAATCTTCTATACTATCATATTGCTGCATGAGGACATTCAGTATCTCCTCATCGCGCACAAGGCCGCAAAGTCCGTCCGTACATAACAGGATATAATCTCCTGCTGACAGTCGTTTGCACACATAATCCGGCTGGGCCTTGGTAGCCGAATCACCTAAACTTCTTGTAATTATGTTGCTGTTAGGATGATCAAATGCCAGTTCCGGATCCAGTTGACCGGAATCCACCAGACTCTGGACATAAGAATGATCCTTGCTCAACCTGCTCAGAGCTCCTGCCTGACGGTTGAAAAGATAGGCTCTGGAATCACCGCACCAAGCGACATGTACCACATTGCCTATTATCCAAGCCACAACGATGGTAGTACCCATCCCGGACGTGGAAGCGTCCTCCTTCACCTTCTTCTTGATCTGCTCGTCAGCATCCACAATGCTTTTCTTGAGGAAAGCCTCTATATGATTGCTGCTGTCAATTATCTTGGAAAAATCTGTAATATTGGAAAAACTATCCTTGATACCGTTGACAGCCAGTTCCGACGCTACTTCGCCGGCATTCATGCCACCCATTCCGTCAGCTACAACCATGACGCAGCCATATTCCCCCATATCCATAGGTTCATTGGGACTTGATGGCACAAACCAGTTGTCCTGCTTCGACAGGTCTGGGTTGACTATGAAATTGTCTTCATTATTGGTCCGGACCAAACCCACATTGGTCGCAACTGTCATTTTGAAGGTAATGTCAGACATATTATTTAACGTTATAACAGTCCGGTGACATCATTTCTGCCACCGGACCGAGTGATTTATAAACTCAATTGAAAAAGATTAGTCAAGTTCCTGACCTCTGTTAGAGTAGTTGGATACAGAATTCTCTATGATTATGTCTCCACCCTTATACTCTATTTCAGTTCTTGTGATTTTGTTATCAAGCACACGGATAGCATGAGTCACAGGCATTGAAGACTGCTTTGCGCTGTTGTTGTAATGCTTGATGATAGCCAGCTTTTCCTTAACCTCATAAAGTTCCTCGATTGTCTCACATTTCAGATAAGCTTCGTTAGCTGCATCTACAAGGAAATTGAGGATTTCGATCTGGTTGATCTTGCTAGCCTTAAGGAACTGCTTCAGAGATGCATCAGTCACGATCTGCTCATATGAGATATGAACATCCTTGCGGCTCTGAGCCTGTGCTGAGAATGAAAGCACACAGGCTGCAATTACGATAACGATTGAAATGATTCTTTTCATAACAGTTGTGATTTAAAATAAAGATTGGTTTGGTTAAAATTTCTTCAATTTAGGTTTCTGCTCAGTAGAAAGTGTTGGCTTCTCTTTTGTGTTGCGGTTGATGAGACTGTTGAGCGAAGATTTCTTTGCTTCCTCTGCTGCCTTTGCCTCTTCCTCCTTTCTAGCCTCTTCTTCCTTGAGCTGCTGTTCAAGACCTTCGATCTTGCTCTGCGCAGCCTCTACATTCTGGCCAGCCTGAGCTGCAACATCCGCTGCATTCTGAAGTTCATCACGAAGAGCTGCCGCACTTTCAAGAAGCGCTTCACGCTCTGCCTGAGCTGCATTAAGCTTCTGCTGTATACGCATGCGCTCTGCAGCAGACTCTGCCTGAGTGTTCACAAGTTCATCGTTAAGAGCATTGATGAGTTCATCGCTTGCAGAAAGATCCTGCTGAACCTGATCTATAAGTTCCTGCTTAGCTTCAAGTTCCTGAGTGAACTGCTGCTGAGAATAAAGATTCCATGCCACAAGTCCGCCAACTGCAAGAACAAGAATAAGGGCCATGATCCACATTGCACGCTTGTAAGGGCGGAGAGCCTGCTGACGGAAAAGATTGAGACGCTCTGTCATTCCAATGCTGCTTACAAGGCTCTGCTTGCCCTGAGGAACGATGAATCCCATAAGCGGTCCTCTTGAAGAAAGACGTATCTCATCTCCTGAATTCAGAATCTTCTCAGATGTGATGACCTGACCGTTTACAATTGTAGAATTGGTCTGTGAAAGCGGAACAAGTTTCCAGTTTTCACCTTCCTTTACGATTGCCGCATGACGACGGCTTACAGTCTCGAACGACTCATCAAAACGTACCTGACAAGAAGAATCACGGCCAAGTTCCACCTGATCCACGATTATCTTCTGCGACTCTCCGGCATGATGATACAAAGACTCTGTCTTATGCTCCAGAATGTAGTACTGACGTCCAGAAGCATTGAATACTGCAGCCATTCCAGCACCGACTGAACCAGCTACGGTTCTTTTGTAATTTGCCTCCATAAGATTTGTTTTTAGTTTGGTTGTTAATATTGTATGTAATTATTACAATTCAATCTTCAGCTTTACATCACCTATCGTGATGATATCTCCGTTCTTGAGAAGTCTTCCATTCTGTGTAACGACATCCGAATTGACATAAGTTCCGTTCATGGAAGTCTTCCACATCATAGACTCTGAATTCCACTGCCCGTCACGTATCTGCCAAAACGATTCTCCCAACATCTCAATCACGCAATGCCTACGTGAAACATATGACTCATCATAGTCCTCAATCACAATGGCATTTGCTTCATCTCGTCCCACCCCAAGGACCTTTCTGCCATATCTTGTGATTATATCTTCAAGAAGATACTCCTTTCCGAACTCCTTACCCTGCATGACTTTCAGTCTCTTGATTCCAGCCGGTTCTTGCTGCTTCACAGGATCCGGCTCAACCACCTTGGGTGTCACGGCCTTCGACGAATGGACCGGATCATTATAATAAGGAAGCAAGGCCATCGCATCGCCGGCTGAATGAACTCTTTCCTTATGATCAGGAATAAGACATTTCGATATCAAATGTTCCCAATCCCTTCCATGAGGAGCCATCAACAGTCTCATCCTGTCCCAGTCACCAGCTTTTCCTCTTTTCTGATAATGAACCAGATCGTTCTGATCATCCAGTTTTCCAAAAGGGAGATAACCTGTAATCAACTGATACATCATCACTCCGAAAGAATACAGGTCGGTAGTCGGGAGAACAGTGCTGTTGCCCCTTGCCGGATTGACCTGTTCCGGAGGCATATATGCATAGGTTCCGAATATCTGGGTCGGCTTTCCGAAAATGTTTCTTTCCGTCATTCTCTTATTACGGTCTCCGCTTATGCCGAAATCAGTAAGCACTGCCGTACCATCCTCCTTGAAAAGCACGTTCTCCGGTTTTAGGTCACGATGCACCTTACCATTGACATGAAGGTCATGAAGTCCGTTCAGGACGTCTCTGGCAATTCTGACAAGCGGGGCATCCTCTTTCCCTACAAACTTCACAAGATCACCACCTGCACAATATTCCATAACGATATACGGATTTCCCTTGACCAATCCATAATCAACGGAATGCACCAGATTGCGGCTCTTTATGCAACTTGTCTTGTATTCCATCTCAAAACGGCTTATAAGAGGCTGGCGGATACTTGCAGGCACATCCCACAAACGAAGCAGTTTCATCGCCCAAGTATTCCCTCTGACATCCTTCACTTTATAAACGACGCCAAAAGAGCCTTCTCCCAATGCTTTTTCTACGACATATCCACAAGCGACCTGATCACCGGGATTATAATCGCAACGTTCAGGAATAATATTGCTGCCTATGTGAGAAGATGTCAACATTTCTCAAAAAAATAACGTACGCCATTAATCACCACCTCATGTCCCACATGCAGTTCTATCGGTGATTCCCCTGTAGAAGCAACAGGAACAAGTCTGAAATCTGCCTTATTTTCCGAAATCAGTTCTTCAGGGATATCCCTGACGGTTGCCTTAAGATCTGTCTTTGCAGTCTTATTCTCCGCATGAGGAACGATCCTTACGGTTGCGTTGATAGGTTTCGGATCTTCTTTTTCATCCTCATCAGATGTTATCATAACAGTTGCGACTGTAGATTTCAAGGACCTGGATTCAGAAGATGGCTGTTCAACCGGCTGAACCACAGGTTGAGGCAACGGTTTTGCCGCAGTCTTCTTTATAGTTGCCCCGCAGTTCGGACAATATTCTGATCCTCCTGTTATAGGATAGCAGCATTTAGGACATTGCACAGTCTCCGACAGGTCCGCTGTATCCAATACAGCGGAAGCATCCATGACTGTAGCTGTCAACTTTTTTCTCTGCTCGGAAGTTGGAACAGCTGCAACAGGAGCAGCCCCGAAAGCTACTGTTGCATTGGATATCTCGCTCTTAGCTGGCTCTGGCTCACAAACAGGCTCTGGCTCATCTGACGGATCATGCACAGATACCGGTTCTGCCACAGATACTGGTTCTGCCACAGGACTTGGATCAGGATCCGGAACGACAACAGGAGTTTCCGGTTCTATCTCAAAAGAATCCTCTTCACATTTTTCACAACGTACAGCGGAATCAAGATTAAACCAACCGCAGTTATTACATCTCTTCATAATTCAAAATATTATCCGAAAATCATATCGAATACCTTTTCTGCCTTTACAGCACCATCCTCGGATTTCACTGTAATCTTTACCTTATGGTACTGTCCGTCCATGAATTCAGATACGTTGGTAAACCGTATCACATATGAATTCTGCATAGCCTTGGTTACGGGAAGATTATCAAGAGAAACGCCTGTGAAATCTGATGATGCATACAATATGGTTCCACCGGTATATTCTGACATTCTCCATGGCTTTTCAAACTCATCAGGGACCTCTTCGAAATCAACATAGTCAATATCGCTATATACGGTATGTATAGTACCCTGACCTGTAGACCAATTGCTTTGGGAGCTTACATATGTGACAGAAAAACCACTTTTGCCATGTGGAGAGTTCGGCTCGTCCGTAAAATTCACATAAATCCGGTTTGCTCCTGTCCTGAATGTGAAATTCTCATCTGCAAACCTAAGGGCTGCTGTCCCGCATTCAACCTGGCTGCTCAGATCATATGCACTCTTGGCAGCATACAAAGCATCAGCATCATCTCCTGCAAATCCGAATGTGCGGTCAGTTCCGGAAGAACGGTTCAGATAATCACTCAGATTTTCATATGAAGTAAGATTCATTGCACCGGTTATCAATCCATTATATCCTACGCAACTGAATCTGACATCAAGATTGGTGTTCAGTTTTTGTGCCCATTGTATAATATCTCTTGCAATGGCATCAGCTTCATCACCCATACTGCCTGAATTATCTACCAGAAATACAAAATCATTCTTGATATTCAGATTCCCTGACGCATCATCAATCGTGTTGTGTACAAGTATTCCTTTGGGCTTATCATCCACAGACACCCAAACGTTTTGAGGAACACCTGATTCCCCTCCCGTACCAATAAGCCTTATCCATTCATCTGTTTCAGGGTTCTGGATACCTGTCATGTCAATTCTTATAACGACATCATTCCCTTCCGTTTCTACCGAATACTGTACGTTAGGAATGGAAACAGTCGGATTTGATATGGATGGATTCGGTGTTGCCTGACTGTCGCTTGGTATACCTGTATTATTGATACCGCTTTCCAATACAATGGTACTCACACCATCTTTAAGGCAAGAACCAAACAATAAAGAAGCAAAAATCAAAACCAGACTCAGGGTCTTGGATTTAAAACATGGTATCATATCCGCTTATTTTAATATTTCAAATTCAACACGGCTGTTCATACGACGTCCCTCCTCTGTATCATTGGTCGTCAATGGCTTAGTCATACCATACCAGTTGTACGAAAGCTTCTCACTTGGCACTCCCTGCTCCTCCAGATACCTTACAACTGCCAATGCCCTGTCTCTGGACAGACTCATATTAGACTCCGGACTTCCGGTATTATCTGTATGTCCCTTCACTTCAACTTTCAGGTCAGTCCTGATCAACAACTGAGCAAGGCGGTTCAGATAATCATAAGATTCCACTCCAAGCAGACTCCTGCCTGTTTCAAAACTGACGGAATTGATCACACATATTGTCTTGCCGACAACCTTTTCTCCCCTGGAAATCATTTCCAGGACATCATCCAAAGTATAGCATGGCTTCCTCTCGACAGACGGCGCCACATAGATCCGCTGAACCTGAGTTGCAGTGTAACCTGATGGCTTACGTTTTTTGAATATACTCAATGGTATCCCGAAACTGGCTCTGACCTCTACACCGGAAAACTTACGTACACCGGCGACAACAGCCCTTGTCCCATTTACACTTACAATATCTCCTTTACGTTCTTTTTTACTATAAGTGTCTGTAATTCCATACTCATATCCTGCTTCAAGGCCCACATAAAATGTCTTTTTGGCAATCTTGAACTGAAACTTTGCTCCAGCACCTACCGAAGCTGCAAAATATGCCGATGCCATATTTGCCTTTGACAGTTTCATTGCATAGTGCTCATATCCTGACATTGTGTATTCCTGAAGAGACAAGGTTCCTCCAGTCGAGAATCCAAGTACAGGAGCAACGAACACATATGGTCTTACCAACGAACTCTCATCCAGGAAAGTATACATTACCGGAACACGCAGATCCACATATCCTGATTTCAGTCTGTATATACCCTGAGTAACATCTGAGACTCCATTAAAATACTGAGTTCCCCCTCTTCCCAGGAAAGTTACTTCCGGCCTTATGAAAAAATGTCTGTTTCTATCAAACGCATATTCAGCAAAAACAGAAAAGACCGCGCTATTTGAATTGTCTCTGTTAGTATACAGACCCTTATTAAGTCCACTGAAGCGCATGAAACCAGCATGATAGCCTGCTCCTATCCCGATATGCCATCTGTCCAAAGGATTTTCGTCAAGCTTGGTATAAGAGACTTCAGATTGCAGAAAATCATCTGTCTGTGCAATGGAGATCATGCACGAAAACAAAAGCACAAATGTGCTAAGCACTGATTTATACATGAAAAAATATATTTGTCAAATTCTTATAGGTTGCAAATATACCCCCCCCCAAGAACTTTTCCAAATTTTTCAATAAAAATCAGTCAATCAAGATTAGAAGTTGCTTGATTTTCTATCAATATGTATTTTAAACAGCTTCTTATTTATATAGGGAACCACACGAAGACAGCACAATCCCACAGAGCATGGGATATGACAATGGCACTGAAACGCTCCGGGAAAAAACGATATGCAAGTCCCCAGACAAAACCGGCAACCATTGCTGCCATTATCAGCATGAAGTTGCATTTTGAAAGATGGACCAATCCGTACACAAGCGTAGTGATTACAAAACCGATATCATGATTCCACCTGGCAGATAGTCTGTTCTGTATGAATCCACGCCAGAATATTTCTTCTGCAGGACCAATAATGAAAAGAAGAAGCAAGGTAAGTACCCATGGATCTGCTCCATCTTTCATTCCATATATCATCTCTACCTGCGGACGGGCAAAGTCGAACATCAAAGAGGATAGCATGTTTCCAAGCCAGAACACTCCCCATAGCAAAGCCGCCAATGCAACTCCTATCATCACATTGCTGACAGACAGCTCGATATCCTTCCACCATCGGGGACGTGCATAACAGGAAAACAATGTCAATATCAGCGCGGAGCAAGTCATCGTAGTCCAGAAATCTACATACGGAGCTGTCCATGGTGAGAACATGATGGTCCAAAGCACGGTTGCGATTCCTATACCGAGCCAGGGAAGAGTCAAGGATACTTTGCCGTTATCCATCAGACCAATCAGATAAAACGTGCTATAACAAAGGAAAGGCTCAGAAGCATTGAGAACATCAACTGGAGATTGGCAGTCCTCACATCCAGATCAGCGATCATATGACTGCCGCCTTCTACGGAATTCTTCATTGTCTTTGAGCATGCTATTGCCACCGGAAGAGTCATGAATACGATGACAGTAAGTATCGGCATACCACCTTTAATAGAACATACCGCCACCCATACATATGGGAACAAGACCTCAAAACCATAGAACCACGCAGAGGTGCGTTTTCCAAGACACATGGCCATGGTAGTTATGCCAGCCCTGCCATCATGTTCGAGATCCCGCGTGTTGTTTGAATGCAGGATTCCGTCAGTGATCAATCCTACAGGAAGAGCAATGATAAATACACTCTCCCAATCAAAACTGCCTGTAACAGCATATGTTACTCCAAGGACAGGAATAAAAGCAAATGTAAGAAGTATATCCAGATCGCCGAATGCATTATATTTAAGGAAAGGATAGAGAAGTACCAGCACAGCTCCTGCAATCCCACACCACAACACTGTTGCTCCTGTCATAAGAAAGATACCGATACCGCTGAGGCAGGATACGACAAGAAGGGCTGATGCCAGAGTCTTTATCTCCTTGGGCTCAAACATTCCGGTTGTCATGGTATCTGCACCAAATGTATCATTCCTGTCGACTCCACGTTTGAAATCGAAATAATCACTCCATGTATTCCCTGCCGCATGAAACAGGACCATTGTGATCAGGACCCATACTCCAATAAGCCAATCGACCTGTGCCCCTTTCCAGAACAGATAGCTCAATGTAACTATTATTGGCATTGCAGATGCAGGAAATGACCAAGGCCTCAATGCTTTCATCCAATCTCCAATCGTATGTTTTTTCATAGCCGTATTTTTATCGGGTGCAAAGATAGCAAATTATTAAAATATAGTCGTGCAAGACTATGAATGTGTTTCGCGACATGCCATTGCGACAGGCAGCGGAAATACTGTGACAGTAGCCTTGTAGACGACACAGTGTCAGTCATCCTCTCCTTATTGTTGTTGTAATTCATTGATGTGTGCGAGGACTTCATTAGACTGCTGTATGACCTTGCGGTTGATCCGGATTCCGATTATGCCTCCGATTATAAGACCGACCCCGGCACCGCAGTAAAATCCGATTGCTTTTGGGCTTTCCACACCGAGAACTTCTACCATCTCATAGATCATCCACCCACCCCAGACAACGATCATAGGTATGGCTATCTTGTACCACTCCTTATAATGAGTCCTTACTTTGCTGAGTTTTTCTGCTGTCTCTATCAGATTGTATTGCGAAAGATCCGTCATCTTACCAAGATTGATCTTCTGGACAACCGTCAGTCCCAAGCACACGGCAAGCATTACTGCTGTAGCAATAATGAATGCAAGCGAGCACCCGTTAATATAGAAAGTCGTCGGGGCAAAAATGACTGCAAATATTCCTAAGAATATCGTCCCAAGTACTGTTCGATTGAGATCAGAAATCTTTGATTTCATCGAGTTACGTATATGTATGTCGTTCACGATTGTCTGCTGATCGAGTCTCTGTTTAAGCAGACCTATCTGTGTGCGCATCTGTTCGAGTTCATGGGATAATAATGTGTTGTTTTCCATGATGTTGTCATTTTACTGGTTCGACATTTTCTTAAGCTGTTCCTTGATTCTGAAAAGGCGGACGGAAACATTCTTGGCTGAGATTCCGACTATGGCTCCAATCTCATCATAACTCATGTTTTCAAGCCAGAGAAGTATGATCGCTCTATCAAAAGGACCTAACCTGCTGATACGTTCGTGCAGCAATCTTATTTGTTTTAAATCCTCTCCTGAATCATCGAAAAGGTTGATGTTCATTTCAAGCGGTACAGTTTCACCTCTACGTTTTTTCTTACGGTCTGATGAGATGCAAGTATTCAGACTGACACGGTAGATCCATGTGTTGGGACTGCAGTCCCTACGAAACTTCTCGAAGCCATTCCATAGGTTGATAAGAATATCCTGAAAAAGGTCGGCAACCTCTTCCTCATTTTTAGAAAACATATAGCAGACCGTATATATAGTCCCTCTATGTCCCCGTATGATTCGTGCAAAATCTTGTTCCAATGATTCCATTTTCTTTTCAATTTTGTCCATTAGACGCTCAATTTGTCATTTTACTACATTACTCGATAACATTTTTACAAATATAGCAAAAGATAGTGGCCTCCCGATTCAGATCGGAAGGCCACCGCAATTCTGACCTGAAGCATAGAATTACAAAAAGGTAAAAAGTGTATTTTTTTGCCCACATGGTTACAACATATTGAAACCTTTTATATATTTGCAACATGAAACGGCGGATTATAACATTTGGCAGATATTTTGGCGAGTTCATGGAGGGGCTGACTGCCAAGGAGAGGGAGAAGGTGGACTATGGACTGGTGTTGCTGAAGACTCAGGACCGTCTGCCGACAAAGTTTGTCAAGCATATACGTGATGGGCTTTATGAATTGCGAACAGAGTTTAATGGAAACATATACAGAGTGTTTTTCATTTTTGATGAAGGAAAGATAGTAGTTCTGTTCAATGGATTTCAGAAGAAGACACAGAAAACACCAGCCAGCGAGATAAGCAAGGCATTAAAGATCAAGGAGGAATACTATGAATACAAACGGAACAATGATTCAGGATTATGACGCGGTGCTTGATGCGCGATATGGAAAGGATGGCACTCCGGAACGCGTCAAGTTCGAAGAGGAAGCATACGCATACTATACAGGATTGATTCTCCGTGATGCCAGAAAGGATGCGAAAGTTTCACAGGCGGAACTGGCAAGACGCACTCAGACCACCAAGTCATATATTTCCCGAATAGAAAACGGTGTGATAATCCCAAGTGTCGCCGTCTTCTACAGAATGATCGCTGCTCTCGGAATGACAGTGGAAATCGTCAAGCCGGCAGTCTTCGGATATGGCTGCGCACCACAGACAAAATACCTCAGCGAACCGGAGCAGGCTCCGTATGGCAAAAGGAAATAGATCCAACTATTGTAAAAGTGCAGTAATTGAGAGTTGGATAAGATTTTGCAGATTCACAAAAAATATATACTTTTGCGGTGTCAAGGGGATTTCGCGTAAGGGATGACAACCCTTTCTGAATGAGAATTCAACATCTCTTCAGTTTCGAGCCCCAAAGTATATTGTAAGTCGTGAGAGGACGATGTAATGGGTAGTGCGAAGTCCCCGCCCGCATCGCATCACACCGCAAGTGTAAACCTCCTCCACGCTCAAGGGGCAAAAATTGAGCATCTCGTCATTGGGATGCTTTTTTAGTGCCTATTCGTTAGAGATTGCTGTAATGCAGTATTGCACTTTTTCTTGAGTCCTTCTACGGACTCCTACGGTCATCTTGACTTTCCCGATACCAAATAGTTCGTATTCCATAATCATAATACGTTCAAAAGGTTTTTGGTTTGCATTTCCCGGCTTGGACTTTTTGATCGAAACTTTTCTGGCTCCTGTCAGAATCGAATCCAATTGAAGAACGGCCAATGTTGACAGATAACTTTTTGCTGCATGTTCACTGGTTTCGACAATCGAAACCATTCTGATATTGATGTACTCTTTAAGTGAAAGGTTGTACTTCCTCTGTGAAGGATTCTTCTCTTTCCACTCCTTGTAAAACTCTCGGATAATCTGCTCCCGCACTCTTATCGCCTCAATACTGTTTCCTTCTGGTATCATAGTGTAGCTGTTTGTTTTTGCGAAGATAATGCTTTGGTGTGCCAATGCGCGACACATCAATATATTTAGAAATTTAGCCCTTGTATCGCGGTTTGGCACAAGGGCATTTTATTTTTGCAGTATCGAAAGGGTTGGAAGTTAATCTCCCCGTCAAAAGGGTCTTCTTCCATTAAATTTACTGAGAGCCTGTTCGTGCGGGGTAAAAGCCGTCGAGATCAGTAAAGCCCTTTTTGAATTTATTGATATGTTATGGATGAAATACTGAACATTGCAAAAGAATTTATAAATGATCCGTCAGGGGATTATAAGTACCTCGGTGAATTGGAACAAGGAAAGCATTTTGTCGAGTATATGTTTACAGATGACTGTGTGGATGGCGATGTTGCTTTGTGCGTTGGAGGACCGCAATGTCTTGTAGTGACCGGCGGACAGTGCAGATATGCCGACAGTGATGAATCTTCTCTTGCAATGAAACATTTAGCATCAATCGCAGATGAGTATTAAAGAAAAAAGAACAGTCGCCGCCACATATCTTACAGAAGTGTATTGCTCTATGACTTTAGAAGACTACAAACAGCAAGTTTACGATTATCTGACGACGAAGTTAAAAGTTTCCACGACGGTAGCAAAGAACCGAATGAAGGAGTACGACGACTTCTTGGAAGTGTTCTTGGAAGAGAAATATCCCGTGTCAGCAGCAGCGACGGCAATGATGTACAATTATTAAAACACCCTAAAAAGAATATAAAGATATGGGAATGCACGTTTATATCGGAAAGGTTCAATCCGAAACATTTGATTATGAAATCGCAAAGGCAGGTGAAGGTGACTATCATGGATACTATCCAGACCAAATCACTCCATATCTTGAATGCAATGGGCTATATGGTGTTATTATGAAGCATGAAGATGCTGTGCAGACCGATTGGGGATGTTGGGTGGTAAAAATGCAGAAGGAAGATATTCTAGATCATGTCATTCAGTGGGGTAGCGTCGTGGATCATAAGTGGCTTGTTGAATTTCTTGAATATGAAACGGATTATCTCCTCGTGGCGTTAGAGACAGCTTGA